>JAZOLL010000030.1:0-66282 GCA_045653105.1 Eubacteriales bacterium
CCCACTGTGATCATCGCTAATACCTCTAAGGGTAAGGGCGTTTCCTTCATGGAAAATCAGGTGGGCTGGCACGGAACAGCTCCCAACGCAGATCAGTACGCTGCAGCTGTAGCAGAGATCAAGGCATCGCTTTAAGGAGGAAAAGATAATGGCAGATAAAATAGCTACAAGAGAAGCCTACGGCAATGCTTTGGCAGAGCTTGGCGAAAAGTATGATTTCGTTGTTCTTGACGCAGACCTTGCGGCAGCAACAAAGACAGGTACATTCAAGAAAAAGTTCCCCGAGAGATTCTTCAACTGCGGAATCGCTGAGGGCAATATGATAAGCGTTGCGGCAGGTATCGCAACAACAGGCAAGCCCGTATTCGCATCCTCCTTCGCAATGTTCGCGGCAGGAAGAGCTTTCGAGCAGATCCGTAACTCTGTTGGTTACCCCCACCTCAACGTAAAGATCGGCGCAACTCACGCAGGTATCACTGTCGGTGAGGACGGCGCTACCCACCAGTGCCTCGAGGATATCGCTCTTATGCGTACTATCCCCGGCATGACCATCATCAACCCCGCTGACGCTGTTGAGGCAAAGGCAGCTGTTGAGGCAGCTCTCAAGATAGACGGCCCCGTATATCTCAGATTTGGACGTATGGCTGTTCCGGTGATCAACGATGCAGACGCAAAGTTTGAGCTTGGCAAGGGCGTTAAGATGGCTGACGGTAAGGACGTTACCATCGTTGCTACAGGTATCATGGTAAATATGGCTCTCGAGGCTGCAAAACAGCTCGAGGCTGATGGTATCTCCGCTAGAGTTATCAACATACACACTATCAAGCCTCTCGATAAGGATATCATCGTCGAGGCGGCTCGTGAGACGGGCGCTATCGTTACCGCAGAGGAGCACAACATCATCGGCGGTCTCGGCTCTGCTGTTGCAGAGGCTGTATGCGAGGCATGCCCTGTTCCCGTCCTCAGAGTTGGTACAAACGACGTTTTCGGTCACTCCGGCAAGGTTCCGCCTCTGCTTGAGATGTACGGTCTTACACCCGCAAATCTCGTTGCTAAGGCTAAGGAAGCTATCGCTCTTAAGTAAGGCTGAATAATTATTAGAAAAAGGCTCTCCGCGAGTTTTGCGGAGAGCCTTTTGTTTCGGGCTTTTTTCGAGTTTTCCACAGGCATTTTCGGCATTTGTGGAAAACTTTAAAGCGCGGCAAAAACAAAGCTTTGGGAATAAAAATCCGAAAAAACGGATTTTTACCCAAAAGTGTTCATTTCCACCACTTTGAACAAAAAAGTGCCCATTTTTTGGCAAAATGAATTATTTTTTTGATGATTTTATGCAAAATAGACATCTTCGGGATTTTTCGACAGGCCTGTGCAAAACTGTGGAAAAAGCTGTGGAAACTGTGGAAAACTCAAAAAAGCTTGTGTTTGCAAGGGTTTGCGCAAAGTGGGGCTGTGGAAAACTTTTCATAAAAATCTGTCAAGTGGAAAAACGCAAAAAGGCGATTTTCTACCTTATGCACAAAGGCGGAAAAATTGCAAAAATTTCAGTTCTTTTTTGGAATTAAAATCGCCGTTTCGGCATAAACTTTTAACAGCGAAAAAATCGGAAAAAGATACCGCCTCAAAAAACTTTTAAAGAAAAACAAAAAAATGCTTGACATAAAAAAACAGGTGTGGTATAATGAATAATGCTAACGGAAGAAACAGTCCTTGGCAAACTATTTGCCGGTGTGGCGGAATAGGCAGACGCCCGGGACTTAAAATCCCGTGATACGAGAGTATCGTACCGGTTCGACCCCGGTCACCGGCACCACAACGGTAACCGAAAAAATCAATATCGCGGAGTAGAGCAGCTTGGTAGCTCGTCGGGCTCATAACCCGGAGGTCGTGAGGTTCAAATCCCACCTCCGCAACCAAAAAGAAAACCACCCTAATGGGTGGTTTTTCTTTTTGCTTGTGGTGTTTGTATCTCACGGCGCAGGGTTATGAGCCCGACGGGCGAATGACTCGGAGGTAGCGAGCTAAGTGAGCGGCCGAGCGGTGGTGAATGACAGTCCGGTGGACTGTCAGAGTCGCGAGGTGACCGAAGCTAAATTTTCCGCAGAAAATTTAGCAAGACCGTGAGGTTCAAGCATACCGTCGCCGTCCTCACCGCGGCTAGGACACGCCGCTTCGCCACCCCGCCCCACAAGTTTTATTTTCCCCTTGCAACTCCTTCGCGTTTGTGCTATAATTACCTCATACAGAAACAAAATCCACTCAAAGGAGCAAGACTTTGGAATACAGACTTTTAGGAAAAACAAACCTCAACATCTCTCGCCTCGGTCTTGGCGGCATTCCGATACAAAAGATCGACGCTGAGGGCACGAAGGCCCTTATCGGCGAGCTTATCGAGGCAGGCGTTAATTTCATAGACACCGCTCGCGGATACACCGTAAGCGAGGAGTATCTCGGCTATGCGCTCGATGGTGTCAGAGACCGATTTGTGCTTGCCACAAAAAGTATGTCCCGCACAAAAGAGACTATGGCAAAGGACATAGACATAAGCCTTAAAAACCTTCGCACAAGCTATATCGACCTCTATCAGATACATAACCCCGGTGCAAAGGATCTTGAGACGGTAACAGCAAAGGGTGGCGCACTTGAAGCGCTCCTTGAGGCAAAAGCCTCCGGCAAGATCGGGCATATCGGCATCACGCTCCACTCTGTAGACCTCTTTAAGGTTGCGGTAGAGCTTCCGTGGGTAGAAACTATAATGTTCCCCTACAACATCGTGGAAACTCAGGGCGAGGCGCTTATCGCAAAGTGCCAAGAAAAGAATATCGGATTTATCTGTATGAAGCCTTTGGCGGGCGGTGCTATTGAGAATGCCTCACTTGCCCTGCGCTTTATCCTCTCTAACCCCGCGGTGAGCGTGGTGATTCCCGGCATGGCAGACACTTCTGAGATCGCGCAGAACGTGGCGGCAGCCGCCGATACAACCGCACTGACCGACGATGAGCAGAAAAAGATAGCCAAGATCAAAGAGGATCTCGGCACTAACTTCTGCCGCCGCTGTAATTACTGTGCGCCCTGCACCGTAGGTATCAATATCCCCGCGGTATTTCTGTTTGAGGGATATTTCAGCCGCTATGACCTCAAGGACTGGGCAGTAGCGCGTTATTCAAGTCTTCCCCAAACCGCATCTGACTGTATCGGCTGCGGAGCGTGTGAGGATCGCTGCCCCTACGATCTTCCTATCCGCGCGATGCTCAAAAAGGCCGCTGAAATTATGGGGAAATAACCCCAAGCGAATCAAAGCTGATCTATAAGGAGGCGTAAAGGTATGAAAAAATCAATATTGTCCTTGGCGCTCCTATTGGTACTTGCATTGTTGCTCACGGCCTGCAAGCCAGACGTTGACAGCGCTCCCGAAGACGAGCCCGTCTGGCTTAATATGAACACAGAATACCCCCTGCCCACCTCTCTGCCCGACGGCGGCGGTCAACGTGTAAAGGTTATTTTGCTCTTAGGACAAAGCAACGCAACAGGCTGCGGAATAACAAGCTATCTTGAGAAAAACTTGGGAACAGAGAGATACTCAGCGTATGCCGAGGGCTTTCCGTCGGTGCTGATAAATTATTGCCTTGACGATCACAAGACCACATCAGGCGGTGAATTTCTCAAGGTGTCATCTACTTGTGGCACGTCGGAGGGATATTTCGGCGCAGAGGTCGGTATGGCAGAGACCTTGAGCAAGGAATACCCCGGTGAGACGATAGTGATCTTAAAATATTCAATGTCGGGATACTCTCTGCATCACCATTGGCTCTCGGAAGGTAATCGCGGCTCGATCTACGAGGCTTGCTTAAAATTCACCGAAACATATATGAATGTCCTGCGAGATAGCAACTATGACGCAAGGATAGGTGCTATCTGCTGGATGCAGGGTGAGTCTGATACAACAGAGTTCAAGGCAGAGCACTATTATGACAATCAGACCCGATTCGTCTCCTATTTGAGAGAGGATCTTTCCCCATATGCCGAAAACGGCGGCATTTATTTCATAGACGCGGGCATCTCAAACAGTCCGTACTGCGAGCCCGCTTACCCGACAGTCAATGCTGCCAAGGCTGAATTTGCAAAAGCCTCTCCGCTCAATCTATACTTTTCTACGATCGATGAGGGCTTGACGGTCCACCTTGAGCCCGAGGGAGATCCCGACTGGGGCCACTATGATTCAATGAGCACACTAAAGCTCGGACATCTTTTTGGTGAGCATGTCATCCGCTCTTACCAAATGCGCGAGCCTTCATAACTTAAATATTATAAAAAGCACCTGTGCCTTACCGCGCAGGTGCTTTTTCTCTATCTTTTTTTGCTTTTTTCAAAGGGTTAAAGCGTCCGCTTGCGTAATAAAAGGCGAACATACAAAACAGCGCAAGGTTGTGCGCGATCATACACGCCCACGCACCGACAAGTCCGAAATCAAATATCTGCGTAAAGATAAACGTACCGATGATTCGAATGCCCCACATTCCCGAAATGTTGCAGATGAGAGGCATCACCGTCTTTCCCATTCCCTGCATCATTCCCTCTATCACGATAGACACGCCGTAAAATGGCTCGGACACCGCGACCATACGGAGCACTATCGCACCAAGAAGTATTACCTCTGCATCCGCCGAAAAAATAGACATCATTTGCGGAGCAAAGAGGAAAAGAAGCGATCCCGATACAAGCATAAGTCCTACCTCTATCGCAAGAATCAGCCTCGACAGATCTTTCAACCGCTTTTCATCTCTAGCTCCCAAAGCATTTCCCGCCAGAGTTGCGGCGGCTGTCTGCATACCGTATCCGGGGATATAAAATGCGGATTCCACCGTGTTCGCAATCGTATGAGCCGCTGTAGCAACACCTCCGAGAGAGTTCACCATAGCCGCAAAAACGACGTAACCAAGAGACGTGCCGAATCTCTGCATAGCGTTAGGCACGGCAACACGCAAGCAGGAGAGAAGGATAGGCTTATTCGGGCGAAGCCTATATCCGCGCGGTGAGATAAGTGAATGGCGGTAAAGTGCCACCGTGATACAGATGCCGCCAACGGCAAAGGCTATAGCGCTGGCTATCGCCGCGCCGACAACACCCATACCCGCGCCGGGTATCCAAAAGTTCATCGAGAAGAGCGACACTTGTCTTGTCGGGTATATCAAGAAGAAATTAAGAACAACGTTTACTATATTTACAAAAACTCCAACGCGCATAGGCGTTTTGCTATCTCCCGAGGCGCGAAGAACAGTGCCGAAAATAGTAGTTGCCGCGCGTGCGAGCATTGGCATATAGAGAATAAAGAAATATTTTGAGGCGAGCGGACGGATATCCTCCTCCACCTGCATCCACACGGGGATCACAGGACTGAGCGAGAGCGTAAGCACTGTAAAAAACGTACCGATAACAAGGGCTGTCAGCACCGACTGGGCGGCGGCAAGCCTTGCTTTTTCATACTCCCCCGCTCCGTGCGCCTTTGAGATAAAAGCGAGAAATCCGATGCCCAGAGCCGATATCGTGCTGCCTATGAGCCAGTTGAGTGTCATCGTCGAGCCTACAGCCGCCGTTGCCGCCGTACCGAGCGAACCGACCATGGCGGTGTCTATGTACTGTACCGCGGTCTGCAAAAGCTGTTCAAGCATCGTCGGCCACGCGAGCGCGACAATGGTAAGGAGCAGCCCTTTTGATTCTTTTTTAGTTAAATTCATAAATTCAGGCTCTCCTTTCCAAAGCTTTTCCACATCTTTTTTATTATAACATAAAACCAAGTGCTCTTCAATAGAGAGATAAAAAATAACGCAAAGCGTATCTTCCATACCCCTAGGTCTCAAAATTTCAAAAAAATCATATAGGGTATTGAAATATATAGTAATATGTTGTATAATTAAAGGTGTGATTGAAAAAGTACTAAAAATTTGGAGGGAAATTATGAAAAAAATCATCTCTTTAGCATTGCTCGTTATGATGCTTTTGACATTTGTTGCTTGTGGCAATAAAGGAGCAGGAACTATGACAATGGGTACCGGCGGTACAGCAGGTACATATTACGGATACGGCGGAATTCTCGGCTCTCAGATCAAGAATGCCTCAGGCATCACCGTAAACGTTGTTTCTACAGACGGCTCTAAGGCTAATATTCTCGGTATAGATGCCGGCAACTATCAGCTCGCAACCGTTCAGTCTGACGTTATGGCTTACGCTTGGGCAGGCTCTCGCTCCTTCGAGGCTGAGGGCGCACTCAAGTCCTTCCGCGTTATAGGCGGTCTCTATGCTGAGGCTGTTCAGCTTGTAACTACAGATCCTTCTATCAAATCCGTAGCTGATCTCAGAGGCAAGAAGGTATCTATCGGTGCTCCCGGCTCGGGTGTTTACTTCAACGCTATGGACGTGCTCACCGCGGCTGGTCTTACCGCTGACGATATCAATCCTCAGTACCAGTCCTTCGCTGACTCCGCAGACGCGCTCAAGAACGGCACTATCGCTGCGGCATTCATCGTTGCAGGACCGCCCACACCCGCTATAACAGAGCTCTTTACAACCAACACTGCATACCTCGTTCCGATCGACGGTGCAGTTGCAGATACACTTATGGCTAGCTGCCCCTACTACACAGTTCACTCTATCCCCGCAGGCACATACAAGGGACAGACCGAAGAGGTAAAGACTGTTACCGTTAAGGCAACTCTTATCGTAAGCGCATCCGCATCCGAAGAAAACGTTTACAACATCACAAAGGCAATATTCGATAACATTCCCGCCATCAAAGAGGCTCACGCTAAGGGCGCAGAGCTCTCCCTTGAAAACGCTACCAGCGGTATGACAGCTCCCTTCCACAAAGGCGCGGCTAAGTACTTTGCTGAAAAAGGTATCACGGTAGTAAGCGAGTAATTTAAATAACAAAATGAAATGCGGACGCAGCGAGCGATCGCCGCGTCCGTATTCTTATCCCCGCATTTAAATACTTCAGAAAGGAATTTGATATGGCTCTTTTTAAGAAAAAAAAGACTGTGGTAGAAAACGAACCTATGGATCTTGATTCGATAATGAAAAAGTACGATAAAGAATCCACAACCCGTATCTGGGAAGGCGTACCAAAAATTGTCGTCACCTCTATCCTTGCTCTCTTCTCTTTGATGTGCATATACGTTACTTTCTTTGCAACCTGGCTTGACGAGCTCCGCCTCACCACCTTCATGGCGTATATCGTCTTTATCGGATACATAGTTTTCCCCGCAAAGAAAGGTCCGCAAAAGAAAAACCATATGCCCTGGTACGATATCGTACTTATGGTGCTTGGTACCGGCGCATTTTTATATTTTGCATTCAACGCGACAGATATTGTCGCTCGCTATAAGATCACAACTCTTGAGGTAATTATCGGTATTGTCGGTATTATCTGCCTTGCAGAGCTCTGCCGCCGAAGCGTTGGTCTCCCCATTCTCTGCGTTGCAGGCGCGCTTTTGATCTACGCGCTCGTCTGGGGTCTCAACAACCCAAGCTTCTTTAAGCGTATAGTTGAAAGTGTAAGAATCCTCTTCTACTCCAAGGAGGGTATGCTCTCAACACCTGTTAACGTTTGCTCAAAGTTTATCGTTATGTTTATCATATTCGGTGCTTTCCTTGAGCGAACGGGTATCGCTGATTTCTTTATAAATATCGCAAACGCGCTCGTCGGCCGCTTTTCTGGTGGTCCCGCAAAGGTTGCCGTAGTCGCTTCCGCACTTGAAGGAATGGTATCCGGCTCATCGGTTGCGAACACCGTAGGCTCGGGTGCTGTAACCATCCCGCTTATGAAAAAGACGGGCTATAAGCCCGAATTTGCAGCAGCTGCGGAGGCATCCGCTTCTACAGGCGGTCAGATAATGCCTCCTATCATGGGCGCTGCCGCATTCCTTATGGCAGAGACCATCGGAGTTCCCTATTCAAACCTCGTAGTAAGAGCAATTCTCCCCGCCATTCTTTACTTTGCAGGCGTGTTTATCACAGTTCACCTTGAGGCAAAGAAAGAGGGTCTTCGCGGTCTCACAAAAGAGGAGCTTCCTCGCATAGTTCCGCTCCTTAAAAAGACCTATCTGCTCCTTCCCCTTATGGTACTGATATATCTCGTGGGTACAAACACAAAGTCTATCGCATACGCGGCGGCTATCGCTATTGTCGTTGCGATCGTGGTAAGCCTCTTTAACAAAGAGAACAGAATTACCCCCAAGAAGATCTGGGAGGCTCTCGCGGCAGGTGCTCAGGGTATGATAACCGTTGCGGTTGCCTGCGGTATCGCTGGTATCGTCGCAGGACTTATCAGCGTTACAGGTCTCGCATATATGCTCTTTAACGGTATCGTTGCTTTCGCGGGAGATCACCTCATAATCGCGCTCTTCCTCACGATGCTCTGCTGTATCGTCCTTGGAATGGGCGTTCCCACCACGGCTAACTACTGTATTATGGCGGCGACCTGCGCTCCTATCCTCGTTCAGATGGGCGTACCGATGATCGCGGCTCACTTCTTCGTATTCTACTTCGGAATCGTTGCCGATCTAACGCCTCCCGTTGCCCTTGCGGCTTACGCGGGCGCGGCAATAGCTCAGGCAAACCCGATGAAGACCGCGGTCACCGCAACAAAGCTTGCAATTGGCGCGTTTATCGTTCCTTACGTGTTCGCACTCAACCCCGCAATGCTCTTTATCGGAACGAACGGTGTATTTGAGATCGCACTTATCGTTGTATCCTCACTCGTTGGAATCTTTGCGGTCTCCGCGGCTCTTGAGGGATACGTTATAACGCATATGCGCTGGTACACGAGGATCGTCAGCATTTGCGGCGGACTTCTCCTTATCTACCCCGGCCTTGTGACCGACCTTATCGGTCTCTCGCTGGTGGCACTTGTGATAGCGTTCCAGTTCATCACAAAGAAGAAAAGCGCAAAAGCACTTGCGGCATAAGTTAAGTTAAAACACAAAAGGCAGAGAACTTTGTTCTCTGCCTTTTTTCTTTATGCTATATCCTTTTTTCTGTATTTCAAATAAGCCGCGGCAACGCCTGCCACAGTGAGCGCAATACCGACCGCAAGATATTTTATCTCTATAGATTCCTCGGGAATTATATGCGCGCCGTCGGCATAGCCGAAGGGCGTTATGTACTTGAATATCTTAAGATCCTCTGTGAGATTTGCTAGTATATTGATAAAATACGTACCGAACACAAGTCCGAGTCCAAGACCGAGCGCACCGCGTTTCATAAATGCTGAAACACCAAAGGTGATCGCCGCTATCTCAAGCTGAAGTAAAAGGTACGCGAGAAATACGAGTGCCAAAATTCCCACATCCGCCTCCACGCCTACGATAAGTATCGCGAGGCAGGTAACAGCAACAACGGATATATTCAGTATAATCACCTGTGCGAATACCGCCAAAAGCTTTTCTGTGATTATCCTCTCACGGGAGATCGGGTGAGTGAGAAGGAACTCCGCGGTCTTATCCTTTTCCTCCTTTGCAAGAGCCGATGCGCCAAGTATCGCGGCAAATATAGCACCTCCAAGACCGAGCACGTTTCCGCATTCGATACCGAAATACCCCATAAACTCACCGAAATTAAGCTGATCCATACCAAACGCGCTCGTAAACGCGCCCATATCCGCAAACATCGTGCTGATATCCCCCATTTGCGAGGACATCTCGGGATAAATTAAAACGCATACTGCCAGCATAAAGGATATTGCCGCACTCCAGATCATAAGAGAGAGCCTGTTTTGACGTATCTCATGAAAAAGAAGAGTCATTTTGCGCTGTCCTCCTTTACGTAGTAGTGCATAAATATCTCATCAAGCTCGGGATTTGTGATATTCACATCCTCAAACTCAAGTGCTTCGAGCTGTCCGAGAAGCTCTTTGGGCTTACCGCTATAAAGAAAGCTAAGTGTATCTCCCTCAGCTCTCATATCCTCTGCAAATCTTATCTCGGGCGCTCCCTGTACACCTCGGAGTGTCACGCGCTTAACTCCCGTATGAACTAGATTCTCCACCTTGTCAGCGGCGAGAATACGCCCCTCGCGGATCACCGCCGCACTCTTGCAATAACGTCCTATCTCGGAGAGTATATGCGAGGAAAGGAACACCGTCGCGCCCTCCTCGTTTCGCTCGGAGAGTATGCTGTAAAACTCCTTTTGCATCAGAGGATCGAGGCCGCTCGTGGGCTCGTCGAGTATATAAAGCGCGGGTCTATGCTGAAGAGCCGCTACGATACCCACCTTTTTTCGGTTTCCGAAAGAGAGCTCCTCTACCTTTTTGCCTGTGTCGAGCTCAAGCCTCTCACAGAGCTTTTTTGCCTCTTCTCTGCAGTCAACACCCCTCAGCTTTGCCGAAAGCGTGAGTATCTCAGATACCCTCATACCGCTATAAAATGCGGCTTCTGAGGGAAGATATCCAATGCTTTTCAGTATTTCTACCTTATCCGCTATTATGTCCTTGCCGAGCACGGAGGCACCGCCCTCAGTGGGAGAAATAAGTCCTAAAAGAGTACGGATAAGCGTGCTCTTACCTGCCCCGTTAGGACCGATAAAGCCGAAAAAATCCCCCGCTTTAACGCTGAGCGTCACGTCGATTATTCCACGCGAGCTACCGTAATATTTTGTAAGTCCATAAGTTTCAATCGCGTTCATACTGCCTCACTTTGCTATTTTCGCAGAAAGCTCTTCATACAGCGCTCTCGTTGTCTCGTCTGTCTTCTCGCCAATTACTATCACTCGCTCGTCAACTCTCAAAACTATAGATGTTTGGCTCTTTGTGTACGTGTATCGCGTGAACACGCCAAACTCCTCGTTCTGGAAAGTGCCGAGGAGCAATTTTGCCGAATTGAATCCGCCAACCTTTATTCCTCCGACCTTCTCCCCGCGGAGCTCTATAGAGTCGATATCCTCATAATTTATCGTCGTCTCCTGCCAGAAGGTCGCGTCAAGCGTGAGAGAATCATCACCAACCGTAGTCTCCACCTCACCCACGAACATCAAGAAGAAAAGCAAAATTGCGAGCAAAACAGAAATAACTATAATAACCGCTCTTGCCTGCTTGGGATTTTTAACTATCTCTTTGTATCCCGCCTCGTAATCCTCCTTTGTCACCTTTCCTTCTGCAAGCTGACGCTTATAAAATCTGTAGGAATATACCGTAGGAAGAATAGCAATACAAAGTATTATTGCAATAAAGAGGAAGGGCAATATCTTTTCGGGGAGCGGCATTGCCAAAAGACAAGCAAAGCCTGCCGCCACCATAATCTTTCCGCCAAAGCGGTGAGTAGCCTGCCAGTTCTCGTCATTCGCCTGCGCCCACTTTATCTTTATGCCCATAGTGAGATTTCTCGTGGTTTTGGGCATATAGTTACCGACTATAATAAACGCCGCGCCAATTATCGCAAGCACCATAAAGCCGATCTTCGAGGCGTATCCAAGCGCGGTAGCAAACACCATACCGCAGCTGGAGAGCGAGATCACGGGAATTATCCAAAATACAAGTCCCATAACCTTGTCATTCTGCTCATTTCCCTTATCCATGACCGAGGTGAGTATCACGCAAAGCCAATGTACTGCCAAAAGAATAAGAGGAATCAGAATAAATATAAGCTTTGGGCTTCCAAATCCGTCAGCCTCACCGCTCAGATTCCAATGTACAGCTATATTTTCGGGAAGTATTTTATCCGCAAAAAATCCGATCAACATAGGAATAAGAGTTACTACAGAGGATATTATCAACTTTATCTTATTTCTTTTTATCATTTCTTCTCTTCTCCTTTCAAATCTGCAATCCAAAGCATTATTTCTTCAAGAACCGACGCGTTGAGCTCATAATAAATATATTTTCCCTCGCGCCTGTCTCTTATCAGATCCGCCTCCTTCAAGACTGACAAATGTCTCGAAATAGATGCGCCCGTGACATCAAAGTGCTCAACTATATCCCCCGCGGACTTTCTGCCCTCCTTTAAAAGATTCAATATCTCGCGGCGTATAGGATCAGAGAGCGCTTTCATGGTGTTTTGAAGTCCCATCTTCGTCCTCCTCATTTAACATTTAACCTAATTGTTAAATGTATTATAGCACATAAAAAGCATATTGTCAAGGATTTTGAGATATTCTTAAAAGGAAAAATAAAAAGGCCCCACCAAAAGCCAGGGCTTTTGATGGCGCGCTTTAAACTTCAGTTAAAAAGCATACACTTATGTGTTAAAACAAAGTTAAAGTGCAATGTAAGTTTCAACGCTGTATAAGCAGCTCTTTCTTTAACTTCAATTATTTGTAGTACTTCTTGAGGATCTCAAGAGCCTTCTCAACGTTAGCCTCGAAAGCTTCCTCGCTTACATCATAGTAACCGTCGAAGTTGTCTGTTGTGCTACCTGCGTTCTTGTAGAACTCCTTGCCGTCTGCATCAGTCATACCCATAGCAACGAAGGAGGAAGCGGGAAGCTGTCCGCCCTGAGCTACGTCGTTAACGATGTAGTTACGGTCGAAGAGGAGAGAGATTGCGTTACGGATCTCAGCCTGAGCCTTTTCAGCCTCAACGCCTGTGAGTGTAGATCCCTCGGGAAGAATGTTCTCGTTGATGTTCCAGCATACATAGTATGTACCGATCTGACCAGCGATTACGAACTCACCCTTGTAGTCCTTCTTGAGGTTAGCGATCTCGTTTGTGGGAACGTCATCAATGAGGAGCCATGTGCCGTTCTTGAAGTTTGCAAGCATGTTGTTTGCATCATCAGAAAGGTGGCACTTGATCTCGGGCATTGTAACTTCAGCAGCACCGTGGAAGTTAGCGTTCTTTGTGAGTGTGATTACAGAGTTGTGTGTCCAAGCAGAGATTGTGTATGCACCGTTGCAAACATATGTCTCAGGCTCAGCTGCCCATTCAATAGGCTCACCATCTTCGTCAACTGCCTCTACAGCAGGAGCGTATACAGGGTAGTATGTCGGGAATGCGAGAAGCTCGTTCCAGTAGGATACCTCGTTAGCAAGTGTAACCTGAAGAGTTGTAGCGTCAAGAGCCTCAACTGCGAGGCCGTCCTTGTCATCTGTGCCGTAGCCCTTAACTACTTCGAACATGTAGCCGTAGTCAGCACCGAGTTCTGCAGAAGCAGCTCTCTTCCAAGCATACTCAAAGTCCTCAGCGGTAACGTCAGCGCCGTTGCTCCACTTCATACCAGACTTGAGTGTGTATGTGTATGTAACTGTTCCATCAGCGTTCTTTACACCCTCAACGAGCTCTGTAGCAGCGTCAGCAACGATAACGAGGTTACCATTGGAATCCTGTGCCCACTTTGCGAGACCGGAGAAGAGGTGTGCGAGCATTGTAGCACCGTCAACTGCGCTGTTGAGAGCGGGGTCGATAGTGTCAGGCTCAGAGGAGAGACATACGTCGAGAGTTGTCTTGCCCTCTACTGTTGTGTACATGAAGTACTTGTAGCCGAGAGGGTTAGAGAAGAATCCCTTAACGCTGTCGTCAACCATGTAAAGGTCTGTGTAGTAGTAGAGAGGAACGATACAACCTGTAGCCATAAGCATATCCTCAGCGATGTGCATAAGGGCATAACGTGTGTCCTTGTCTGTGCAACCCTTGATTGTGGAGATAAGAACGTCGTATGTCTCTGCCCATGTGCCGTTTGTTACCTTAACAGCCTTATCTCCGAGAACGGAAGCGTAAGCTGTGAGGTCGAGGTTGTACATCTTAAGAGTTGCGTGAGCACCCTTACCGAACTGAACGTCGTTGTTACCGGATCCACTTGTCCACATATCGAGGAAGCATATCGGATCGTTGTAGTCAGCGAGCCAGCCGTTACGTGCGATGGAGTAGTTACCATCTTTACGTGTGTTAAGGAATGTGTTCCACTCCTGGTTCTCAAGGTTCATTGTGATACCGAAGTTTGCGAGAGCAGACTGGAGGTACTCACCGATTACCTTGTGACCTTCAGATGTGTTGTAAAGGTATGTAAGTGTGGGGAAGTTGCTGAACTTTACAGCTTCCTCTGTCTGAGGACCCTTATCATCGGTGTTCTTCTTACCGCAGGATACCATCATAGTGAGAAGCATAAGTACAGCAAGTACGATTGCCAAAAACTTTTTCATAGTAAAAAATCCTTTCGTTTTTTTTATGTTTTTTTGGGCCTTATATTTTCTGTACGTTGGAGAAAGCATTGCACCTCTATCTCCGAACAGTAGAGAACTGAATTAGTTTATTTCTGCCACACGGTGGCAAGCGACAAAGTGTCCCTTAGACACTTCCTTGAATTCGGGCATCGCCTCTGCGCACTGAGCTGTCGCATAAGGACAACGTGTGCGGAAAGGACAACCCGAGGGAGCGTTGAGCGGACTGGGGATATCACCCTCGAGAGGTATTCTCACGTTTGCGCGGGCGATCTTGGGGTCCGGCACGGGAACTGCGGACATAAGTGCCTTGGAATAGGGGTGGAGCGGATGATCGTAGATCTCGGCAGCGTCTGCCATCTCAACCATCTTACCGAGGTACATGACCGCGATTCTGTCACTTATATGACGAACGACGAGAAGGTCGTGCGCGATAAACAAATAGGAAAGTCCGAGCTTCTCCTGGAGCTCACCGAACATATTGATGACCTGTGCCTGAATAGACACGTCGAGTGCGGATACAGGCTCGTCACAAACGATAAACTCGGGGTTTATCGCAAGCGCTCTCGCGATACCGATTCTCTGTCTCTGTCCTCCGGAGAACTCGTGAGCGTATCTTGATGCGTGCTCACTGTTAAGTCCAACGCTGTTCATAAGCTCAAGAACCTTTTCCTGACGCTCTTCCTTTGAGGAGTAGAGTTTATGGATATCAAGAGGCTCTGCAATGATATCAGCAACTGTCATACGGGGGTTAAGAGAGGAATACGGATCCTGGAAAACCATAGCGGCTTTCTTTCTGAACTCAAGGATATCCTCCTTTGTCTCGATCTTCTTTCCTTTATAGTATATCTCACCCGCCGTAGGCTTGTAAAGATGCAAAAGTGTTCTACCTGCTGTAGTCTTTCCACATCCGGACTCACCGACAAGACCGAGAGTCTCACCCTTGTTGATGCTGAAGGAAACGCCGTCAACAGCCTTGAGGGGCTTTGTGCGGAACATTCCGACATTGATGTTAAAGTGCTGCTTTAGATCCTTGACTTCTACGAGGGGAGCATCATTCTGGAATTCAAAATCATTCATTTTCTGTTTCCTCCTCTGTCAAAGCTTCTTTTTCTTCCTTTTCGTCAAGAGAGATCTTTCCCTCTTCAACCGCAAGCTTTACGTTCATCCAGCAAGTAGCGTGGTGATCGCAGTTTATCTCCATACGCTCTGCAGGATGAGAGAGGCATATCTTCATAGCCGCATCACATCTGGGAGCAAAAGGACAGCCCGCAGGCATATTCAAAAGGTCGATAGGAGTACCCGTAATAGGCTGGAGGGGTTCTCCGTCGTTAGTTGTTGTAGGAATAGATCTTATAAGTCCCTTTGTGTACTCATGGCGGGGGTTGTAGAATATCTCGTCAGCAGTTCCCTGCTCACAGATAGATCCCGCGTACATAACGATGACCTCATCACACATCTGGGCAACGACACGAAGGACGTGAGTGATGATAATGATCGCCATTCCAAGCTCGCGCTGGAGAGAGCCCATAAGCTCGAGTATCTGTGCCTGAATGGTAACGTCAAGAGCGGTCGTAGGCTCGTCGGCGATAAGGATATCAGGCTCGCAAGCAAGCGCCATCGCGATAACTATACGCTGACGCATACCGCCCGAGAACTCGTAGGGGTACTGATTCATTCTCTTTTCAGGCTCATTGATATTAACGAGACGAAGCATCTCTATTGCTCGCTCTTTAGCCTGCTTTCTGTTTCTGGGGGTGTGGAGCATTATAGCTTCCATAAGCTGATGACCTATAGTATAAGTCGGGTTGAGAGAGGTCATAGGGTCCTGGAAGATTATAGAGACCTTATTTCCGCGAACGGTCTTCATAACCTTCTCACCCGCGCCGACGAGCTCCTGTCCGTCAAGCTTTATAGAAGAACCTTCTTTGATCTTTGCTGTAGATGCAAGGATCTGCATTATAGAGTAAGCGGTTACGGATTTTCCCGAGCCCGACTCACCCACGATTCCAAGTACTTTACCGTGATCGAGGTTGAAGGAGATACCGTTTACGGCACGAACCTCACCTGCGTCGGTAAAGAAAGACGTCTGTAAATTTCTAACTTCAAGTAAAGCCATTTTTTCTTACCGTCCTTTCTTAACCGTTGAGCTTGGGGTCGAACGCATCGCGGAGACCGTCGCCAAAGAGATTGAGCGAAAGTACTATCAGCGAGATAACGATCGCGGGAATTATCAGACGGTAGGGATACGAGGAGATACCGTTGAGCGCGTCGGATGCGAGAGATCCGAGAGAAGGCATCGGAGCGTTTACGCCGAGACCGAGGAAGGAGAGATAGCTCTCTGTAAAAATCGCGCTGGGTATCTGAAGTGCTGTGGAAATGATAATAACACTGATACAGTTGGGAACGAGGTGCTTGCGGATTATCCAGCCGCTCTTAGCACCGGATGCGCGAGCGGAGAGTACGTACTCCTGCTCACGAAGTGAGAGTATCTGTCCGCGGATAAGACGGGACATAGATACCCAGTAAAGAAGTCCGAATACTATAAACAAGCTTATAATATTGCTTCCTATCTTTTCAAGAACAGTTCCTTCGATGACGTCCCCGAGAAGCAGCTTCATAACAGAAGCAAGCAAGATGACCATAAGCATATCCGGAAGCGCGTAAATGATATCAACGATACGCATGATGACAAGGTCAACAACACCGCCGCAGTAACCTGCGATAGCGCCGATAAGCATACCGAGAATAAGAACTATGATACTTGCAAAAAGACCGACAGCGAGAGATACTCTCATACCGTAAACGACACGGATGAGGTAATCACGACCGTGCGAATCTGTTCCGAAAACATGGGGGAATACCTTTTCTGTCTCTCCCTCATAACCGCGGAAGAAAACAAGGTGATATCCGTCATCACCCTCTATAAGGGCAACGTCTCCTGCGTTACGTACGGATTTTGAACCATCCATTTCCCAAAGCCAAGAAGCCACAGCCTTTGCCTTTGAGTAGCTTATGTTCTTTACGCCGTCTCGCTTTTTGTAATCTATGGTCAGTTCCTCAGAAGTCTCATTTGAGAGAGCTATAAAATCAGCCTCTGTTTTTCCGCTTCCCTCATATTTATTATAAAGAGATTCTGCGAACACCTTTGCCTTAGCATTATACTCTTCATCTGTAAGTTCTTTGGATACTAATATCTCGTGGATATTTGCTGTACCAAACATCTTAACACCCTCGGCATCCGAATACTCAAAGGGCGCGAGGTTGTTATAGGAAGAGTCCATCTTTCCCGTCTTGGGGTTCATTCCAAGCATCTGGTCATAGCCGTAGGGCCATACCATAGGAAGGATTATGCAGGAAAGTGTAAGGATGACAATAACGAAAAAGCTTACTGTTGCGACCTTGTTTTTGAGAAGTCGCTTAACTCCGTCCTTGAAGAATGTGGAGGGCGGACGCATCTGAACCATATATTCTTTATCTGCTTCTGTTGCAGGCAGAAAAGAATCTACGTCAACGTGAAAGGAAAAAGGGTTTTTCTTCTTCATTTTACTTACTGCTCTCCTTTACTCAAGATTTATACGAGGATCGACTACCTTATAGAGTATGTCACCGATAAGGTTCATGATAACGATCAACGCGGACAGAATTATAGTTGTACCCATGATAAGCGGATAGTCACGGTTTGTTATGCTGCTGACGAAGGCGCGTCCGATTCCGGGGACGGCAAAGATCTGCTCAACAACAAGAGAGCCTGTAACGATGTACGCAAGCATAGGACCAAAGTATGTGATAACGGGGATAAGGGAGTTCTTCAGCGCGTGACCGAAGATGATCTTGGGAGCGGACACACCTTTCGCCTTTGCGGTTCTGATGTAGTCCTGTCCGAGAACGTCAAGCATAGAAGAACGGGTAAGACGCGTGATATACGCGGTCGGATAAAGCGCGAGTGTTATAATAGGAAGGACAAGTCCCGCCGCGGTCTCTCCATTTGCGGGTAGTACTTGTAGCTTTACCGCAAACACAAGCAGTAATATCGATCCCATAATAAAGGAAGGCATCGAAACAAACGCCGTGGTGATGACCATGATAACACGGTCGATAAACTTGTTACGGCGGAGCGCCGCAACAGAACCGAGAACCACGCCGATAACAAGAGCCGAGCTTGCCGCAATAACACCGAGCTTTGCGGAAGTCTTCATACCGTCAGCGATTATATCGATAACCTCTCTACCTCTCTGCTTGAGGGAGGGACCGAAATCAAAATCGGTTACGATATCCTTCAAATATGTAGTGTACTGCTCGAACAAGGGCTTGTCGAGACCGTATTTTTCATTGAGTGCTGCCATAGCCTGCTCTGTGAGAGCTTTTTCACCGAGGAAGGGGCCTCCGGGCACAGCGTGCATAACGAAGAAGGTTACCGTGATAACCACCCATACCGTCAGTATAGCAAGTAATATTCGCTTGACTATGTAGAGCATAGTTTTGGAATTCATAATAAAGAGAACAGTCCTTTCTTGAGTGGCAAAAAGTGCAAAAAAGCACCAAAAAACCACTTTTATTTCATTTTAACAATAGAATTATACATTGTAGTATATCACATCTTTTTTCTTTTGTCAACACATTTCGCTTTATTTAACTAAATTCTTGTTGTGTTTTATTTCTGTAAATGCTGCTATATCCCTCCATTTTTTAAAAAATTTTAATTTTTTTCAAAAATCCATTGACAAAAGCAATACCTCGTGATATGATGTATATCAGAAAGAGAGGTATTGTTATGGACGCTCAGTTAAAAAGAGGAATTTTAGACGTTTGCGTTCTCTCCGCCATAAAAGACGAAGAATCCTACGGCTATAAGATAATAAAGGACCTTGAGCCCTACACCCCCCTATCCGAATCCACGCTGTACACCATACTCAAGCGACTTGAGAGTGCAAATATGCTCACGGTGCGCAGCGCAGAACACAACGGGAGGCTCAGAAAATACTATCACATTACAGACGCGGGGCACTCGCGCATCGAAGAATTCAAGGAAGAATGGAAAGAAGTAATGACGATATATCAATTTGTAACGAGGGAGGACAGAAAATGAACAAACGGGAATTTCTCGATAGGCTTGCTATAAAGCTGTGTGGACTTCCGGAAAAAGATCTGGAGGAGCGCATTGCCTTTTACAGCGAAACGATAGATGACAGAATAGAATCGGGCCTCTCCGAGGAGGAAGCGGTTGCGGATCTCGGCAGCATCGACGAGATAGTTGCCTCAATACTCGCGGACACTCCCCTTACAAAGCTCGTAAAGGAGCGAATGAAACCGAAAAGAAGCATGACTTGGTGGGAGATAACGCTCATCGCAGTCGGTTCTCCGATATGGATAGTCCTCTTCGTATCACTCTTTGCCGTTGTTATATCGGTATACGCGGTGCTTTGGAGCTTGATAGCCGCTTTGTGGGCGATATTTGTATCCTTTGCCGTCTGTACACCCGCAGGAATAGCTCTCTCTGTTCTCTGCTTCTGTGACGGAGCGATAGCTCTCGGCATCGCTACTATAGGTATCTCACTCTTCCTTGCAGGTGCGGCGCTACTTTTGTTCTTTGCAAGCAAGGCCGCAACAGTTGGAACAGCGATGCTCACAAAGAACATCGCGCTTTGGATAAAGAGACTCTTTATTAGAAAAAAGAAGGAGGAGAAAAAATGAAAACGACTTGGATAGTGATAATAATAGCTGTGTCTCTTATGGTCGTAGGAACACTTCTTTTCGTTGGTGCGATGCTTACAACGGGTTTTGAGTTTTCTGAGAAATACGAGACTAATGAGTACGATATAACAGACGAGATAAACAGCATTTTGATAGACACAAAAGAAGCGGATATCAATATCCTGCCCTCTGAGGATGGCAAATGCCGTGTAGTATGTAACGATAAAGAAAGAACAAAGCATTTGGTCGGTAGCTCTAACGGAAAGCTTACGATAGAGCTTGATGACGAGCGTAAATGGTATAATTATATATCATTTTTCAACTCTAAATCGCCTACTATAACCGTATATCTTCCTACAGACTGCTCTGCGTCGCTAAAGATCGACTCAAACACGTCTGATATAGATATATCAAAGGATTTCACCTTTAAGTCGATCGATGTTTCGCTTTCTACAGGAGATGTAATCTGTCGTGCTTCCTCGGAAACTATTGTAAAAATCAACACGACAACAGGAAATATAACTCTCGATAATATAACTGCAGAGTCCGCCGATCTCAATGTCTCCACCGGTACAATAAGTCTCTTTTGTGTGGATCTCTCGGGAGACCTTTCCTTTAATGTGAGCACAGGAAAATCCAAGCTCAACACAGTAAGATGCAAAAATCTTACCTCGACAGGAAACACAGGCAAAGTAGACCTTTCGCAGGTTTTGGCAGAAAAGGATATGTATATCGAGAGAACTACTGGAGATATTGAATTCGCGCACTCTGACGCAAAAAATATAACCTTTAAAACAGACACGGGCGACGTTGAAGGCACGCTCACCTCGGAAAAAATATTCAACTATCGCACAAGCACGGGGGATGTTGACATCCCAAGAAGCGGAAGCGGTGGATTTTGCGACATAACGACCTCCACCGGTGATATTGAAATAAAAATAGTAAAATAATCCTACCCCCTCAAGGCGTGCCTTGAGGGGGGGATTTTCATAATTTCTCCACCGCTTGCAAATACTATCAAAAAAACGGAGGATTTATGTGTACAGCTGTTTTTGATAATTCGGACTTTCCCCTTTTTGGGCGCACGCTCGATCTTGAATACTCAAACTGCGAGAGCGTTATCCTGACGCCCCGTCGCTTTTCTCTTGATTTTCTTCACGCACCCCCTGAAAAAGAGCACTCCGCGATACTCGGCATCGGCATAATAAAAGACGGCACTCCCCTTTACTACGACGCGACAAACGAGTCGGGAGTTGCCGTTGCCGCTTTGAATTTTCCGCACAGTTGTATCTACAGAAAAGCAAAAGAGGGATCGCTAAATCTCGCCTCGTTTGAGGTTATTCCTTTTATCCTGTCACACTGCGGCTCCACCGATGAAGCAAAGGATATTTTGAGCGATCTAAACATCACAAATGAGCCCCACTCAAAAGAATTCCCTCCCTCGCCCCTCCACTGGATGATATCGGACAAGCGCTCTGCCATAGTAGTTGAAGCTACCGAAAGCGGAGTAAATATCTATGAAAATTCTCTCGGTGTGCTCGCCAATGAGCCGCCCTTTCCCTACCATTTGGCTCACCTTGGGAGCTTTGTCTCGCTTGATTCTGCGCCCCCTGAAAACACACTTTGCAAGGGCGTCGATGTACCCGTGCTTTCAAGAGGAGCAGGAGGTTTTGGGCTCCCGGGTGACTTTTCATCCACCTCTCGTTTTGTCCGCGCAGTGTTTGTAAAAAACCACACAAAAACCGAAGACTGTTTCACCTCCTCGGTGAGTAGATTTTTTCATATACTCGCATCGGTATCCGTGCCGTTTGGCTGTGTTAAGACCCACGAAGGGCGCGAAGTCGCAACTCACTACACCTCTTGCGCCTCGCTTTGTGAGTTCTCGTATCATTTCACGACCTATGCCTCTCGTCGCATCCGCAAGGTATCGCCAAGCGAGGCTCAAACGTGGGGAGATCGGCTATTCTCTGTCCCACTTGACGAGCGTGAGGAGTTCTTCACTCTACCTCTCAAATAAGATTTCTTTTCTTGACACAGTAAAAAAACAGTGTTATAATTATCTTGGACTCACACCTTTTATTTTATAAAGGAGATAACTATGAAAAGAATTATAGCCACTATATGCATTTTAGCGCTGATTTTATCTGTGGGTGCGATCGGCACGCTCTCCGCGTCAGCCTCAAGCGATTGGTTTGACTATGAGCTCGGCAAGGATCCCGACTATTCCTTTGCGGTCATCGGAGACATACAGACCCTCGCTTGGTTTGACCAGAGAGAAAGCACAACCTACACCAAAAAGCTCGTCGATTGGATACTCAACAACAAGGACGATAGAAAGATCGAGTACGTTTTCGGTCTTGGCGACACGATAGAAACTCTCAGCTCATGGGACGAGAGCGGATATAACACAAGCGTAACAAATCCCGGCGAGTGGAGCATCACCTCCACACAGATCAAGCGCATGAACGGCGTTGTGCCCTATATGATAGTCCGTGGAAACCACGACGACGAGGCGGGATACCACAAGTACATCTGCACTAACGACTATCAAAGCCAGATGGACGGATTCTTCTACGATCCATCAGAGCCCGCGCTTCACGGCAACTCAATGTCCAACTCCTACAAAAAGATAACCGCAGGCGGTCAGAAATATCTTATGATGGCGCTTGACTTTGATGTAAATGACGAGGTTATCGACTGGGCAAACAACGTGATCGAAGCAAATCCAGACCACAGAGTTATCGTTGCGGTACACGCCTATAATAGCGGCGCCTCCGGAGGCTTCCTCAAGACAGAGATCGGTCAGCCCGGAATCGACGACGAAACAGACGGAGATGAAAACCACGACTGGTTCTATTTTGACGGTGAAAAACTTTGGAGTGAGATATTCTCAAAGCACGAAAACATGTTTATGGTGCTCTCAGGTCACGTTTCCGTGACAAACCCGGTCGTTAAAGAAAGAAAGGGCGCGGGAGACAACTATGTTTTCGAGGTGCTCGTTGATCCCCAAGCTCACGATGAAAATCTGCACGAATACAGCGATGGCGCCGGTGCTTTCGTTATGATGATAAACTTTTCAGTGAATGGAAACAGACTTGAGTTTGAATATATCTCTACTACAAGAGATAAGCACTATAAGGCCTCTAACCAGTATGTAAAAAAGGTTCATGGCACGTCGCTCCTTGAACTCAAAACCACCACAACAACCGAAAATGATGACGATGACGACCGCAAAGACAAAAAGGATGGCGGTTGCTCCTCCTCTCTTACCTCTACTGTCGCCGTAGCGACCACTCTAGGCACCGCGCTCTCCGCGTTTGCCCTGAGACGGAAAAAAGAAGATTAAATGATCATCGCGTATGCGAGCTGTTTATCAGGTTCGCATACGCGATGTTTTTTGCAATAAACTTTTTGATTGACAAAAGAAAAATAAAATGGTATAATTTACTTGCCTAATAATATCATTACATTTATTTAAAGGAGTTAGCTATGAAAAAAAGACTTGTGGCAATAGTTTGCCTTATCGCGCTCATGCTTTCCATGTCAACCCTCGGCTCTCTCTCTGTTTTTGCAGAAGGTGAAGACGGCGAAGAAAACCCCTGGCTCGAATTCTATGATCTCTCTGATATTCCCGACTATTCCTTCGCAGTAATCGGCGACATACAGAGCCTTACTTATCTTGATACCGACGCACAGGTAAGAGCACAGGTTGGTCTTCCTGAAGTAAGAAGCACATCTTACTTGTCTACTCTCTTCGATTGGATCATCGAAAACAAAGATGAGAGAAAGATCGAATACGTATTCGGACTTGGAGACAGCGTAGAAACTCTCAGCACATTCCCCAACTCCTCCGAAACAACCGACCCCGATTATCCCTATTATTCAGACATCAGAAACCCCATAGAATGGGCTTACGCAGGATCACAGTTTGCACGTCTTGACGGTGTTATTCCCTACTCTGTAGTTCGCGGAAACCACGACGACGAGGCAGGATACCACCAGTACATCTGCACAGATGATTATAAAAATCAGATGGACGGCTTTTTCTATGACGAAACAAAGCCCGCGCTTGATGGCAACTCTATGTCCAACTCCTACCGCAAAATAGAGTTTAGTGGACAGAAGTACCTCATGATGACACTTGATTTCGACACTAACGAGGATGTTATCGCTTGGGCAAATAATGTTATTGCGGCAAACCCCGACTACAGAGTAATCGTTTCTCTCCACGCATATCTTGACAAGGACAAGGGCACAGGTAAGAACTACTTCCTCAAAGAAGAGATTGCTCAGCCCGGCGCTGACAGCCAGGAAGACAACGATACCAACCACGACTGGTTCGACTTTGACGCAGAGATATTCTGGACAGAGATCTTCTCAAAGCACGAGAATATGTTTATGGTTCTCTCCGGTCACGTAAGAGAGGTTGAAGACCCGATCATCCGTAACAGAAAAGGTACAAAGGGCAACCACGTATTTGAAGTTCTTGTAAACCCCCAGACATATGACAGAACTCACGGGACAGATGTGACCGACGAAGAAACAGGAGTTACCACTCCCGGTCAGGCCGGTGGATTTGTAATGATCCTCAACTTCTCCCACGACGGCAACAAGGTCGAATTTGAGTACATCTCCACAGTAACAGGTAAGCACTTCAAGGCAAAGAACCAGACAGTAAAAACTCTTCCCGGAACAAGTATGATGACTCTCAAGACCACAACAACTACAACAACACCTGCATCATCCGATGAAAATAAGGGCGGTTGTAAGGGTGCAGTTCTCTCCACGGCGGCAGTAACCTCTGTGATCGGAACATCTCTCGCAGCATTTGCTATGAGAAAGAGAAAAGAAAATAACTAAAACCCGATAAACAAGGGGGACTGTTAAAATAACAGTCCCCCGTTTTCTTTGCAAAAAGCGATTATTTTTGGGTCGTCACCCACTCCCACAAACTCACACCCGGCAAGCTTTGAAAAAATAAGCGCGTGAAGTCGCTCGGAAATGCAAAGATTTATATTTTTACAAAGGTATATTATCTCTCCTCCACTAAGTCCTGATAGCAGCTCGCACTCACACTCCTCTGAAAGCTTTGATGACTTTTTTCTATCCTCTTCGGGATACATCTCAAGAATCATCACCTCTCTGCCCTCTCGTTTTCTTCTTTTTATATCCTCGCGTATATGCAAAAGATCCGCCTTACTGCCGCCACCCGCGACCGAGACCAGCACGAGCGGTCCCTTTTTATCTCTTATGATATCCCTCACACGTGGGCTTTCAGTCGGAGAGGTGAGATACGCAAGATCCTCCTCAATAGATAGCTTATCCGGAGGAATCCCGAGTTTTCTCGCGAATTCAAAGGAACGCTTGTCCCGAAGTCCTAGATGCTCCGCCCGTAAAAGCACACGGCGGAGCATCTTTTTGCCTCGCTTACCCTCCACGTCAAGACCACACCCCCAAAGCTCGACCGAAACGCCGAGCTTATAGGCTATTTTAGCGAGAGCAATATAATAAAGGAGCGAGCGAGTGCTTGTCCTGTCCTGAAAAAGCGTACCGCCTCCAAATATAAGTCTTTTGGAATGACGTATCTCACGAATGAGAGAAAAAATATTTTTCCTGTTTACACACCGCACTCCAAAGGCGTATCTGTCTTTTTGGGGACAGCGCGTAAGTGCCGATATTTGCGTTTCTCCCTCTCTTCTGCATCTGCTTATCGCGGCAGAGAGTAGAGTGTCATCACCTACGTTTCCAAACCCATAATAGCCGCAAATACAACTTTCTCCCCCTCTGAAGCTCAATGAATTTATAGCGTGCTCGTAAAACTCAAGTGTTTTTCCGGCAGAGCCTATCGCCGAATGATATTTTATTATATATTCTCTTATGCTTTCGGTATTATTTTCCGCGCCGAGAAGTTGGGATACCGCTTCAAAAAGCTTGTCCTCGTTTATAGAACTACCCGACCTACCGCAAAAATTATCTTTTTCCGCATCTGAAATATTATCCGGAGTGACAATTCCGAAAAATCCCTCATTCCCCGCAATGACCGTAGGTATGCCACAGGACATAGCCTCAAGCGCGGCACGTGAAACTCCCACAAAAGCATCAGAGCCTTTTAGTTCCTCGCTCACGTCTTCAAGTCTGCCTACCGTCTCTATACACTCGTACCCTATCCTATGATTCATATGCGCAGCAAGACGAGTAATGGAGGCATATTCGCTTCCCCCTCCCACTATCCTTATCTTTAATTTCCCGTGTCGAGAGATAAGACGATCGGCTATCCTGCAAAGAGAGTAAGCCGCCGCAGAGGAATCCGCATCAAGGCGACTCACAAAGCATATCCGTCTCTCATCTCCTCCCACTCTGCCCTCCTTGGGCGCAAGGCGCTCGGTATCAACACCGTTCGGTATAATACGTATCCGCTCTGGCAGAACTCCGTACTCCTTAGTTAGATATTTTGCGAGATCCTCACTAACCGCGCTTACTAAATACCCCCAACGCGACATATACTTTTTTATCGGAGATGTTGAAAATTTCGCGTGAACCGAGGTAACAAACGGAACACCCAGTCCCCTTGATGCCATATCCGCTATATATGCTGCTCTGCGAGAGTGAGCATGTATTATGTCAAACTTTTCTCTCTTTATAATCCTTCTGAGTTTAGAATAGCATCTTGCCGCACCCAAGCTCTCACGAAACAAAAAATTTATCTTTATATGACGTATCCCCTCGGAGGCTACCCTTTCGCTTATCTCCCCACCCGAGGATACGACGGTGACATCCGCGCCGCACACCATCAGTCCTCTCGCAAGCTCGAACACATGTGTCTCCGCACCACCTATACCAAGTGAATCAATAAGCAAAAGCACCTTCATTTTCTCTCCCCCAGTATTTTTCCTTTAAAGCGAATTATCTTTATCTCGCACTCCTCGCCAAAAAGCTCGCCTCGAATCGCAATCGGCACCCCTCCGTCAACCAATAGCAAAAACTCCTCACCCGTGACGCGTCTAACGGTCATTTTTTCGGATTCTTCACCGTGCTTTTCGCTCTCCTTTATCACACTGTCATACTCAAAGAACTTTTCTACCGCAAGCATTTCCAAAAAGATATCCCTCTCGATATAAACTCCCTCGAAGCGGGCACTGACTATACCCCCCTCTCGCTTTATCTCAAGCCCCGCAATGCTCTGCGGCTCACAAAAGCGGATACTCACATCATTGCCTTTCAACTCGCTCTTATGTACTATCCCTCTTATTGTCCTGCCGTTTTTCTCAAAGCTTATCTCACACACTATATCTCCCGAAATGTAGCTAAAATCCCGCACTTTTGCCGTGCACCCAGAAAAGCAAAATAAAATCATCAAAATAAAAGCTAAAAGTGATATACAATATCTCTTCATATTATTCCCCCTTTTCAAAAACAGAATATGAAAAACATTATTATTTAATACGTAAATAAGCCTTGAAAAGAGGTGGTTTATGTGTTAAAATATATCTATTAGGTTAGAAAGGTGTAATGTCTATTATGCGTAAAAAATACCATCTTTATTCCTCTATGCCCATGTTGGGGAATCATAAAGCATACGCTGAAATAGATTCCTCGGCGTTGAAGCATAACTATAAAACTATGCTCGACCATATACATAAAGAAAGCCCGAACACAACTGCCATCTGCGTCCTCAAGGCAGACGCTTACGGTCACGGTGCAAAGAACTGTTGCCGCGCCTTGCTTGAAGAAGGTTGTCGCCACTTTGCCGTATCCTCAATCGAGGAAGCTATCGATATAAAAAGCGTGTGCGACGAGATGAGGATTCGTGCCGACGTGCTTATCCTCGGCTATACCCTCCCCTCACAGGCATCTCTGCTTGCAAAGTACGACATCATCACATCGATCGTCGATGCCGACTACGCCAAGGAGCTCTCGCGTGAGGCTCGTGCGGCGGGTGTTACGGTCAGATGTCACGTAAAGCTTGATACGGGAATGAACCGCATCGGCTTTTCCGCAAAGTCCGACGAGGAGATAGAAAGCGCAGCAAAGGCTATCGCCGAAATATTCGAGTATCCCAAGCTCAAGATATGCGGAATGTTCACCCACTTCGCAAAGGCTGACGAGGCTCTTGAGCCCGACAGCACTGACGAGATGACAAAGCTCCAGTTCGAGAGATTCAAAAAAGTGGATGAGGCGCTTCTCACACTCGGTGTTGACGTAAAATTCAGACACGTGTGCAATAGCGCGGCGGCTATGAGATTCCCCGAATATCACCTTGACGCCTGCCGTCTCGGGATTACTCTCTACGGAACTCACTCATCGAGATACGTCGATCGCTACGCGCTTTTACCCGTAATGAAGCTCTGCACGGTAATATCTCATATACACACCCTCTCCGCGGGAGAATCGGTCAGCTACGGCGGAACGTATACCGCAGAGGACGACCGCTTGATCGCAACGCTTCCTATCGGCTATGCTGACGGATTTGTCAGAGCCTACAGCGGCGCGATAGTTACAGTACTCACAGACGACGGCCCGAGGAAAGCGCCTATCCGCGGTAGGATCTGTATGGACCAGTGTATGATAGACGTGAGCGGAACCTCCGCAAAGGTGGGAGACAAGGTCATCCTTTTCGGTAACACTCCCGCAGAACTCACAGAGCTTGCGAAGATGGCAAACACGATAGAATACGAATCCCTCTGTCTCGTCACCTCAAGAGTGCCGAGAATCGAGATAGATTCGAAAACGTAAATAAAAAAAGACAGAGAATTTTCATTCTCTGTCTTTTGTTTTTATATTTTATATCAGTCGTTTTCCTTGCGTCTCATTGCGAATACCGCAAGAGAAGTACCTACCCAACAAGCTATTGCCGTGGTGGATATAGCCGCCTTACAACCCTTCTTAGATCCATCTTCTACTGTAGTTGTAGTAGTGGTTGTCGTAGTTGTGGTTGAAGTATCAACGGGAGGAATAAATGTGGGAAGTGTTCCTTCATCGAGCTCCATAACTCTCTGATTTCCCGCGCCATAAAACTTGCCATAAGCAGTTGAATAGTACTCTATCTCAAGCTTTTCTCCACCGTTTGTAAAGTTGAGCATCAGTACAAAGGCGCCGGCCTTACCGGGAGTGATAGCTCCTGTTTCTTCATCAACCACATCTTTTCCGTGATCCCAGTCGTAAGCCTGAGGGTCAACGAGTATCTCTATTACCTCATTTCCGTTAACACCAGTTCTTGTGCTTACAACGGGGCTGTTTACAGAAACGTGTCCGCTAAGTACCATAAACATATTCTCGTGCTTTCTGAATATACTTGTCCAGAGCTTCATTCCGTTGAAAGGAATTTCTTCAAGCACTGTATTATCTACGTTAGAGGAACCGATGTCACCTGCAAAGGTCTGTCCGGTGCTGCTAAGATATGCGTGGACAGAAACTATAACCTTGTGGTCAGGATGAGCCTCTATCACCTGGTTTGCCCAAGCAATAGCAGCCTGGTCTGCGTTATAGTCAAGACCAAGCATAAGGTACTTGTGGTTGCCTATCTCTATCTTGCGATAAGAGTTAGACATTGAGTTGCCCAATGTGAGAGGTCTGTTGGGATCATATCCGAATCCGTCCATCTGTGCCTGATACTTCTCGTTGCAGATGTACTTGTGATATCCACCCTCATCATCGTGGTTTCCACGTACTACCATATAAGGAATGATCACGTTGCCTGCTTTATCGTGAAGACGACGGAACTGTGTGCGCGCGATTACCCACTCAAGCGGGTTTCTGTTCTTGTTGGGATATGTGGTGAGTGTCTCAACAGTATCTCCAAGACCAAAGATATATTCTATCTTTCGCTCATCTTTGTTGTCAAGTATCCAGTCAAACATATCCTCAAGATATGTTGTCCTGTTGTGCGAGTCAAAATACGTAATACTCTGTATGTCGCCGAGAACGGCAAACGAATAGTCGAGATTTTCGGGCATATCCTTATCTACCCATATACTAGCTTCAGCCGCACTGTGAAGCGCGCCCATAGTAGTCATTGAAACGAGCATAGCAACAAGGCATATTGCCGCGATAATTCTTTTTTTCATACCTATCTCTCCTTGGGTTTTAATATTTTTAGTGCGTCCACAATCATTTTACCATTTTTAAAGGCTGTTGTCAAGGAAATTTTCACAGAATCAGCGCCATCTTTAAGACGGCGCTGATTCTGTATTTCCTTTATTACTTGAAATACTCTACTGCGGACTCAAACATCTTCATATCGAATTCGCCGTAAACATTCTTGTAAAGACCACGTCCGATACGCTCGGAGTGACCCATCTTTCCGATTACGTGACCGTCGGGAGATGTGATACCCTCGATAGCCGCGCAGGAGTTGTTGGGATTATAGCGTATATCGGATGTAGGCTTTCCGTCAAGATCAACGTACTGTGTTGCGATCTGACCGTTTGCCGCAAGGCTTGCGATAAGCTCATCGGATGCGAGGAATCTTCCCTCACCGTGAGATATCGGAACAGTGTAGATATCGTCAACGCTTGTCTTTGCAAGCCAAGGAGACTTGTTAGACGCGATGCGTGTACGAACGAGACGGGACTGGTGACGTCCGATAGTGTTGAATGTAAGTGTAGGACAGCTCTCATCTGTGTCGATTATCTCTCCGTAAGGAACGAGACCGAGCTTGATGAGCGCCTGGAATCCGTTACAGATACCGCACATAAGTCCGCCGCGAGTCTTAAGAAGCTCATTTACCTGCTCCTTGATAGCGCCGTTTCTGAAGAACGCTGTGATGAACTTACCCGATCCGTCGGGCTCATCACCGCCGGAGAATCCACCGGGAACGAAGATTATCTGAGACTCTCCGATCTTCTTAGCGAAGCTCTCTACAGAATCAGCGATGCCCTGAGAGGAGAGGTTGTTAACAACGAATATCTCGGGCTCAGCACCTGCGCGTCTGAATACCTTTGCGGAATCGAACTCACAGTTAGTGCCGGGGAATACGGGGATAAGAACCTTCGGCTTTGCGCACTTGATGATAGCCGCGCTTCTCTCTGTTGCGCTGTAGGAGTAAGCGGGGATCTCACCCTCTGCCTCTGCCGCGTTTACGGGAAATACGCTCTCAAGCTTTGACTCGTAAATGCTGTAAAGCTCGTCGAGTGTGAGCTTATCCTCACCGTAGCTTATAGCTTTGTCATCAGTCGTTACACCGACAAGCTCAAATCCACAGGGTACGTCACCCTCGATCTCGAGGAGGAACGCGCCGTAAGCGTAACCGAATATCTTGTCAAGAGCAAGAGCTTCATATGCAAAGCCTACGTCATTACCGTAAGCCATCTTCATAACAGCCTCTGCTATACCGCCGTATGTGGGGGTGTAAGCCGCATAGACCTTGCCCTCGCGCATAAGAGCGGTAACCTTATCGTAAACAGCCATAAGAGACTCTGCCGAGGGTAGCTTCTCCTCAGTGTACTCAGGAGTAATGAGGACTACCTTGTGTCCTGCACCCTTGAACTCGGGGGTTACGATATTATCGATCTTATCTGTTGTTACAGCGAAGGAAACGAGCGTGGGAGGAACGTCTATCTTCTCAAAGCTTCCGCTCATAGAGTCCTTACCGCCGATAGATCCAACGCCGAGGTCCTTCTGCGCCATAAACGCGCCAAGGAGTGCGGAGAGGGGCTTGCCCCATCTCTTGGGATCCTTCATAGGCTTCTCAAAGTACTCCTGGAAGGTGAGGTATACATCCTCAAAGGATGCGCCTGTCGCGATGAGCTTGGATATAGACTCAACGACTGCGAGATATGCACCGTGGTAGGGGCTCTTCTCGGATATAAAGGGGTTGAATCCCCAGGACATAAGCGAGCAAGTGTCTGTGTCAGCCTTCTCTACCGATACCTTGTGTACCATCGCCTGAATAGGTGTGCTCTGGTTCTTACCGCCGAAGGGCATAAGAACGCTTCCCGCACCGATGGTAGAGTCAAATCTCTCAGAAAGTCCGCGCTTGGAGCAGACGTTAAGGTCGCCTGCAAGCGCCTTCATATTCTCTGCAAAGCCGCCCTCGACTACCTTGTCGTAAGCCTCGGGAGCTGCTGTTTTAACGTTTATGTGCTGCTCTGCACCGTTGGAGTTAAGGAACTCACGGGAGAGGTCAACGATCATCTTGCCGTTCCATGTCATTCTGAGTCTGGGCTCAGCCTTAACTGTAGCAACGATAGTAGCCTCAAGGTTCTCGGATGCCGCAAGCTCGCAGAAGCGTGCAACGTCGCCTGCCTCTACGACAACCGCCATTCTCTCCTGAGACTCACTTATAGCAAGCTCTGTACCGTCAAGACCCTCGTACTTCTTGGGAACTGCATTGAGGTCGATATCAAGACCGCCAGCAAGCTCACCGATAGCAACCGATACACCGCCTGCGCCGAAGTCGTTACAGCGCTTGATAAGGAGAGATGCCTCTTTGTTGCGGAAGAGTCTCTGAAGCTTACGCTCTTCGGGAGCGTTACCCTTCTGTACCTCAGCGCCGCAGCTCTCAAGAGATGCAACTGTGAGAGACTTGGAAGAGCCTGTAGCTCCGCCGCATCCGTCGCGTCCTGTTCTACCGCCGAGGAGGATTATCTTATCTCCGGGCGCAGGCACCTCACGTCTTACGTTCTCGGCGGGAGCCGCCGCGATAACCGCACCGATCTCCATTCTCTTTGCAACGTATCCTGCGTGGTAGATCTCATCGACCTGACCTGTAGCAAGACCGATCTGGTTACCGTAGGAGGAATATCCTGCGGCAGCAGTTGTGACGATCTTTCTCTGGGGGAGCTTTCCGGACATAGTCTTGGAAACAGGGAGAAGCGGGTCAGCCGCGCCTGTAACTCTCATTGCCGCGTAAACGTAGGAACGGCCGGAAAGCGGGTCTCTTATAGCACCACCGATACAGGTAGCAGCGCCACCAAAGGGCTCTATCTCTGTGGGGTGATTGTGTGTTTCGTTCTTGAAGAGCAAGAGCCAATCCTGCTCCTCGCCCTCAACGTTGACCTTTATCTTAACTGTACAAGCGTTGATCTCCTCGGACTCGTCGAGCTTTGGAAGCTTGCCGTTAGCCTTGAGGTATCTTACAGCAATAGTTGCAACGTCCATGAGGTTTATCGGCTTTGTACGTCCGAGCTCGGCTCTAGTCTCAACGTACTCGCGATATGCCGCCTCGATCATCTTATCCTCAAACTCAACGCTGTCAATTGTTGTGAGGAAGGTTGTATGACGGCAGTGGTCAGACCAGTATGTATCTATCATTCTGATCTCTGTTATAGTGGGATCTCTATCTTCTGTTCGGAAATAGTCACGGCAGAAGCGGATATCGTCAAGGTCCATAGCAAGGCCGTACTTAGCGATGAAATCAGCAAGTCCTGCCTCGTCGAGATCGATAAATCCTTCAAGTGTTGCAACGCTCTCGGGTACTGTGTAGTCCATAGCGAGTGTCTCGTAGGTCTCAAAGGAAGCCTCTCTTGACTCAACAGGGTTGATCACGTAGCCCTTGATGGCCGCGTGCTCACCTTCTGTGATATCGCCGTAAAGCTTATAGATCTTTGCGGTCTTAACTCTGGGTCTCTCACCCTGCGAGATTATCTGGATACACTGTGCCGCGGAGTCTGCTCTCTGGTCGAACTGACCGGGGAGAAATTCTACGGCAAAATCTGTGCTTCCGTCACACTCGTAGTCATAAGTAACTATGTCGAGCTGAGGCTCTGAAAATACGGTGGTTACCGCATAGTCAAAGAGCTTCTTGTCAATGTTTCCAACGTCGTATCTGTTGAGCACGCGAACGCCTGTAACACCCTTTATCTGCAACAGATTCTTGATCTCTCCAGCGAGGGACGCAGCCTCGTGCGCGAGCTCGCTCTTTTTTTCAACATAAACTCTGTAAACCATTAAATTCTCCAATCAGCTTCAGTTTATTTTTCGGAATTTGCGGCAAGCGCTCTCTTGCCTATGTCACGTCTGAAATACGCATTCTCAAAGCTTACCTTTGTAACGCCCTTATATGCCGCGTCAACCGCCTCTTTAAGAGTAGGTGCTGTAGCGGTAACACCGAGAACTCTGCCTCCCGCGCTGAGAAGCTTACCGTCTGCGAGCTTTGCGCCCGCAACGTAAACATTCTTTTCAATTCCGTCCTCGAACTTTATCTCAAAGCCGGAAGCATATTTCTGCGGATATCCGTCAGACGCCATAATAACACAGCAAGCCGCACCGTCAGAGAATTTCACCTCTGTGTCGGCAAGCGTACCGTCAGCGCAAGCGCGCATAATGTCAAAGAGATCGCTCTCAAGGAGAGGAAGCACTACCTGTGTCTCGGGATCGCCGAAACGGCAGTTGTACTCTATTACCTTAGGACCGTTCGGTGTGAGCATAAGTCCAAAGTAAAGGCAACCGCGGAAAGTTCTTCCCTCTGCGTTCATCGCGTTGATGGTGGGGAGGAAGATATCCTTCATACATATCTCTGCAACATCAGCTGTGTAATAGGGGTTGGGAGCAACTGTTCCCATACCACCGGTATTAAGTCCCTCGTCGTTGTCTCTTGCTCTCTTATGGTCCATGGAAGAAACCATAGGAACTACCACGTTTCCGTCGGTAAATGCGAGAACAGACACCTCAGGACCTGTGAGGAACTCCTCGATAACTATTCTGCTGCCGCTCTCTCCGAACATCTTGTCATCCATCATAGAGTGAACAGCGTCTACGGCCTCGTCTCTTGTCATCGCGATAACAACGCCCTTGCCGAGTGCAAGTCCGTCAGCCTTGATAACCGTGGGAATAGGAGCATCCTTCAAATACTCGATAGCCGCGCCCGCCTCTGTAAACACCTCGTAAGCGGCGGTGGGGATACCGTATTTCTTCATAAGATTCTTCGAGAATATCTTACTACCCTCGATTATCGCCGCATTCGCTCTCGGGCCAAAGCAAGGAACTCCTACCTCTTCGAGTCTGTCCACCGCGCCAAGCACGAGCGGATCGTCGGGAGCGACTACTGCGAAGTCTATTTTGTTGTCAACTGCAAATTTTGTAATGCCGTCAAGATCCTTAGCTCCGATAGCCACACACTCCGCGTCAGCGGCGATACCGCCGTTTCCGGGAAGCGCGTATATCTTATCGACCTTAGGACTTTCCTTGAGCTTTTTGATGATAGCGTGTTCTCTTCCGCCACCGCCAACAACCATTATCTTCATTTTGTAATCTCCTCTTCTGTTATCAGTGGTGGAAAAGTCTCATTCCTGTAAACGCCATCGCAATTCCGCGTTTGTTGCACTCCTCAATCACGAGATCGTCACGGATAGATCCGCCGGGCTCTGCAATATAGCGAACACCGGATGCGTGAGCGCGCTTTACGTTGTCTGCAAACGGGAAGAACGCGTCGGATGCGAGAGCAATCTTGTCAAAGCCTGCGAGCCACTCTGCTCTCTCCTGTGCTGTGATAGGAGCGGGCTGCTCTGTAAAGTAGTTCTGCCAGATACCCTCAGCGCATACGTCCTCTTCATTGCCGTTGATATAGCCGTCGATAACGTTGTCACGCTCGGGACGACCCATTGTGGGAAGGAAAGGAAGTGCGAGCACCTTGGGATGCTGGCGCATAAGCCATGTGTCAGCCTTAGTTCCTGCAAGTCTTGTGCAGTGGATACGAGACTGCTGTCCCGCGCCAACACCGATAGCCTGTCCGTCTGTTGCATAGCATACAGAGTTGGACTGTGTATATTTAAGTGTGATAAGAGCAACGATAAGGTCGCGCTTTGCGCTCTCGGGGAGTTCTTTGTTCTCGGTTACAACGTTTTCGAGGAGATGCTCACCGATTTTGAACTCGTTTCTTCCCTGCTCGAATGTGATGCCGAACACGTCCTTTGTCTCAATGGGCGCGGGCTTGTACTCGGGATCGATCTCAACAACGTTGTAGTTGCCCTTTCTCTTACCCTTCAGTATCTCAAGTGCCTGGGGCTCGTAGCCGGGAGCAATGATACCGTCGGATACCTCGCGTGCGAGGAGCTTTGCTGTGGTAACGTCGCAAACGTCGGAAAGAGCTACCCAGTCACCAAAGGAGCAAAGGCGGTCAGTACCTCTTGCTCTTACGTAAGCGCAAGCGAGAGGGGACTCGTCAAGTCCCTCAATGTCCTCAACGAAGCAAGCCTTCTTGAGAGCCGCGTCGAGAGGAAGTCCGATAGCCGCGGATGTAGGAGAAACGTGCTTGAAGGATGTTGCCGCAGGCATACCGAGTGCCTCCTTAAGCTCCTTTACAAGCTGCCACGCGTTGAACGCGTCAAGGAAGTTGATATATCCGGGACGGCCGTTGAGGACCTTTATGGGAAGGTCAGATCCGTCCTTCATAAAGATTCTGGAGGGTTTCTGGTTGGGGTTGCAACCGTATTTCAATTCAAATTCGTTCATCTTTTTTCCCTTTCTGTGCAAATCAAGAATTTTTATTAACTATTCTGGTCTCTGCCTCGCCGGTAGCTATATCTATATATCTCACGAAGAGGGATACCTTGTTATCCTCATTGAGATTCTTCCAGATAAGCTCTGTGAGTGCGTCTATCTCCACGTCGGGAAGCTCAAGTGTCTTGGGCTCACCCTCAAAGGAAGGAAGCGGATCGCCATCGCAGTTATAGGTGTGTATGAACTTTGCTCTTCCCGCGATAGGATTTGAATAAGCGTATGTAAATCTCTCGCAGCTTGAATCATCACCCTCTGCACTCTTGAGTATCGACATAGCGTAGTTCATATCGCCGCCCTCAAGGTGTATGATACCCGAAATACGAGGTGTGAAGTTGGGCTTGTCATCCTCAAACTCACGGGTTCTGAGCGCCTGCTCAAATGTCATCTGCTTGTCCATGAGATCGTATATCGTATCGGTCTGGTCACCGTTTGTAACTATAGTCTTGTTTCCAAGAACTCTTACGGGATAATAGATGATGAGATGTGGGTCTACCATCTTGGATTCGTCAAACGCCTTTGTACGCATTGCATCGCCCTCGGCAACGAATACGCGGTTGCGGCTGTTAACGCTTCTGCCCATAATAAAGTATGCTGTTACTGCCTTTTTTCCGTCGGCACTCTTGCCGATAATAATACCTCTGCCGTGATAAGCGAGAGAATTGAGCTCGTTTGCAATAGTTGAAACCTTCATCGTTTTATCTCCTTCGTATCAGTCAATATATACCTTGTTATCCTTAACCGTTATCCTGTCAAGGCAGAAAAGACGTACCGCCTCGGGAAGTATCTCCCATTCCGCCTCAACCATTATTCTCTTCTGGAGCTCCTCGGGTGTGTCTCCCTGCTTTACCTCAACTGCTCTTTGCAGTATTATAGGTCCTGCATCGCACTCGGGGGTTACGATATGTACTGTCGCGCCCGAAACGCGAACGCCCTTCTCAAGCGCTGCCTCGTGAACACGAAGTCCGTAGTATCCCTTTCCGCAGAAGGAGGGAATGAGTGCGGGGTGAACGTTTATTATTCTGTTTGGGAAAGCCTCGTACATCTGCTCGTCTATGATAGTCAGAAATCCTGCGAGCACCACGAGATCGATCTCCTCTCTAAGAAGTCTGTCTCTGAGTGCGCGCGAGTACTCGGCAACGTCCGCGAAATCACGGCGTGATATCACCGCAGAGGGTATTCCCGCATTCTTTGCTCTCTCAAGCGCGTAAACATCGGGCTTTGAGGAAAGAACCAAAGCTATACGGCTCTCGCCAAAGCTTCCCTTGTTCTGCGCGTCTATCAGCGCCTGAAGGTTAGTTCCGCCTCCCGACACCAAGACCGCTATTTTCTTAACTCCCATTAGCAGAACACCACGCCTTCGTCGCCCTTTACGATCTCGCCGATAACGTAAGCATTCTCTCCGTTTGCTCTGAGGATCTCAAGTGCTGTGTCGACATCCTTTGCCGCAACTGTGATGCTCATACCAACGCCCATGTTGTAGGTGTTGAACATATCTCTCTCCGGAATGTTGCCGCGCTTTGCGATAAGATCAAAGATCGGAAGCACCTTAACCGCGTCTCTCTTGATCTTTGCGGTATATCCCTTAGGAAGCGCTCTCGGAATGTTCTCGTAGAAACCGCCGCCTGTGATGTGGCTGATTCCCTTTACGTTTACCTTTTCAAGGAGAGCGAGCACGCTCTTAACGTAAATTCTGGTAGGTGTAAGAAGCGTCTCAGCAACGCTTGCTCCACCGAGCTCCTCGCAGGGTACGTAGAGATCTGCGGGGTTGTTGTCTATATCAAAGACCTTTCTGCAAAGAGAGAATCCGTTAGAGTGGATCCCGCTGGAAGCGAGCGCAATAACAACGTCGCCCTCCTCGGTCTTTTCATTGTCGAGTATCTTTTTCTTGTCAACGATACCAACAGCAAAGCCTGCGAGGTCATACTCCTCCACGGGCATCATGCCGGGATGCTCTGCTGTCTCACCGCCGATAAGCGCCGCGCCGGACTGAACGCAACCCTCGGCAACACCGCCAACGATAGCAGCGATCTTTTCGGGAATGTTCTTTCCGCAAGCGATGTAATCAAGGAAGAAGAGGGGCTTTGCGCCGCAGCAGATGATGTCGTTTACACACATTGCGACCGCGTCGATTCCTATTGTGTCATGCTTGTCCATGAGTATCGCCATCTTTACCTTTGTTCCGCATCCGTCAGTACCGGATACGAGTACGGGCTCTTCATATCCTGTGGGAAGACCGAAGCATCCGCCAAATCCTCCAACGTCGTCAAGACAGCCCTCGTTCTTTGTTCTCGCGATATGAGCCTTCATAAGCTCGACCGACTTGTAGCCCGCGGTTATATCAACTCCCGCTGCCTTATAGCTCTCACTGTAACTTTTCATCTTGTTCCCTGACCTTTCTATGTCGTTATATTTTTTATTTATTAAACTTTTCTTCGATAGCGCGGTTCTTCTCGAGCACCTTTTCCGCTCCCGCCTTGCGTGCCGCGTCAAGCTTTGCGGCAAGAGCCTCGTCGGTAACGGCAAGGATCTGAATTGCTATGAGTGCCGCGTTAGCCGCACCGTCTATAGCAACGGTTGCAACCGGAATGCCTGTAGGCATCTGAACTGTGGAGAGAAGCGCGTCCATTCCGTCAAGATTTTTGGACTTGACCGGGATTCCTATAACGGGAAGTGTGGTGTTAGCCGCAACAGCACCTGCAAGGTGAGCAGCCATTCCCGCTGCCGCTATGATAGCGCCAAATCCGTTCTCTCTCGCGTTTGCGGAGAACTCTTTTGCCTCTACGGGGGTTCTGTGTGCGGAGTATACGTGCACCTCGTAAGGAACACCGTATTCAACCAAAGTGTTTATCGCCTTTTCAACGATAGGGAGATCGCTGTCGCTACCCATAAGAATTCCGATTTTTTTCATATTATCCTCCAAGTAAAATAAAATAAGCAGTCCTATCCCATACGGAAGGACTGCCCAGGCGGTCGGCAATATAATTCTCTGCTTCCGCGTGGTCCGTTCCACTAATCCGCCGGTTACAGAAAACCTGCAAGTTTTCTTGCTTTTTTCTCTCTCTAGATTATATCATAAACAACAATAATTGTCAACAACGCTTTTCACTCTGAAAGCAAATTTTTCGACAAAAAGAAGCGTGTGATTTGTGGCAAATCCACAAATCACACGCTGTATAAAATTCTTATTATTTTGCAGCCTTGAGAGATGCAAAAACAGTGTCAACGACATCGTCCGCATCTACCGACTCGGTAACTGTTACAGTATAGGTGCGATCGCCTATAGTAGTGACATACTGAGTCTGATTCATAACCGCAGAAGTGCTGGTCAGTGTAGTCTTAAAAGAAAATACTCTGACCGAAAGTCCGTTAGTCTTCTTGTTAGCGGCAGTGACGTTGGATATAGACATGCCGAGTGAAGCATACGCCTCGTTCATTGCCTCCTCAAACTCATCCGCAGAGAGTGTGTCATACACGGTGGTCTTTGCCTCGTAAACAACGTTTATGTTGTTTGTGGAGTCAGTATCCTTAAACATAACTATGCTTCCGTCCTGCTTTGTCCAGTCCTCGGGATAAGCAAAGGATATCTTACCATCGGAGTAAACTTTGTAGCCGTCCGGGAGAGATGTGGTAGTTGTTGTTTTCTTGGAATCGTCATCATCCTTCTTCGAGCCATCATCAGTATCGCAAGCGACAAAGAGAGTAGCCATTGAGAGAATAAGGATCAAGCATACAAAAATCGATAAAAATCTTTTCATAATATCCTCCTTTAGTTTATAGGGTTTCCCGTAAATTCATTATACACAAAACCGTCTAAGTTGTCAATAGCAAAAAACTCGCTATATATTTTCAGTGAACCTTGAGTGCTCTTTTCCTAAAATTCTCGAGAGGGGATATATCAAAAGAATGCCGAAAATAAGGTTTCCAATACCCTGATAAATATCCGCCGTAATAAAGCCAACGCTCCACCACATTTTGAGAAACGCAGGGTCCGAGCTGATAAATATCGCCTGTACGGGAAGATAGAGCACTCCAAACAAAAAGCCGTGAAGTGAGCATATCGCCACATGGAAAACAAGCTTTGCCTTTTTGCCGAGATTTTGAGGCACAAGCATCGTAGCGCCCCAAAGGATCGTCCAGATATAAAGATATCCGATCCACCAAGGGCCAAATCCCGCAAAAAGCCCGTTTAAAAAAGCGTAAATGTATATCGGGATCAGCGCATACCACCTGTAAACTATCGTGTAAACCACCACGAGCGCGCCAACCATGTGAACGTTTGGCAAAAACTCCATCATAATGTCGGATATGTACATTATCGCTCCGAGCATCGTGCAGACCAAAAGCATTATAAGGCGCAAAAGCGAGCGTCTTCTATGTACTGACATATTATTACTCAGCCTTAAAAGCGTACACCTTACCCACCTCTATCTCGGTGGAGTCCACTCCCTTTGGGGCATATTCGCCGTCAACGTAAAAAGCCCAGTATTTGCCGTCGGTATCGTAGTCGAGTCTCTCGCCGTCAACGACCTTTACGTAAAGACCGAACGCGCCGTCCTCACCCGAGATAAGTTCCGCGTCCTGCAAAGCCTCGCCTACTACCGTCTTGTTTGTCTTGACGGTATAGATCTTTTCCTCACCCGACCTTGTTATCACCTTGAATGTGAACTGTGTATTACCCTCACCGCGAACATTTGAACCATCGGGATCTCCCAATGTCGTGATCTCGGGGCTTTGCGGTTCGTTTTCATTTTTGTCACAGCCAACAACTGAAAGTGCTATCGCCGCAGAAAGCACGAGCAGAAGAAGAAGTGACAAGATTTTCATCGTTCTTGTTTTTTTCATTTTCTTTTTCTCCTTGTTTTTTGTTTTTCTGTGTCATTCTCTCGGTTTCCCGACGTCGGTGCGTGCGACAAAGACATGACGGTGTGGGCAGGTATTTCGACTACACGGCAAAAGCAAAAATGCAACGTGAGGTGCCGTCTTCTCAGGGTTTTCCCCAATGACAAACGGTACTTGCGGCAGTACCGCGGCCCCTCGCTCACCGCTCACGGCGACACGCTCGTACAGGAATCTCACCTGTTTCCGGTTTAAGCTCAATTGAGCACCCACAAAAGAGATTATAGCATATTTTCGCCCGAATTGTCAATTCAAATCGACATATTATCTTGGATATTCCTCTCATATCTGCAAATAATAATTTTAAAACATACCGAAAGGAGTCTTTTATGACAAAACCGCAGATAGTCAAATGCTGCGCGAGGGAGATCCTCGACTCGCGCGGAACACCGACGCTTGAAGCATCGGTATTTCTAAACGACGGCACGGTAGGGGTAGCAAGCGTTCCGTCGGGGGCATCAACAGGAATATACGAAGCACACGAAAAACGCGACGGAGATCCCGCCCGCTTTGGCGGCCGTGGTGTGACCGAGGCGGTGACGGGAGTATGCCGCACTATATCCCCCGCCCTCTCGGGAGTGAGCGCCGCAGAGCAGTACGAGGTAGATAAGCTGCTCATTCGTCTTGACGGAACAGCCGACAAATCAAAGCTTGGCGCCAACGCGATACTCGCGGTCTCCTTGGCAACGGCACGCGCCGCGGCAAACTGGTATCACGTTCCCCTCTACAAATATCTGGGCGGCACAGACACCCACCGTCTCCCCGTCCCTATGATGAATATCATAAACGGAGGCGCGCACGCGGCAAACAACATCGAGATTCAGGAATTTATGATAGTCCCCGTGGGATGCCGCAGCTTCTCCGAGGCTATGAGAGCAGGCTCTGAGATATACTCCGCCCTAGGCAAGATACTGAAGAGCCGAGGATACGCGACGACAGTCGGTGACGAGGGAGGCTACGCACCCGATCTTCAAAGCGACGAGGAGGCTATCGAGCTGATAATCTCAGCTATCGAAAAGGCGGGGTATTCAAAGGAATCCGTGATGATCGCGCTTGATGCCGCGGCATCCGAATGGTATGCCGAGGAGGGCGCTTATCTTATGCCAAAAAGCGGGAAAAAGCGTACTCGCGAAGAGCTTATCGAGTACTGGTGCTCCCTATGTGAAAAGTACCCGATAATGTCTATCGAGGACGCGCTTGACCAGCGAGATTTTGATGGCTGGCACACGCTCACCGAAAAGCTCGGCAAAAAGATAATGCTCGTCGGTGACGATCTTTTCGTCACTAACACAGAGCGTCTCAGACGCGGCATTGAGCGAGGCGCGGCAAACTCTATCCTTATAAAGCCGAACCAGATCGGCACGCTCAGCGAGACCCTTGAAGTGATACACACCGCAAAGGAGGCGGGCTACAGATTTATAATCTCGCACCGAAGCGGTGAGACCGAGGACACCACAATCGCCGACATCGCGGTGGCGACCTGTGCCCCATTTATAAAGTCGGGCGCGCCCTGCCGAAGCGAGCGAGTTGCGAAATACAACCGTCTGCTCCGCATTGAATCCGCGCTCAACAGCGGCGCTCGCTTTGGCTTTGCGGACATGCCAAAGGCTGTGGCAAAAGATATATTTAAAGCATAAAAAAGCACTCCGTCGGGGTATCCCGACGGAGTGCTTTTATCGTTATCAATTATTTTTCATCAGCTTTACAAGTGCGCTCGTTCCGAGACGGTCAGCACCGAGGGATACAAATTTCTCAGCATCCTCAAAGGAACGAATTCCTCCTGCCGCCTTGATCTTCTTGGACTTGTCGGTATATTTCGCGAAAAGCTCAATATCCTCAAAGGTCGCGCCACCTCCCGCAAAGCCCGTGGAGGTCTTTATATAGTCCGCGTCGGACTTCGACACGATCTCGCACATCTTGATCTTCTCCTCCTCGGTGAGCACGCAGGTCTCGATTATGACCTTGAGGAGCTTGCCCGAGCAGGCTTCCTTGATAGCGTTTATCTCGGAGAGTATCTCATCGTATTTCTTATCCTTGAGCCAACCGATATTTATCACCATATCTATCTCGTCAGCGCCATTTGCCACCGCCTCGCGGGTCTCCGCGCACTTGACGGCAGTGGTGTTATATCCGTTTGGAAAGCCTATTACCGTGCAAACGGGAAGTCTGCCCGCAAGGTATTCTGCCGCGTCCTTAACGTAGTTCGGGGGTATGCAGACAGATGCGGTCTTATATGTGAGAGCATCGTCGCAAAGTGCCTTTATCCCATCCCAAGTAGCATCACGGGAAAGGAGCGTATGGTCGACAAGCGCAAGTATCTTTTCCTTGTTCATACCGCCCTCCGTTACTGATTTGTGTACACGAAGCTGACTATCTGCTTTATGCCCGCGATCTCTGTCTCAAGATAATTTACCGTGAGCTGATCGCCGACAGATACGAGAACCATCTGCTCGTTTGCCGCAACGCTCTGCTTATATACGACACCTGTCGCGTCGGTGATATATACCCAGGAGTTTCCGTCAATAACGAAGGTGTTTATAGCGGCAACCGTGATCTCTGCGGTCTCATATTCATCGGACTCGTCTGCGGGCTTGTCAGGGATATTTTCAATGATTCCGTTCTCACGGAGAAGCTTCAGATATGCCTCCTTAGCCTCCGTCTGGTTGTTGCCCGTAGCCACGATGCTATAATTTTCAACGTTTACGAGCGCGCAAAGCTTGACGATTCCGCCGCTATCCTTGAGCACCATGATATAGGTAGCTTCACCCGATACGTTGATGAGCGACGGGAAGGAAGCGGTGTATCCCTTTTCCTGGACCTCACCCTGCGCCGCCTGCATAGCGGAATACTCCTCAGCACCGATTACGGGATAGAACTTGTATTCACCCGTTCTCGCGTTACTGATAATAAATCCGATATTACTCTCGTCAGCGGTTATAGAGGTAACGCCCGTGAAGTACCAAACGTCATCGCCGCGAACGATATAACCGAAGTCATCTGTTGTGACCTTGCAGTCCTTATTTCCTATGATACTGTTCCAGTATCCGTTCTTGTACATACCGTACCAGTTGTACTTCTCTGTCGCGAGATATCCGTTGAACACGTTGTCGACCCAAGAGGGTGTGCTGTCAACAGAGTAGAGCTCGGACGAGCCGTCAACAGGGTTAAATATTATGACCTCATTTACGTCCATAGCACCGAAAAGTCCGATCTTCGGCATCATACAGGACACGATATAGTAGGGGTTTCCCGCATCGTCTATCTCAAAGGTTATCTCGTCGAATATCTTTGTGGGATAGTCAAAGCGGAGCTTTCGGAGCAGATTGTCGCCAAAGTACGCGCTCTTTACGTACTTCATAGGCTTCTCAAACTTGACGTATTCAGCGTCGCTGTTTACAGGATCTACCTTGATATATCCGGGAACACCGGACGCTCTGTTATTTATCCACTTAAAGAAGTCGGCATACTCAAGGTTTGTCACCTTTGCGGGTACACCCTTGTAGTTTATCTGTGAGTAATAATCGCCTGCCTGATACTGTGACACAACATCAGAGAGCGCGCCGAGAGTTCTGTTACCGATTATGGTTGCGGAGCTTGAGTCCATAAGCGCGATGTTGGTGACTGTATCCGTTTCGGGCATATCCTCCTCAAACACAGCCTCGGGAACCTCAATAATGTTTGAGTAAGCGTGCGCGTTGAAAAGAGTTGAGGATGCGAGCGAGCCGATTATAAGAACCGCTATCGGAATAGCCGCAACTATTATAAATGCCTTGGCATTTCTAAAAAATCCTCTGTCTATTTTTCCTGCCCTAACTCCGCCTACAGCCCCCTTGAGGCCAAAAAGCGCGTAAGCACCGCCCCAAACGAATATCATCGAGAGCACAAAAGTCCAAAATCCCTTGGAATATACGTTGAGTGCGGGAAGTGAAAAATAAAATGTTGCAAGCGCTATCACAAGCGTCGCAACAGACGCAAGGACTATTCTTGTTGTTTTTTTCATGATCTTTCTCCCTTTAGTTAGTTATGTATTTGCGGGCGCGTCGTTAAAATCGAAGACGCATCTTCCGTCTTCGAGCTTAAGGGCGGCATCAAAGCTCGTACCCTTTTTCGAAACGAAGCCCTTTATTTTAGCGGTATGGCCCTCACTCAGCAAAAGCTTTGCGTTTGCCACAGAGACCGCTCTTTTACAGATATAAGCATTTATCGAGAACTTACAGCCGCTCTTATACGCGCTGCATCCGTAGGAATATCTCGTTCTGACCACGTCAGCTCCGCAAAGCGGACACTTGCCCACCACGTCACCGAAAAATCCCGTATCGGTATCCTCGTCGGGTGCTACCGAGCGCACCTCAAAGCACCTAGCTATCTCGACCTTTGCAAGATCCACCGCATCTCCTATCGCACTCTCTCCGCGGTAGACTTTTTTGAGAGCCTTGCCCATCTCAGAGGTCTTGAACTTGTCCATCACGATCTGCATCCTCTCGAGAGATTCTATTAAAAACTCTCCGTCGGGGAGTATCGTGTAAACGTCCTTTTTGAGATTTATATAGTTGCTCTTTCTGGCGTTATCGATAATTCCCGTTCTCGTCGCCTCGGTGCCGAGCTCGACACCCTCGAACATCGCGCGGTATTCCGCCGCGTCGTCAGCGCCGACGCTGTCGTCTATCGCTGCCTTTTCGTCTCTGAACGGATTTTTCAGATAGTTATTCAGCGTTTCTATCGTGTAGTGCTTTGGCGGTGTGGTCTCCTTTTCCGTCGGCTTGAAAAGAATGTTGACCTTATCCCCCTTTGCAAGCTGCGGGAGTATCTTGTCCTTTTGCGTGCTGTCATCATATTTTGTCCAGCCGCGCTCAAGTATAGTCAGTCCCTTGAGGGTAAAGTCCTCAAGCTCGCCCACACTCACCGTCATCTCAACTCGCCTTGCCACACAGTCCTCCGCACAAAAGACCGCAACAAAGCGTCTGATAACGGTGGAATACACCTGCATCTGCTTCTCTGTGAGCCTGTTCTTGTCGGGTATCTTGTAGGTCGGGGTGATAGCCGAGTGCGACTCTATCTTTGAGTCGTCGAATATCGTCTTTTTATCCTTAAAGACCACGGGATATCCCATATTCTTGCATATCCCGATTATCTTCTTTATCTTGTCCTTTTCCGCCGTGGCGAGATACTCCGAGTTTGTTCGGGGATAGGTCAGATATCCCTCCTCATAAAGCTTCTGGATTATCTCAAGGCTCTCTGCCATCGACATCTTGTATTTCTTTCCGAGCACGTTCTGAAGTTTGGAGAGCGAATAGAGCTTGCCGGGGGATATAACGTCCTTTTTGCTCTTTACGTCCTTGACGTAAGCCTGGCACGCGTTATACTCCGCGCAGGTCTTTTGCGCCTTTGAAAGCTCGTTTGCGGAAAACTTTTGCTTTGAATTAAGCTCTACCTTGTAGCCATTCGTCATCTCCGCGCTGCCGATAGAATAATATTTCTCAGGTACAAAATTCCTTATCGCCATATCTCTGTCGTATATCGCCTTGACGATAGGCACGATAACTCTTCCCACTCTGAGAAGCGTTCCCGTCTTGAGGGTGGCAAATCTCGTAAGATTCACCCCGTAAAGCCAGTCTATATATGTCCTCGCAAATCCCTCGTTTGCGAGATTGTCATACTCTCTGTCCTCCTTCATGTCAAGGAGTGCCGCCGCCACCGTTTGCGGTGTCTGGTCGGGAAGCCAGAGCCTTTTTATCGTTTTTTCGGAATGAAGCGCGTTGGCGATACATAGACGGACTATGATCTCTCCCTCTCTGTCAGCATCCCCCGCGTTTACTATCGTATCAACGTCCTCGCGGTTACAAAGGGTTTCAAGCGTTTTGAACTGCTTGTATACTCCGCTGTCCACACCCTTTGAGGAGTCGCGTCTGAGCTCAAACTTGAACTCTTCGGGAAAGCAAGGAAGATCCTCCATAGACCACCTCACCCTCTCTCGCTTTACCGCACTGTACGCCTCTACATCGGCAAGAGAAAAAAGGTGACCGAACGCCCAGGAAATTATATAGCCCGAGCCCTCAAGATAGCCATCACGACGAGTCATCGGTCCGATTCCTGCCGCAATGTTTCTGCCAAGGCTTGGCTTTTCCGCTATTATAAGAATCATTTTTCCTCCTGTCAAATAAAATAAGCAAAATAAAATTAAACGGGCAGCTTCCAAAGAAACTGCCCGTTAGTTATTTTAGATCAAAGATATTTCTTTACTGTGTCTGACGCTTTCTCTGTGGGCATAGAAGCGGTTGTCACTATGTTTACACCGATCTTTTCGGAGATGCTTGCAACCTCGTCAAGGAACTTGTCGAACTCAGCGTAGTTATCATTGCAGATCTTGAGAGAAGAATCTATAAAGAGATCTGTAACGTCGTGATTGCTCGCAAGGATTCCTGCTACGAAGCCGTAGAGGGACTGTGCGTCGTCAACAAAATATTCATTTGTATCGATGAGTCTTGCTGTGTACTTTATGTCGTAACGAAGCTTAACTCCCTTTTCTATACAAACAACATCGCCCTGAGACTTCTCAGACGCCTCGTTTACGAGAGCGATGAGTGCTTTGGTTTTACCTGTTCCTTTAACACCGATAATTACTTTTAACATTCGGAACCTCCAACAATATTTTTAGAACAAATAATATGTTCATTTCCATTATAACCTATATGGAAACTTTTTTCAATAGTAAATTTTACTTTTTTCAAATTATTTTTATCAGCCGAGTCTTGCCTCAAGCTCTGCCTTCTGATCCTCATATCCGGGCTTACCGAGGAGAGCGAACATATTCTTCTTATAACCCTCAACACCGGGCTGATTGAAGGGATTTACACCGAGAACATATCCGGAAACACCGCAAGCGAACTCGAAGAAGTAGAGGAGATATCCAAGGCAGTACTCGTCACGTCTGTCTATCTCAAGGAGAAGGTTGGGCGTGCCGCCGTCGATGTGCGCGAGGATAGTTCCCTTCATCGCGGTCTTGTTTACCTCATCAAGCTCAACACCGGAGAGGAAGTTGAGTCCGTCAACGTTTGCCTCGTCATAGGGGATCGGGAACTTGCTCTCGTTTGCCTTTACGGATATAACTGTCTCAAAGAGATTTCTTGTTCCGTCCTGAATGAACTGACCGAGGGAGTGGAGGTCTGTGGAGAAGATAACCGAAGCTGTAAAGATTCCCTTCTTATCCTTACCCTCACTCTCACCGTAGAGCTGCTTCCACCACTCGTTGAGCATTGCGGAATAGGGCTCGTAACCAACGAGGATCTCTGTGCCCTTGCCTGCTCTGTACATAAGGTTTCTGTATGCAACGTATCTCATACAGTCGCTCTCTTCGATCTTATCTGTTGCCTTGTAAGCCGCAGCCGCGTCAGATGCGCCCTTCATAAGCTGGTCTATGTCTATTCCGGCAACCGCGATAGGAAGGAGTCCTACTGCAGTGAGAACCGAGAAACGTCCGCCAACGTTGTCCGGAACGACGAATGTCTCATAGCCCGCGTCGTCGGAGAACTTCTTGAGAGTGCCTCTTGCCTTGTCAGTGGTAACGAAGATTCTCTCCCTTGCACCCTCAACTCCGTATTTCTCCTCAAGGAGAGCTCTGAATACTCTGAACGCGATAGCGGGCTCTGTTGTAGTACCCGACTTGGAAATAACGTTGATACAAACGTCACGTCCCTCGCATATCTGCTGAAGCTCGTTAAGATAGCTGGGGCTTATGTTACAACCCGCGAAATAGATGTCGGGTGTATCCTTCTTGAGATTATTGTACATAGGGGACTTGAGGAACTCAACGACCGCGCGAGCTCCGAGATAGGATCCGCCTATACCGATAACTATAAATACGTCGCAGCTCTTTTTAACCTTTTCTGCCGCAACCTTTATTCTGGCAAATTCTTCTTTGTCGTAATTGTTCGGGAGATCGACCCAACCCAAAAAATCACTACCCTCACCGCTACCCTCAAGGAGAGTCTTGTGAGCCTTTGAAACCTCATTCTGAATAGCAGAAAGCTCTGCTTCGGATACGAACTGCTTAATGTACTTGTCGTTAAGTGTCAATGCCATTTTTTCTACCGCCTTTTTGTTTTATTACTCTCACGCCTAAAATTTGCGAGCGAGCATTCGATCTAATTTGATTATACACTATGCTCTGTTAAAAATCAAGAGCCGCAAAAGATTTTCTATCGTTTTTATATCATTTAAGACACACTTTTGCGATCATTCGCGCAAAAATCCCCCAAAAGTTTATCTTCTCCACACCTTGCGAGGCAAAAATATCTACCGATCCTACCTCTCGCTCGCCTATCTTATACACCACGCGACCTATCTTATCCCCCGCTCTGACAGGTGCTTTGAGCGTGTTTTGGTACTCGCTTGTGGCGGATACCCCTTTCATCTCGGATTTTTTGAGCACGCAGGAAAACGCACCGAACTGCGCGGGGCAATTCCGCTCTACGCCTCCCTTTACCGATATGTCGGAGAGAGTTCCCCCCTCTGCCCTGTAAACACCGTAATTTGCAAATCCAAAATCGAGCAGTGCCGTTGCCGCCGCGTTTCGTATATCCCTCGTGGGTGCCGCCATTATCACCGCGATAAGAGTCATGCCATCTCGCTCAGCGGTAGCCGTTATACAGAATTTCGCCTTTGCGGTAGAGCCTGTTTTAAGTCCCGTCGCACCTCTGTAAAATCTGACGAGTCTGTTTGTGTTGGTAAGACCGAAAGCACCGTCTCTTATCGTGTCCATCCAAATCGATGAATACTCGGTTATCTTTTTGTGTTTTATCAGCTCGCGCGACATTATGGCGATATCTCTCGCCGAGGTCACGTGATTCTGTACTGTGTCATCAAGACCGTTTGTGTTCTCAAAGTGGGTGGCGGTAAGACCGAGAGAGGCGGCTTTTTCGTTCATCATAGCCACAAAGCTCTCCTCACTACCCGCGATATGCTCCGCAAGGGCGAGAGCCGCGTCGTTTGCGGAGGCTATCACAACGCTCTTGATAAGATCCTCCACGCACATCTCTTCTCCAACCTCAAGGAATATCTGTGAGCCGCCCATAGATGCGGCGCGCTCGCTGGTGCTTACTCTGTCGGTGTAGGATATACGTCCGTCCTCTATCGCCTCCATCACGAGAAGAAGCGTCATCACCTTGGTAACGGACGCGGGCGGGAGCGACTCGTCCGCATTCATCTCATAAAGCACCTCTCCTGTAGATGCCTCCATAAGTATTGCCGAGCGACAGTCAAGCGTGCCTGAAAACTCCCCCTTTATCACGGGCTCGGCGCTGACACCGACAGCACAGAGAGAAAAAACAAGCGCAAAACTCAAAAATATCGCCGAAAGCTTTTTTATTATCTTCATAATTCATCACCTCGACACATTATATGAAAAAAGCGAGCAAAATATAACGCCCGACCGCGTGGGTCGGGCGTTAAGTCACACAAATATTTTTTGGTATTGCTTACCCTTCAGCGCGCAGTCGAGCGTCGGTGTGAGCAGGGTAAAATCCGCGATAAGTGAGTGCGGCTTGCGCTCGGGATCGTCCTGAAACAGCGGCACGAAATAGACGAACTTGCGTGAGAGCAAAGTTGCTATATTTTTCAGATTTGCCGAGAGCGCGTCGTTTGAGGCAAGCGCGATGACCAACGGACGGTTTCCGCGAAGATGCGCCTTTGCCGCCATACAGACTGCGGTGTCTGTTATTCCCGCCGCCATCTTTGCCAGAGTATTTCCCGTGCAGGGCGCAATGATAAGTGCCTCAAGCTCGATCTTAGGACCGAGCGGCTCGGCATCAACTATGCTGTGAACGACTCGCCGACCGCACAAAAGCTCAAGCTTTTGGCAAAGATCAGTCGCTCTTCCGAATCTCGTGTCGGTGCTATATACGTTCTCACTCACTATCGGGAGTATCTGGTGCCCTGACCTGAGCAGCTTTTCAAGCTCTGATAGTGATGCCGCGTGAGTACAGTAAGAGCCACAAAACGCATATCCTATCATGACCGCACCTCCGAGATCATCCGCACAACGCACTCTGCGATTATCTCGCCCGCACTCTGCGGCGCGTATTTTCCGGGGAGCGAGGTCGCCCAGCTCACGTTAGATCCAAGCTCCTTTGCCGCCCTTATATCAACCCCTCCGGGCGCTGATGCGAGATCCACTATAAATGTCTTTTTATCGACAGACGAGAGAAAATCCCTGCCGAATATCCAGTGCGGCACCGTATTGTAGATAACGTCATATCCACTCGCGAGCGCGCGCCACCACTCCTCGCCCTCACTTATACGTACCGTGTGACACCCAAAGCTCTCGGCAAAGGATAGGTCGCTCTCGCGTCTTGCCGCGATGCACACAGAAGCCCCCACCGACAAGAGAAGCGAGGCGAGGTGCTTTGATATCCTTCCGAATCCCGTGATAGCTATACGAGATCCGCGTATGTTTTTGGTGAGTGCATTCATCGCTATGCTGAGGGCCGCCTCAGCAGTGGTGTAAGCGTTCTTCATCTGAAAATCTTCAGAGCAGAAATAGTCACGCACTACCGCACCACGCTCACTAAGTGCGCGAGAAAAACTCTCGGGAAGCTTTCCGCCAATGACTACAGCACCCTCTCGAATAAGTACCGCCATACCCGAAAGTCTCACCCTCTCACCCGTCTCCGAAAGAGGAGCGTTCAGCGTCACACCGTCTGCAGATACGGGGAGCGGCAGGATAACCACATCCGACTCCCTGAGTGTCTCGGAAAGATCACTCATCTCGGATATCCCCGCAACAGCCTCGGCAGTAGAAAGTCCCCACAATTTTATATTTTCATAGCTCGCGGCAAGCCTACGTGCCACCGCAAGCTGTCTCAGATCTCCTCCGAGCATAGATATTTTTATATTGTTATTCATATAAGGTATCCTTCCTTTACTAAGAGGGAGTCCTTTGCGGACTCCCCCACACAATACCATAATATGAATAGCTCTATGCTTTTGACAAATGCTCTCTACTTAAGAATTATATCTATCCTTGCCTCTCCCCGCTCGTTTGGATAGCACTCCGCATACTCGCCCTCGGCTATCCTTACAAAGCGCTTTGCCTCGCGCTCGGCATAAAATACTGATTTCAGCTTTTCTCTGTCCACCGAGAAATGCACAAGCTTTTCCTCTCTATTTCCAAGAGTGCCGAAGATTATGTAGTCCGAGTGTGAGCAAAACCCATCCGCGCCAAGGCTCTCGTCGACACCTGCACCGATATAGGAAAGCGCCTCCCCCTTTCCCGCGACAAATACCGCGGTCTTCTCTTTCCCCGAACCGCCGATAAGCACACGCGTGTCAAAGAGAAGCTCCCTTTCGTCACCTTTTTCGTAGATCTGCACCTCGCAGCCGTGCTCGGCGGCAATGTATGCTAGCTCATACGCTATAGCGTGATCCTCAAGGCTTTGAGGTTTGGGAAGCCAAAGCGTTCTGACGTAAGCTTTTCCAAAAAAGACATCAAGCGAGGCAATTCCCGCCTCGTGATATTCGGTCATGATGTAGTCACTTATCTCGGTAGCATGTCGCCCTGCAACGATCTTACCCGCACTCTTTAAAGAAGAATAAGATTCCGAGCTCATATCTATAACCGCCGCGCGATATCTGTCGGTGAGAATTATCATCTCCCCCTCATCGCGAAGCGTATAAGTCACGGGAAGCTTGTCGGAATAGGTCGCGTTGTGAATTGAAAGACAGATCGCGAATGCCGCCACCGCCACAAACGGCGGCAAAAGAATTAGCTGTTTTCTCCTCAGATGTATCACAAGCATAACGAAGAGCGCTATGCTCATCAGAGTTATAATTATCCCCGCAAATCGATATCCGAGAGATATGACCGCGCCGTCAAATGATGCGAAATAAGAGGATATCCGCTCTGTTACCTCGCAGACAAGATTTAAAAATCCAACCGCTATTTTGCCGAGCAAACCAAGCTTTGCAAATATCATACCCACAAAGACACTCACCAAAAGCACGAGCGAGAGAGGTGTGAGTATCGGGTTCGCGATAAGGCTGATAAGCGACATCTCGCCAAAGGCGAGCCATACGACAATAGAGGTAAAGATGCTACACAGGAAATTGAGAAGCAGCGCCAGAGCCGTCGCCTTGAGGCATCTTTTGAGCATCGCCATAGCTCCGCTTTCCTTTTCTTTTTTGAAATATCTTGATATGGGAGCGTAAACACTTATTATTCCCAGCGTTGCCAAGAACGAGAGCCAAAGTCCTATGTCAGCGACAGATCTCGGTGAGAAGAGGAGCATCACCGCCACCGCGGAAAAGAGAGCGGTCACAGAGTCGCTCTCCTTTGCGAAAAGGTAGTGCAGATATACAAAAAGTATCATCAGCACGCTTCGGCAGGCGGACGGTGCAAAGCCTGTCATTCCCAAAAAGACGAGCGCAGAAAGAGAAAGGATAATAGCTCTCGGCTTTTTCCCTATATAAAACGCGCGAAGTAAAAGCTCGATCATCGTCATAAGCATAGAAATATGAAGTCCGCTCACCGCAAGCAGGTGCGAAACACCCGCGCGCCTGAAATCTCTGATAGTATCCGCCCTTATTCCCTCGGTATCCCCGAGAAGCACTCCGCGCGCAAGCGCGCCGCTCCTCTCTCCAAAGTTATCCTCAAAATACCTTGCCACACCGAGACGTATCTTGGAAAAGAAGCCGTCGATCGAAAAATTTCCCCTTGATATAGCCACACACTCCGCGCCCTCGTAAACAAACAGATCAAGCCCCACTGTGTCGCTACTCTCGGATGCATAGAATCTATCACTCTTAAGAACCGATGCGCGAACCGAAAGCATATCTCCGCTTTTGAGGTTGGTTTCGGCATTGAGATAGAGCGTACCGTCAAAGGAAACTCTGTCATCACCGAGTCTCTTTATCTTCACACGAAACTGCTCGCCCGACGATGCCCTGTCCTCCTCTTCGAGGATAAGCACACGGCAGGTGTACTCTCCCTCATAAGAGCGAAGCCTCTGCTCTCGCATATCTATCCCGATAAATTGAGTAATAATCCCAAGCATTACAGCAGTTGTACAAAGAGAGAAAAATATAGCCTTTATTTTTAATCTTTTTGATCTTGCGGCTATGATAAGCGCGCAGATCAAAAGCGGGACAAGCAGAAAGATCAAAAGAAGCTTTACCGAAGCGGATACTCTGTATAAAATCGTGGCAGAAATTATCAGCGACAAACATATTCCCGCAAGCGGTCTGTTTTTAAAGAGATCCATTCCTCAAAAGCTCCTTTCTTCGTTGTTTTTGAATTGGGAAATCATTTTAGCATATCTGTGAAAATATGTCAATATAAGTAGAAATATTACGAAGAAAAGTACCCTAAAAATGCTCTTTGCAAAAAAATTCTTGACAACTCAACAAATATATGTTATAATTGCTTGGTATGCTAAGAAGTTTTCAAAACATCTTCAATAAAAAAGAGGTATGTATTTATGAGAATGATCAATAACCTCAAGGGCGCAAAGGATCCTAAGGTCATCACAGACCTTCGCCATCTCGTTAAAACAGGCGCTGAATATTTCGGCGACAAGGCGCTCTATCTCTACAAGGATGCTGCAGGCGAATACGTCGAGTATTCCTACAACCGTCTCTACGACGACGTTTGCTATATCGGAACAGCTCTCTCAAAGCTCGATATGGCAGATAAGCACATCGCAGTCAGCGGTGACACACATCCCCACTATATCGCAACCTACATTGCAACCGTTGCAGGTAACGGCTGTATCGTTCCGATCGACAAGGAGCTCTCTCTTGAGGCAACTGTAGACTTCCTTCGCCTCGCGGAGTGCACAGCTTTCGCTTACACAAACGCACAGAAGGACAAGGCGATCGCAATTTCCGAGGCTATGCCCGAGATCAAGTATTTCATTCCTCTACAGCCTAATGCCGACTCAGTATTCTCGGAAAAGGTCATCACCATAGACTCCCTTATCGAAATGGGTAAGGAAGCTCTTGAGGGTGGATACCGTGATTACGTTGAGACCGAGCTTGAGATGGAAAAGATGTCTGCTCTTCTCTTCACATCGGGTACAACAGGCACGAGTAAGGGAGTTATGCTCTCTCACAAGAACCTCGCTGCCGCAACAAACGCGTCGGTGCTTTCCATGTCCTACGACGACAGAAACACCTTCGTTTCCGTGCTTCCTCCTCACCACTCTTACGAGTTGACCTGCGGTCACCTCGCAATAATGGATATCGGCGGCACGATCCTTATCAACGACTCTCTCAAGCACGTTATGAAGAACTTCCAGAACTTCAAGCCCAACGCTCTTATGCTCGTTCCGCTCTTCGTTGAGACTATGCACAAGAGAATCTGGGAAGAGGTCAAAAAGAAGGGTCTTGAAAAGCAGCTCCGCGCTCTTATCAAGGTCAACAGCGCAGCTCTCGCGTGCAGAATAGATATGAGAAAGAAGCTCTTTAGCAAGGTTACAGGAGCTTTCGGTGGAAATCTCAAGAGTATCGTTTGCGGAGGAGCTCCCCTCTCTCCCGAACTCATCAAGGACTTTTACGCATTTGGTATCACAGTTCTTGAGGGATACGGAATCACAGAGTGTGCGCCTCTCGTTGCGGTCAACTCTCCCGGAAAGGTCAAGTTCCACTCCGTTGGTACTCCCGTTTACGGCTGCCGCGTCAAGATAGACAAGACATCCAACGAGGAGACAGGCGAGATCCTCGTCAAGGGAGACAACGTTATGCTCGGCTACTACAAGGATCCCGAGGCTACCGCCGCAGTATTCACTTATGACGGCTGGTTCAGAACAGGCGACATCGGATATATGGATAAGGACGGATACATCTTCATTACAGGCCGTAAGAAGAACGTCATAATCCTCAGCAACGGAAAGAACGTATTCCCCGAGGAGCTTGAGGAGCACCTCTCCTACGTTCCCTGCATTCTCGAGTCTGTAGTCCTCACCAGAGAGAACGATAACAAGGATCAGATAATCACTGCTATCGTTGTTCCCAACCTTGATCTCTTTGAGGATAAGTCCAAGGAAAACGTTTACGCGGAGATAAAGGCCGCTGTAAATAATATAAACAAATCTCTGCCCTCCTTTAAGCAGATACGCAAGATCGAGGTTCGTTACGAGCCGTTCGAGCGTACAACTTCTAAGAAGATACAGAGATTCAAAGTACAGTAAATTATTTTTGGAGGAATATATTATGAACATGTACGAAAAGTTTGCTCAGATCCTCGTTGAGGAGCTTCAGGTTGACAAGGACGACATTAAGATGGAGGCTGAGCTCGCAAACGACCTCGGTATCAACTCTATCGAGCTTGCAGACCTCGTTATGCTCTGCGAGGACAAATTCGGAATCGAGATCAACGATGAGGACATTCGCAAGTTCACAACAGTTGCTGATGTTGTTGCATACCTCGAGACACTCGAATAATTAAGACAGCTGATCTCAGCGCAGAACAAAAACACAGAACATATCAAACAAAATACCGCTTTTGCCTTTGATTCTACCTCGGGCAAAGGCGGTTTTTTGGTAGAAATCCTTGCGGATTTCATTTTTTATGTGTTTTTTAGCCGCGATTTGTCTCTCTGCAGTACAAAGTACAGCGACGAGCCACAAATCACGTCTTCTGCATCCGAGCTCAGCTGTCTCCACCCATCTCAGCGCAGAACAAAAACACAGAACATATCAAATAAAAAGCACCGCAGATTTAAAATCTGCGGTGCTTTTTGTTTATCACTTCTCTATCATCGTTTTAACAATAGCGAAAACTCTGCCGAAGGAGTCAAGACCAAGTCTCTCCTTGGGAGAATGAAGGTCTGCTATATCCGCTCCGATAGAAATTATCTCGATATCGGGTATCGCCTGCTTCACGATTCCACACTCAAGTCCCGCGTGAAGCGCGGTCTTTATTACCTTTGTGCCGAAAAGCTTATCCGCAAGCGCGATATAGTCCTCTGCGAGCTCAGAGTAGCCGCTGACATCCCAACCGGGATATCTGCTGTGGTGCACAGCAGTACCGCCGATGAGCTTTGCTGCGCTCTCTATCTCGTTCATAGAGCACTCAAGCTGCGAATCTATCGCCGAGCGAGAGGAGAAATAAAATCCTATCTTGCCACCCTCAGTCTTAACGATTCCAAGGTTTCTCGAAAACTCAACGAGCCCCTCTATCTTCTCGCTCATAGCGAGAACTCCGTTATCTATAGAGGCTGAAAAATCAAGGATCTTTTGTGTAAACTCATCAGAGAACACCTGCTCGTATCCCGACGCGCCTATATTCTCAACGCGTATGAAGAAATCGAAATCCTCAGGGCAAAGTGTCGCTTTGACACCCGATGCGTATTTTCTCGCTATCATCTCTGCGCCCATAACGTCATCTACCGCAACCACAAGCACTGCCTCACGAGGTATAGCATTGTCCTTAGAGCCTCCGTCAAAAGAGATGAGCTCTACTCCCACAAACTCAGAGAGTGCTCTCAAAAGAGCCGCCGCCAGCTTGTTAGCATTTGCTCTGCCATCGTGGATATTCTCGCCCGAATGTCCACCCATAAGACCGCCAAGCGTAACCTTGAGGATATTTTTTCGGGTTCTGTCCTTGTATTCGATGTCAAACAATGCGTCAGAGCGAACACCGCCTGCGCAGCCTACGACAAGCGTGTCTTCCTCAGCGCCGTCCATATTTATCATGCGCTTTGCGTATATTTTGCTATAATCAAAGCCTCTCGCGCCATCAAGACCGACCTCCTCGGATGCGGTGAAAAGGCACTGGATAGGTCCGTGCTGCTCACACGCGCCATCGAGGATAGCGAGCATAATAGCCACCGCAACTCCGTCGTCAGCGCCGAGTGTCGTACCCCTCGCTCCTACAAGGCCATCCTCAAGGAAAAGGTCAAGCGGATCCGATGTAAAATCGTGATCGCAGCCGATGTTACACTCACAAACCATATCGGTATGACCCTGAAGAAGGATCGCGGGGCGATCCTCGCAGCCGACAGTTGCGGGCATATTTATAAGTACGTTTCTGTGTTCGTCGGTGTAAGCCTCAAAGCCTCTCTCCTTTGCGAAATCCAAAAGATAAGCGACTATTTTTTCCTCCTGATAGGATGCTCTCGGTATTGCGGATATCCTCTCAAAAAACTCCAAAAGCTTTGGATATTTAAAATCTTTGCAAATCATAAAATCTCTCCCGATAAAGCAGGACTTATCTTGATGTTCCGCCTGCCTGTGTTCTGTTTTTTCGTCTGACCTTTGAAAGATCAACTATTCCCTCGGGCATATCGTCAAGGTATTCAAGCGCCTTGCCCGTTCCCTTTACCACGCAGAGTTCAGGCTCTTGCGCGACCTTTGTCTTGATGCCCGTGAGCTCGGCTATCAGCTTGTCAAGTCCGTAGAGCTGACTGCCTCCTCCCGTAAGCAGAATACCCGTTTTAAGTATGTCACCGATAAGCTCGGGGGGAGTGCGCTCGATGACCGAATATATGCCGTCGAGCACGTCGGTTATAGGCTCCATCATCGCCTCAAGCATCTCCTTTGAGGAGACCGTGACCACCTTGGGAAGTCCCTGAAGCAAGCATCTGCCCTTCACCTCGTATTCCTTGGGATTCGGATGCTCATACACCGCGCCGATCTTTATCTTGACCTGCTCCGCGGTACGCTCACCGATAACGAGGTTATATTTACGCCTCATATATTTCATTATTGCCGCGTCAAACTTGTTGCCCGCGCTGTCCACACTCTTTGACACCACCACGCCACCGAGCGATATGACCGCGATATCCGTTGTTCCGCCGCCGATGTCCACTATCATATGTCCTGTCGGACTGAATATATCGATACCCGCGCCAAGCGCTGCCGCAACGGGCTCTTCTATAAGATACGTCTTGCGAGCGCCCGCCTGCATTCCCGCGCCGATCACCGCGCGCTCCTCGACCTCGGTGATACCTGTGGGGATACAGATCATTACCTTGGGCTGTATGACAGATCCGCCACAAGCCCTGCGAATGAAGTACTGTATCATCTTCTGCGTCACGTCGTACTGGCTGATAACTCCGTTCTCAAGAGGACGGACCACCCTTATATTCTCGGGGTTTCTGCCGAGCATTACCTGCGCGTCCTTACCAACCTTGGTTATCATATCGGTATCCGTGTTGACCGCCACAACAGAGGGCTCGTTGAGGACTATTCCGCGCCCTCTCACGTAAACGAGCACCGTCGCCGTGCCAAGATCTATTCCTATTTCTTTGGAAAACATCTCTTTTGGTTTAAATTTAAACATCCGACCGTTCCTTACCTGAAATTCGGTTTCCCGTATTTATAATTATATTATACACAATCATTCACCCTTTTTCAAGGGTGTATTTTATCATTATTTGTTCTCCGGTGTCGAAGCGACAGAAAGGCATATCACAGCCCCCGCTCTCGCTCTTATGAGATGATGCACCGCGGCAGACATACTAGCTCCCGTCGTGACAACGTCGTCGATAAGTATCACTGTCTTGCCGCTCACAAGCGTCTCTGTATCCTCGCATGGGGCAAAGAGCTTTTTGACGTTCTTTTTGCGTTCTGCGGCGGTGAGCTTTTTCTGCTCCTTTCCGCCCTTTACACGCTCAACGGTCTTGGCAAAAGGTATTCCGCTCTTGAGCGAGAGTGCCTTTGCGAGCTCCGCTGACTGATCTACTCCGTATTTGAGAACCGAACCTACACCTCTCGGTACAAATGTGATAAGCGACGAATCCGCGTCAAGCCTTGGTAGCTCGGTATCCGCCCGCAGAACAAGGTATAACTGCTCTGCGAGAAATCCGCTTATCCTCTCGTTTTCATTTCTTTTGATAAAGCTCACCGTGTTATGCACCACGCTATCCGTGGTATATGCCACGAGCTTGTGATGACAAAGCGCTCCCGAATCCGAGAGAGTCTTCGTCATACAGATACACTCGCACATCGCCCTGCCACAGATCTTACATTCACGGGTCTTCAGCACGTCCCAACGCATTCTGCATTCGGGACAAAAAGCCTCTGCCCTTTCATCATAAGAGAGCAGCTCACCGCACGCGGGACACTTTCTGGTGAGTATAAATCTCTCTAAAAACTCACGCGCTCTCATTTGTCATCCCTTGCAAGTCGCCTAGCAAGTCCCGTATATCGCATCGACTGATGGTCGTTATTCACCATTACCCTTATTATCTCCTCGCGACCGACGAGAATAACCATTCTCTGCGCTCTCGTAACCGCGGTGTAAAGCAGATTTCGCGTGTGGAGCATATGCGCCGCCGAACACATCGGGATAATCACAACGGGGTATTCACTTCCCTGACTCTTATGCACAGTTATAGCATATGCGTGCTCTATGTCGTCGAGAAGCGTGAGATCGTAATTGACCACCTTGTCGTCAAAAAGTATCTCCATATAGCTATTCGTAATATCTATGCGCTGAATAACTCCGATATCTCCGTTGAATATTCCGTATCCGTCCTTGCCGTCCGAGTCTCTCCACCAATTTATATCGTAATTGTTTCTCGTCTGCATGACTCTGTCGCCCTCTCTGAAGAGGATCTCGCGGAACTTGTATTCAAGACGGTGAGGATCCTTGGGGTTGAGCGCGTTCTGAAGTATCACATTGAGGTTTTCAGAGCCCGCCTCGCCTTTTCTTGAGGGACAGATGACCTGAATCCCCTGACGAATGCTCTCGCCATAAGATCTTGGAAGTCTGTTTTTGTAAAGATCCGCAATGGTTGCGGCAATATCCCTGTCAAGTCCTCTCGGCAAAAAGAAAAAGTCGTTGTCCTTTGCATCTATCCTTGGCATCTCGCCCGAATTTATAAGGTGCGCGTTGGTGACGATAAGGCTCTGACTTGCCTGACGGAATATCTCGTTTAGCTGAACGACGGAAAATCTATCGCTCTCGATTATATCCCGCAAAACGTTGCCCGCGCCTACCGAAGGTAGCTGATCTGCGTCACCTATGATTATAAGTCTCGCACCCGGCTTTATCGCCTTGAGAAGCGCCATCATAAGATAAGAATCTATCATCGATGCTTCATCGACGATTATAACGTCCTCACCGAGCTGATCGAACTCATTTCTGTTAAAGGTAGGAGTGGAAGATCCTCCCTCATAGCCCATCTCAAGAAGTCTGTGGACAGTTTTCGCCTCTCTTGAAGTAGACTCGGAAAGTCTCTTTGCCGCTCTTCCCGTAGGCGCGGCAAGGGCAATATCAAAGCCCATACTGTCAAAAATGTGTATCAGCGCCTTGACTACCGTGGTCTTTCCCGTACCGGGTCCTCCCGTGAGCACCATAACGCCGTACCTGAGCGCGTCAGATATCGCCTGCTTCTGCTGTGCGGCATAACGAATTCCGTTTTGCGATTCCTCTCGCTCTATAAATCTGTCTATGTCGGGGAGAGAGACCTCAACACTCATTTTGTCAAGCTGCATAAGCTTTGCCGCAATATATTTCTCCGCCTCGTAGGACGCGACGTCGTATATCATACGGCTCTCACCGTCAAGAGTGTATCTGAGCTCGCCCATCTTCAAAAGTCGGGATATCGCCTCCTCGGCACTCTCCTTTGTAACTCCAAGGAGCTCTGCGGTGTCCTCTATAAGCTTTTCCTCGGGCAGACAAGTGTGTCCGTTCTGCATCGCATTCTGAAGCAAAACGTACTTTATGCCGCTCATTATCCTGTCAAAATTGTCCTTTGTAACACCGAGCTCGGATGCCATAGAGTCGGCTCTCTCAAAGCCTATTCCCTCTATCTCGTTACAAAGTCTGTAGGGGTTTTTCTTCGCGATATCAACAGACGCGCTACCCCATCTCTTGTATATTCTAATAGTGAGCGCCGCGCCGAAGTAGTTTCTGAAAAACATCATCACCGAGCGCATTCCCGCCTGCTCCTTGAATCTATCCGAGATCTCCTTTGCGGATTTTCTCGATATTCCCTTGATCTCCGCGAGCCATTCGGGGTGATTTTCTATAACGTCAAAGGTGTCCTCGCCGAACTCCTCAACTATTCTCATCGCGGTCTTAGGGCCTACTCCCTTTATCGCACCCGACGCTAGATAGCGCAAAATAGACGCAGTGTCCGCAGGCATCACTCTCTCATAGTGAGAGACAGAAAACTGCCTGCCGTATTTGGGGTTGTGTATCCACTTTCCGTAAACCGAAAGGTTATCCCCCACCGCAATCATAGGAAGCGTACCGACGATAGTGACTATCTCGTCGTCAGCCACTGCCATATCGCATATCGCGTATCCGTTATCCTCGTTTGAGTAGATAACGTGCTCTATGCTTCCCTCGAGCTTCTGCAAGCCGGAGGTGTCTTTTATATTTTCTATGTCCTGCATAAGCTCTCTCCTTTGCTCTATTTTAGAATAAGCATATGCCATCCTGACATATGCTTATCCATTATTTTACGAGATTAAATTAACCGAGCACCTCGGCGCGAAGCGCGTCAGCGAGGTCGCACTTTTCCCACGGAACGTCTATATCCTCTCTGCCCATGTGACCGTAAGCCGCAAGCTGACAGTAGATAGGTCTGCGAAGATCAAAACGCTTGATTATTGCCGCAGGTCTGAAATCGAAAAGCTTTTCCGCAGCCGCCGCGATCTTCGCCTCGTCCGCAACAGCTGTGCCGAATGTATCTATCATTACGGATACGGGTCTTGCCACGCCGATAGCGTAAGCAACCTGAACCTCACACTTCTTTGCAAGACCTGCCGCAACTATGTTCTTTGCAACGTATCTTGCCGCGTAGGAAGCGCTTCTGTCAACCTTTGTCGGGTCCTTACCCGAGAAAGCTCCGCCGCCGTGACGGGAGTATCCGCCGTAGGTATCAACTATTATCTTTCTGCCTGTAAGTCCTGTATCGCCCGCAGGTCCACCGATCACAAAGCGTCCTGTGGGGTTAACGTAGATCTTGGTCGCCTCGTCCATAAGCTCCGCGGGGATAGTGGGGTTTATAACCTCTCTGATTATATCCTCTCTAATCTGCGCAAGCTCAACTGTGTCGCTGTGCTGAGAGGAGATAACGACAGTGTCAACTCTTACGGGCTTGTCGTCGTGATACTCTATTGTAACCTGAGTCTTTCCGTCGGGACGGAGATATGCGAGTGTTCCGTCCTTTCTCACCTTTGTAAGTCTCTGCGCGAGCTTGTGGGAGAGAGAGATCGGGAGAGGCATGAGCTCCTCTGTTTCATCGCAAGCGTAACCGAACATAAGTCCCTGGTCACCCGCACCCGTATCGAAGTCCTCACCGTCAGCTCCCTCTTTAGCCTCAAGGGATTTGTCAACTCCCATAGCAATATCGGGAGACTGCTCGTGAATAGAGCTGATAACAGCACAGCTATCACAGTCAAAGCCGTACTTTGCGCGTGTGTAGCCTATCTCTCTTACGGTGTCTCTTACGACCTTCTGAATATCAACGTAAGCGCTTGTTGTTATCTCACCCATTACCGCAACGAGACCCGTGGTACAGAAAGTCTCACAAGCAACGCGGGACATGGGGTCCTGACGAAGCATCTCGTCGAGTATCGCATCGGATATTTTGTCACTTATTTTGTCGGGATGTCCTTCTGTTACAGATTCGGACGTGAAAAGAATTTTTTTCATTTTTAGTTCCTCTTTTTTGTATATCGTTTATTATTTATTTACAAAACAAAAACAGGGCTCGTCGGATTTGGGACGAGAATTGTTGCAAGCGGTGGCGAAAGGCGTACAAAGGTACGTCGAGCCGACGCTTCGACAATAGAAAAAGCCATAAAAACCGAAAACCGCAAGGTTTTCCACCTCAGCCATAAGCAGCTATCTGCTCACTGCCACCTTTTTCTTTACTTGGCTTTTTTGTTCTCGCCCTAAGGCGACAGCCCCAGGGACTCTCATCTGCTCGGAATTAGCACCTTACGTTGCCGCAGGTTGCCGTGGTTTCACAGAGCCTGTCTCTCCACCACTCTTGATAAGAAATATTCACTTGGTACATTATATCATAAGATCCGACCGATTTCAAGAGTTTTTTGATAATCGGTCGGATTTTAGTTTCCGTTTCAGCTAAAGAATATCGCAAGTGCTCCGTAGGAGATAAGCGTCACCACAACTCCCGCGATAAGCACCCCGATGAAGCAGGAAAGAAGTGCTTTCCAGAACTTCATATCAAGCGCCGCCGCAACAAGCGCTCCCGTCCAAGCCCCCGTCATAGGGAGCGGAATAGCAACGAAAAGGCAAACACCCCAGAAAGAATATTTTTCTATCTTTTCGCGATTTTTTTCGATCTTTCTGTTGAGAAATTCCGCAAACTTGTTGCATATCGATATCTTCGACTTGGATGCCCAAGCTATAATTCCCCTGATAAAGAGCAATATGAAAGGCACGGGAAGTATATTTCCCGCGATACTGAGGACGTAGGATAACCACCACGGAAGTCCAAGACCTGCTCCGAGCGGTATCGCTCCTCTGAGCTCTATTATCGGGAGCATCGAGCAGAAGAACACGCAAAGCTTCCTTCCCACGATCTCCAAAAAGAATTTCTCAATAGCTGCAACCATTATTTTTCTCCATCAAAAATTTATACTTCGGCCTATGCACTTAAAACGAAGAAAATTATCGCAAGTGACAACACTATTATAGCAAGAGAAATCACATTAACCAAAATGTTTCTAGTGGTAAATCTTGTATTTTTCGACACAACATTAGTGCTGCTTTCTATAACGCCGATCTTTCTCAAAACATTGGACAGAGGCTTATAGAACATAAGAACTATAGCCGCGTTCAATATTGCTTTTATCAAATTAAAGGGTAACAAAATAGTCGGTATCATCTTCATTACACCGCTCATATCGGTAGGAACACCTACAACGTATGTAAGATAAAGCGGAGTTATAAAGAGATTTGCCAGCATCATGATCGCTGTAACCGAGAAAACTCCCGCCAAAAGTCCGACTATCGCGCCATAAAAGGTTCTTCTGCACTTATATACGTATCCCGTAACCAAAACGAAGGTTGCCGAAGAAAGCGCGTTCATTATAAGTCCGTACCATCCCGTAGCACTTATCGTAAATGATTCAAGAACAGGTACAAGTATCGCTATCGTAAGTCCCGATATAGGGCCGAGAATAAGCGAGCAAAGAACTATTATTGAGTCCTTGATATCCAAGGACAAAAATCCCGCAACCTTGGGAAAATATCCGCAAAGCACGGTGCTCACGAAGGCAAGTGCTGAAAACATTGCCACCATAACTGTTGTTTTTATTTTCTGTGTATTGCTTTTCATAAAAAATCTCCCTTGATGTGCACAGGGAAAAGATACGTGCATAAAGCAAAAATCCGAACACGGCGTGTTCGGGGTATGTATTCATATCTTCTCTCATCCGGACTTTACCGTCGGTGCAGGAATCTCACCTGCTCGGCTCTTTCGAGTTCGCGGACTTTACCGCCGGTATGGAATCTCACCATTCCCCGAAGGCGCTTTTGCGCTTATAATATTTTCGCATAGGGGCTGCAAAGCAGCCCCTATGCTATATGGTGTTAATTACGCAAGAATCTTGGAAACGACACCAGAACCAACTGTTCTACCACCCTCACGGATAGCGAAACGGAGTCCCTCTTCACAAGCGATAGGTGTGATAAGCTCAACAGTCATATCAACGTTATCGCCAGGACGGCACATCTCAACGTCAGCAGGAAGATCGATGATACCTGTAACGTCAGTTGTTCTGAAGTAGAACTGAGGTCTGTAACCTGCGAAGAAGGGCTTCTTACGTCCGCCTTCCTTCTCAGTAAGAACGTATACGTGACCTACGAACTTTGTGTGGGGGTGAACAGAACCGGGCTTAGCAAGAACCTGTCCACGCTCGATCTCGTCCTTAGCTACGCCACGGAGGAGAGCACCGATGTTGTCACCAGCCTCAGCCTGGGGAAGGAGCTTGTGGAACATCTCAACACCTGTAACAGTTGTAGACTTCTTCTCCTCTGTGAGACCAACGATCTCAACAACGTCACCAACCTTAACAGTACCACGCTCAACTCTACCAGTTGCAACAGTACCACGGCCGGAGATAGAGAATACGTCCTCAACAGGCATAAGGAAGTCAAGGTCAGCCTTACGCTCAGGTGTGGGGATGTAGTTATCA
>JAZOLL010000031.1:0-9116 GCA_045653105.1 Eubacteriales bacterium
CCTCACCGCCAATGTAAGGAATTACGTTGTCGATCATCTCGGGCCATTCACGGAAAGTCTTTCCTGCACCGGAAATTGCCTGATAAGTTGACGCAACGATCTCTGTGGGCTTATACTTAAGCGGGGGTGTGAGCGCGGGAACGTAGGACTGGATAGAGCAGTTAGGCTTTACAGCAATAAAGCCGCGCTTTGTTCCGAGTCTCTTTCTCTGCGCCTCGATAACCTCAAGGTGAGCGTCATTTATCTCCGGAATTACCATAGGAACGTCAGGTGTCCAACGGTTAGCGGAGTTGTTGGAGACAACGGGGATCTCATGGCGAGCGTATGCTTCCTCAAGTGCCTTTATCTCGTCCTTCTTCATATCGACCGCGCAGAAAACAAAGCTTACAAGCTCTGCCATCTTGTCGATCTCTGCCGCGTCGATAACTACCATGTCCTTGTATTTTTCGGGCATCGGGCTCTTGAGCTTCCAACGGTCACCTACTGCCTCCGCATAGGTCTTGCCTGCGGAACGAGCGGATGCCGCAAGTGCGGTTACTTCAAAATAAGGGTGCTCAGCAAGAAGGCTGAGGAAGCGCTGACCTACCATACCTGTAGCGCCAACAACACCGACTTTCATTTTTGCCATGTCAAAATCCTCCGTATATGTCATATAAATAAAAATAATTTACCTTATATTTTATCACAATTTTCTCTCAAAATCAATAGTTTTCGTCAACAAATATGTAGAAAGCAACTATAGTATACTTTAATATTTTGTACACTTGCAACAAAAATCAGTCGTTTGTGAAAAGCTTGTAAATATCGTTTTTAGATACGCCGCGCTCCTTAGCGCACTTTTTTATTGCGTCCATTTTCGACATTCCACCCGCCATATAAAGCTCCACCTGCTCACGGGGGCTCATATCCGAGAGCTCGCTTGCCTCGGCGCTGCCCTCGGGAGCGCCCTCAAGGACGAGCACGTACTCTCCTCTCGGATCGTGTTCTTTATAGTATGCGACAGCCTCACCAAGCGTTACTCTCATGATTTCCTCGTTGAGCTTTGTAAGTTCTCTGCAAAGCGCTATTTTTCTATTCTCGCCAAAGCACGCCTCCATATCCGAGAGCGTATCTCTTAGCTTATGAGGTGCTTCGTGAAATATCATCGTGCGCTCCTCTGTAGAAAGTGCTTCAAGACGTTTACGTCTGTCAGTCTTCTTTGCGGACAAAAATCCCTCAAAGCAAAATCGCTCTGTCGCGAGTGCCGAGAGTGTGAGCGCGCAGATCCCCGCGCAAGCGCCGGGGATCGCCGTAACGGTGATACCGCGCTCTGCACAAAGTCTCACAAGATCCTCACCGGGATCCGATATCGCGGGGGTTCCCGCATCTGTCACGAGCGCGCAGGCCTCTCCCGCTTCAAGTCGCTCTGCTATTTGTACGCCGCGCTCCGCCTTGTTGTGCTCAAAATAAGAGACGAGCGGCTTTGATATTCCAAAAAAGTTCAAGAGTTTGAGTGTATTTCTCGTATCCTCCGCGGCTATAAAATCAACCTCTGAGAGCACCTTTATCGCTCTCTCGCTCATATCCGCGAGGTTGCCGATAGGCGTTGAAACGAGATAGAGCACTCCGCCCTTTACTTTGTTTTTTTCTTCAGTTCTCATAAAGACAACTCCTTTGTTTATCACATATCCTCCCCACACCGAATAGTATTGATATTAGATCAATACAAAAAAGGAGAGGCTATGGCAATAAAGATATACATAGATCAAGGTCATAATCCGCAAAACCCGAACGCGGGTGCGGAGGGAAACGGACTTCGCGAGCAGGACATAGTTTACAGGATCGGCATAGAGCTTGCCGAACTGCTCCGAGCAAATCCGAATTTTGAGGTCAGGCTATCCCGTCCGAATGCGACCACACAGATAGGCTCGTCAAACTCGGAGAGCCTACGGCTGCGCGTGAACGACGCGAACAGCTGGGGCGCTGATTATTTTATAAGTCTGCACACAAACGCATCAAGCCTGCCCGCCGCCACGGGAATAGAGGCCTTTGCTTACTCCGAGCCCTCTCGGGCATTCTCTCTCGGTGAGGACATACTCACATCTCTCAGCCGCACGACAGGACTTCAAAACAGAGGAATGAAGGTCAGAAGCGGACTTTACGTGCTCCGCAAAACCCAGATGCCCGCAGTTCTCGTAGAGCTTGGGTTTATCACAAATCCAAATGATGCCGCGCTTATGAGCGGCTCACCGCAGTTGTTCGCGGAGGGAATATATGAGGGAATACTTGAATATACGGGAGTGTGAGCTTATTTTCCGAGCATATCCAAAAGCTCTTCCTCGGAGATGACCTTTACTCCAAGCTGCTGAGCTTTTGTGAGCTTGCTACCTGCCGCCTCGCCCGCAACGACGTAGCTTGTCTTTGCGGATACAGACGAGCTTACCTTGCCCCCTGCCCCTTTTATAAGGGCGGACGCCTCGTCTCGAGACATTGTGGGAAGCGTTCCCGTCAAAACAAAGGTAAGACCTGCGAGCTCAACGGTCTTTTTCTGCTCAACTATCTCTGTCAGAACTCCCGCCTCTTTAAGGCGCATACAGAGCTCTCTGTTTTTCTCGTTTGAGAAGTAATTTACAACGCAATCTGCTGTGATCTCGCCAAAATCGGGAAGCTCCAAAAGATCCTCGCGAGTCGCCTCAAAGCAAGCCTCTATGCTTCTAAAGCGCTCTGCCACCGCCGCCGCGGCAACCTCGCCGATATTTCTGATACCGAGCGCATATATAAGACGCGCAAGTCCTGCGCCCTTTGATGCCTCTATGGCGGCTATGAGATTTTGCGCGGATTTTTTGCCCATTCTATCGAGCTTTTCGACATCCTCGGCTTTGAGCGAATATATATCCGCTACGTTTTTAATAAGTCCCGATGCGAGCAAAAGCTCTGCTATCTGCGGTCCCATTCCGTCTATATTCATAGCGCCCTTTGATGTGAAATGCTCTATCCCTCTGTGAAGCTGTGCGGGACAGCCGGGATTTATGCATCTTACCGCCGCGCCGTCTCCGTCATCTCTGATAACCGCCTCACCGCAGGAGGGACACACTGTAGGCATATTGAATTCAACCTCGCTGCCATCTCTCTTTGAAGTGATAGCGGATACGACCTCGGGGATTATCTCTCCGGCCTTGCGAACGACAACGGTGTCGCCTATCTTTATATCGCGCGCTCTGATAAAGTCAATGTTGTGGAGCGTCGCGCGGCTAACGGTAGTTCCCGCCAAGCGCACGGGCTCAAGCTGTGCTGTGGGGGTGAGAACTCCTGTTCTTCCCACCGCCAAGGTAATATCTATGAGCTTTGTTTCCTTTTCCTCGGGCGGATATTTATATGCCACCGCCCACTTCGGGGTATTTGTACCCTCGCCGAGCAAAACTCGGTCAGTAAGCTTGTTTATCTTCACCACCGCGCCGTCGATATCGTATGCAAGCTCGTCTCTCATCTGAGCAAGCTTTTCTATATGCGCGATTATCTCCTCCCCATCCTTACTGACGGCGGTCATCTCAAGTGTTTTAAAGCCGAGCTCGGACATTCTTTCAAGAGTTTCCGAGTGAGTCTTTGCCACCCTTCCATCCGCATAAAGCTCGCCCTCCTGCAGATTAAAGACGAATATATCAAGTCGTCTCTCTGCGGCGACCTCGGGGTCAAGCTGTCTGAGAGAGCCTGCGGCAGCATTTCTGGGATTTGCCATAAGAGGCTTGCCCTCGCGCTCTCTTTTCGCGTTTATGTCATCAAACACTCGCCTCGGCATATAGACCTCACCTCTCACAGTAAGCGTGAGGGGTTCTTTTAACATAAGCGGGATCGTGTGTATGGTTTTGAGGTTTTGAGTAACGTCCTCGCCAACCTCTCCGTCACCTCGGGTAGCACCCTGAACGAAAACTCCCTCCTCATAACGAAGAGAGACCGAAAGACCGTCGATCTTGGGCTCTATCGAATACTCCGCGCCCTCTATTGTCGCTTTGACACGTTCTATAAAATCTCCGAGCTCCTCGTAGGAAAACACGTCGGAGAGAGAGTTCATTTTAACTGTGTGATTGACCTTTTCAAACTTGTCAAGCGGACGTCCTCCAACTCTCTGCGAGGGAGAGTCTGGAGTCACGGTCTCGGGATATTCCCCCTCAAGCGCGAGCAGTCTCGCATACATCATATCGTACTCGTAGTCTGATATCTCGGGGGCATCGTAAACATAATATTTTTTTGCGTGATACCTCAGAGTCTCCTGAAGGTCGCGCACCTCTTTGATTATTTCATCTGTGGCTTTTTTTACACTCATAAAAAGCACCTTTCTCCAAAAATAAAGATTTGAAATGAAAGTTTTATGTCAAAAAATCAAATATTTTCTGCTATATCAAGACAAGCTTTCTCGTCCTCGCAAAGGTTGTATATCGCCTCTGCCACTCCCTCTTTCAAGAGCTTATGACGGGCAGAAACGAGCGGATCTTTCGTCAGTGCGCCACCGACAAATATCTCTCCTATAGGATATACTGCCGCTATATCAACAAGGCGAGATCTGATATCCCTCACGGTATCTCCCTCATAATAAAGCACACCGCACTTTATCTTTATCTCATCCTTAGCTCTCTTATATACTCCGCAAAGCCTCTCTGCGGAAGCTCTCGCCGCCGTGCCGCGAGCAAATATCACTGTGTTTGGCATTATATCTCTGTCGAGAAAATATTTTATCATACGCCCTGCCGACGAGAAATTTTCACCGATATTCAAAAGCAAGGTTTTTCGCTTTGCCTTGAGGCGGGCGCAGACAGGATAAATAGCTCCGGAAATAGCGCCCGACAACGCATCGTTCTCTCCCGCAAGATACTTTTTATATTCCTCGGCGGCATGAAAATCGTCTGTCCTTATAAAATCAAGAGCAGATATATCAAGCGTAGCAAATTCCGCACCGCCCTCTGTTTTCGAAAGTTCTGCCGAAACAAGCTCTGCGTAGCTCTCTTTTTTATTCTCCATAGAGAAAAGTCTCACCGAATCAAGTCGTTCAAATTGCTGTGCTCGCGCGATATTATTTGAAAAACCAGTGTTTTCAAAGCTCATCACGTCGCAAAGCTCTCTCCAGAGCTTTTGGGGTTCTTTCACATCGTCGAGATACTGCTCTCCGTAAAGCGAGGAAAGTTCTGCCAAAAACAGCTCCTTTGAGGCGCTACCCGACATAAATGGGAGCTTTTCAAGAAAAGCCTCAAAACGCTCGTAATGCGACATTTTAAAGACTTCGTTCCCATAAAAAAACGAAAGTGTGCGGAGCTTTTCGCCATCAAGCAGTATCACCGAGGGGTCTGTAGGCATCTCTGCGATAGCCAAAGGCATAGCAAATGCGTCCTTTACGCGAATGCGCGAGGCTATATATTCAATTTTTGCATTTATGTCCTTATCGCAAAAAACCATAGCTCCCTCCATAAAGCAAATTCTTATATTATTATAACATTTTTTTCGGATTTGTGCAAGTTAAAGATAAAAAACTACTAAAAAACCTTGATATTCGTGGGGATTATGAGAGTTTTTTATTGAAAATCTATAGACTTTAAAAATATTTTGTGATATAATATAATGAAAAATTATTTTTGGAGGGTGGTATTTTGAAAATAGTTACCCTATACCCCGACACTTTTGCGGCTAATACGCATCTTTTGATATCAGACGGACACGCGCTTGTGGTTGATCCCGGAGCGGATACCGACGAAATCATAACTCGCGCCGAGGAAGAGAGCGCCAAGATAGAGGGCATTCTCCTCACTCACGGACATTTTGATCACATCTTCTCGCTCGACACACTTAGAGAGCGGCTCGGCATCGGCGCTATGGTGCACAAGGACGATGCGGAAATGCTGACCGACGGCAGAAAAAATGCAAGCTACACTTTTTTCAGAAGAGAGAGCGTGTATAGTCCTGCCGAAACTCTTTTTGAGGACGGCTACGAGATAACGCTTGGAGACGAGACCGTAAAGGTCATACACACCCCCGGACACTCAAAGGGCTCGGTCTGCTATCTGTGCGGTGACGCGCTGATAACGGGAGACACTCTTTTTGCAGATGGGATAGGCAGAAGCGACCTTTGGGGTGGCGAGCACAGAGAGCTTATGCGCTCACTTGACAAGCTCTCAGCACTTGACAAAAATATAAGAATATACACGGGTCACGGCCCCTCCGAGCTTTTGGGACGAGCCCTTGACAATACGGTTTATTACAGATACTAAAGAGACACAAACGAAAGGATAACACTATGGATTACAATAAACTTGCCGAGCTTCTTTTCCCGAACGTAACAAAAACTCCCGCAGAGCTTTACGCGGAATTCCCCGCAAGAGATCTCCCCGAGGGAGCGGTAGTTTCCAGAATGGCACCGAGCCCCACAGGCTTTGTGCACCTTGGAAACCTCGTTCAGGGACTTACCTCCGAGAGAATGACTCACCAGTCAGGCGGTGTTCTTTTCCTCCGTGTTGAGGATACAGACGCCAAAAGAGAGGTTCCCGGTGCGGTTGAAACACTTATTGAAAGTCTTGCTCACTACAACATAGTTTTTGACGAGGGTGCTACTATCGACGGCGACAGCGGTGACTACGGTCCTTACCGCCAGCGCCAGAGAAAGGATATATACCACGTTTTCGCAAAGTTCCTCGTAGAGGGCGGTATGGCTTACCCCTGCTTCTGCACAGAGGACGAGCTTGCGGCAATACATGCCGAGCAGGAGGCTGAAAAAGCAAACTTCGGCTACTTTGGAAAGTGGGCAAAATGGCGCGATTGCTCTATCGAGGATATCGAGGCTATGCTTGCGGCAGGCGCGCCTTGGGTGCTCAGATTCCGCTCTACAGGCAGCATTGAAAACAAGATAAAGTTCACAGACCTTATAAAGGGCAACCTTGAGCTTACAGAAAACGATATCGACCACGTGCTCCTCAAGTCTGACGGTATTCCTACCTACCACTTTGCGCACGCAGTTGACGATCACCTTATGAGAACGACTCACGTAGTAAGAGGTGACGAGTGGCTTCCCACTCTCCCCTTCCACCTTCAGCTCTTCAGAGCACTCGGCAACAAGCCCCCCAAGTACGCTCACATAGGTCCGCTTATGAAGATGGACGGCACGTCCAAGCGCAAGCTCTCAAAGCGTAAAGACCCCGAGCTCGCGCTCACCTACTACAAGGGCGAGGGCTATCCAGTTGAGGCGGTTTACGAGTATATAATGACTATTCTCAACTCAAACTACGAGGACTGGAGACGTGCTAATCCTTATACCCCCGCGACAGAGTTCAAGTTCTCCTACAAGAAGATGAACCCCGCAGGCTCTCTCTTTGACGTTGCAAAGCTCAGAGACGTTTCAAAGAACGTCATATCTGTAATGGACGCAGAGACTGTATACAAGTACGTTCTCGCATGGGCTGAGGAGTTTGACCCTGACTTTGCAAAGATATTCGGCGCTGACCCCGCATACTCCACCGCAATACTCGCAATAGGCAGAGGCGGAAAGAAGCCGAGAAAGGACATCGCGGTATGGAGCGAGGTCAAGGCTTATGCAGGCTTCTTCTTTGACGAGTGCTTTGAGCGTGTTGACGCATATCCCGAGACCTTTGACAAGGCGGATATCACAGCGGCTCTTAACGCGTTCAAGGAAAGCTTTGATATGAATGACGATTCTGCCGTATGGTTTGACAAGATAAAGGCTATCGCTGACTCTCTCGGATTTGCATCGGATATGAAGGCATACAAAAACGATCCCTCTGCTTTCAAGGGAAGCGTTGCGGATATCAGTATGTTCCTTCGTCTCGCAGTAACGGGACGTCTCAACTCCCCCGATATGTACTCTGTAATGCAGCTCCTCGGAAAAGAGCGTGTATTTGCAAGAATAGACGCGGTCTGCGAGTCGCTCTGATCACAAAAGATGTTTCTCTGAAAGGATAAAGGAAAATGGAAGAAATAATCTCAGGAAATTTTATACACGATATAATTGATGCGGATCTTCGTGAAGATCCCAATTTGAAGATACACACACGTTTTCCCCCCGAGCCTAACGGATACCTCCACATAGGCTCTGTAAAGGCTATCTGCATAAACACCGACGTTGCGAACAAATATGCAGGTCTCTTCAATCTCCGCTATGACGACACCAACCCCGCAAAGGAGTCTGACGAATTCGTACGCTCTATCCGCGAGGACCTTGAGTGGCTTGGCGCTACTCCCACAGGCGGTGTTTTCTACGGCTCTGACTATTTCGGAAAGTGCTACGAGTTTGCAGTTCAGCTCATCAAACAGGGAGATGCATACGTTTGTGATCTTTCCAAGGACGATCTTGCAGACTACAAGGGCACAGACCGTGCCGTTGCCGGCAAGGAATCCCCCTTCAGAAACCGCAGTGTTGAAGAAAACCTCGACCTTTTTGAGAGAATGAAGAACGGTGAGTTTGCGGACGGCGCGCGCACACTTCGCGCAAAGATCGACCCCACAAGCGACAACCCCTATCTCCGCGACCCCGTAATCTACAGAATCAAGCATATACACCATCACCGTCAGGGCGACGAGTGGTGCGTTTACCCCATGTACGACTTTGCTCATCCCATTCAGGACGCTCTTGAGGGTATTACTCACTCCCTCTGCTCCAGCGAGTTTAGAAACCACCGTCCCCTCTATGACTGGGTAGTGGACAAGATCGGCTTTGCACAGAAGCCTCATCAGTGGGAATTCGGCAGAATGAACATCACCTATACGGTAATGTCCAAGAGATATCTGCGTCAGCTTGTTGAGGAAGGTCACGTTGACGGCTGGGACGACCCCCGTCTCCCCACACTTTGCGGTCTCCGTCGCCGCGGATATACACCTGCGGCTCTCTTCAACTTTGTAAGAGAAGCAGGTGTTACCAACACAGACCACACCGTTGACGTACGTCAGCTTGAGGCGTGCGTACGCGACGATCTTAACGAAAACGCACTCCGCCGTGTGGCTGTGGCTGACCCCATCAAGGTAATTATCGACAACTACCCCGAGGACAAGGAAGAGATGATGAGCCTTCCCAACCATCCTCAGAAGAAGGAGCTCGGCCGCCGCGACGTGCCTATGACACGCGAAATTTACATCGATGCCGATGG
>JAZOLL010000032.1:0-12082 GCA_045653105.1 Eubacteriales bacterium
AAAGGCTTTGCCGATGAGCAGAAAGCAAATAAAAATTCAGCGTAGAATGATCTTGTGTCAAAGGCTCCCTTGTGTAAAGGGAGCTGTCAGCGAAGCTGACTGAGGGATTGTTTTGTGTAGATTATCACTTTTTACAATCCCTCCGTCACGGCAAGCCGTGCCACCTCCCTTTACACAAGGGAGGCTTGGTTTTAGTCCCGCTTGAGCGGGGTTTCGTAACAAATGCATGGCTGACAGGCCAATAAAAGACGCACTTGTGCGTAGCCTGTAGTATTAGGGCTATGCCCGAAACTGAAATACCACCCGCTATGCGGGTGGATTATTGTTATATCTTTGCTTTTTTGTTTCTGATAGTCTCCTGAAGGTGCATCTCATAAAGGATCTCGGTCGCAAAGCCGAGCTTTGTGATAACGTTTTCCTTTGTCTGCGGGAAGCAGTAGAAGGAGTCGTCCTCGGTGGAGATATCCACACAGTCCTTCCCGAGAAGTCGGAGGAAGTTATACTCTACGTGCAAGCTGTTTGTCTGAAGCGGGGATCTATGTACGCGATAGCGCTCGCCTCTGTGCTCGCCCTCTATGATAAATCCGTCCTTGGGGTCGTGGATCAGCTTTGCCTTACCAAGGGGTATAAATTTCCAGCATCGGGGGAAGGAATATACGTCGACCTCCTCCTCAAAGCGGTACTCACCTTGCTCGATCTCTGCCTTTACCTGATCGCACTCCCATCTGAACCAATCGGGAACGTGAGAAAACTCGGTCTTACCCTCAAGGGCACGGAGCGTGCCGTCCTCACAGAGCTCCCAGCGTTTGCCACACTCGGTGCAGAATATTTCCGCGCCCTTTGAGTCCATCTTGTGCTCCGCGTGACAGTGAGGACACTGGTAGAGTACCTTGTGTAGTCCCTCCGCACGGAATGGCTCGGTTATGAGAATATCGTTTTCTTTTTGATATTTATACTCGTCATAGCGCATAGCCTCGCGTACGCGCTCGGTTATCTCAGCTACCGACATAGTCTCGATCTCCTCGGGGGTGAGTATCTTTGTAGCAACTGTGTGTAGCGGTACTTTTCTCGACCTTTTGTAATCCCAGAAGGGTGCGCTGAGATAGTTTCCTTGGTGCACGACTGTGACCACAGGGACTTTTGAGCGTTTTATAAGCATACCGACAGAGTCGGGAATATATGAATCGATACCGCAGGGTGAGTAACGCGCCTCGGGGTACATGCAAAGCACGTCTCCGCGTTTCAGAGTTTTATATATCGACTTTACAAGATGGATATCCATTGTGAATTTGCGAGTTCCGATAGCGCCGATGAGCTCCATAAGCCAAGGGCGGCGGTGATATCCATCGATATTTACGACGTTGTTTACTCTGTGCGGGGTGGTGAGCATTGCGACAAGCTCAAAATCTATGAACTGCATATGGTTTGAGAGGAGCATATACGGGGGCTTCAGACCCTCCATATTGACCTTTTCGACCTTGTATTTTTTTCCTATGAGCATTATCTTTGAAAGAAGCCAGATAAGATAGACGAAAAACAGCGGCTGTCTTATCGGATATTTCGCTGTGTTATACTTCTTTTTGTTTTTATAATTTACGGGAATATTTGTTGTTTCTGTCATGTCGGATACCGTCCTTTTTTGTTTTTTGGGCGAATATGGCGTGCACATCTTTTTAATTATATCATAATTTTAAACATTTTGCAAGTTTTTATTGTTTTCGGTTGAAGTGTGGGCGCGGCTGTGCTAAAATATAAATGATAAAAAGACAACGAGAGGTGCTTTTATGGCGTTTTCAGATATAGCTTTGATAGTAGTTTTGGCGGCTGTAATGATAGTTATTATCACCATGCTTATCTGTTTTTTCAGAACTTTTTTTGCATACAGAGGAAGAAAAAACAAAAAGCCGAAAACCGATTTTCCCGTGCCGCTGGCGAGAATGTATGAGCCCTATCGCGAGCAGATGGTGGCTTGGATAAAAGAGGTCAAAGAGATGCCCCAAAAGGAGTTTTCGGTCACCTCCGAGGACGGTCTGCGCCTTGTCGGTCGCTATTTTGAGTACTCCAAGGACGCGCCTATTGAGTTGATGTTCCACGGATACAGAGGGTCGTCTGTCAGGGATCTCAGCGGCGGTGTTCACAGAGCATTCGAGCTTGGTCACAGCGCCTTGATCGTTGACCACAGAGCGAGCGGTGATAGCGAGGGCAGAGTGATAACCTTTGGAATAAAGGAGAGCCGCGATGCGCTTTTGTGGGTGGATCTGATACTTCGCGAGATAGATCCCGACGCGAGAATAATTCTGACGGGAATATCGATGGGCGCGGCAACCGTTATGACGGTGGCATCTATGGACCTGCCGAAAAACGTGGTGGGTGTTCTTGCAGACTGCGGATATACCTCCACAAAGGAGATAGTCAAAAAGGTAATGCGTGATATGAAGCTACCCGCAAATTTGCTTTATCCCTTTGCGCGCCTTTCCGCGCGTGTGTTCGGTGGATTTGATCCCGAGGAGTCCTCTGCGATCGAGTCGATGAAAAAGTGCAAGCTTCCGATAATATTTTTCCACGGAGATGCGGATAATTTCGTTCCGTGTGAGATGAGTATAGAGAATCACGCGGCGTGTACGTCAGAGAAAAAACGACTTGTTATAACCGAGGGGGCAGGGCACGGGCTCTGCTATCCCATGGCTCCCGAGGAGTATATCTCGCAGATGCGAGACTTTTTCGGGGAATAATAGGATATGATACGGACGCAGTAGGGGGGTGAGAACTTTTTTCAAAAAGTTCTCTCCCCCCTACTGCACCACCCCCACGCTCAAAAACTTTTGAGTGTGGGGGTGGTGTTTTTAGGTAAGCTTAATACACTATACCTTGCAGGGCGCAGGCAAAAACATGCTTTATGGAAAGCAGTCTTTTGGCGCTCTTTTTTTGCAAGAGGCGGTTTTTGGAGGCGGAGCAAGGATTTACATCTCGCTTGCGGATATACTCGTATTGACAAGGCTTTTTGTGTATGCTATAATTATAATTGTAGAATTTTCGGATATAGAATCTTCTTCAAAACCCAAAATTGACAAATAAACGAAAGGTAGGGAAATAAATGTCTTTTCGCTTAAAGGGCGTTCATACGCCTCATAGAAAAAACACTGCCGAGGCTTCGGCAGAACAGATAACGGGGGTAAAGACCGTCACGATCCCTATGTCTATGCACATAGGCGCGCCCTCTGTTCCCACAGTAAAGGTTGGAGACCTCGTTGAGATAGGAACAAAGATCGCAGAGGGCAGCGCTTTTGTATCCGTGCCGGCGCACGCAAGTGTTTCTGGAAAGGTGACAAAGATCACCGAGATGCAGATATCCTCGGGCGCTAAAGTGCCCGCTATCGTAATCGAGTCCGACGGTGAGATGAGAGTTTCCGAGAGCGTAACACCTCCCACCGTAACAGACAGAGACAGTCTGCTTTGTGCTATCCGCGAGAGCGGTGTTGTAGGTCTTGGCGGCGCGGGATTCCCCACACACGTAAAATTTGCGGTAGAGCCCGAGAGGATCGAGGAGCTTATAATCAACGGAGCTGAGTGCGAGCCCTATATCACGAGTGACACGTACACAATGCTCACACGCGGCGCTGACATGGAGATAGCGCTTCGTGCCTTCCGTGAGCATTTCGGAATAAAGAAGATAATCATCGGTATAGAAAACAACAAAAAATCCGCTATCGCCGCTATGAAGGCGCTGGCAGAGCGCATCGGTGGTGTTGAGGTCAAGGTGCTCCCCGCGATCTATCCGCAGGGCGGAGAAAAGGTGCTTATATACCACACCACCAAAAAGGTCGTTCCCACAGGCAAGCTCCCGATAGACGTTGGCTGTATCGTTTGCAACTGCACGACCGTTGCGGCTATCGGCGAATATCTTGCGAGCGGTATGCCGCTTGTCTCAAAGTGCATAACCGTTGACGGCGCGGCGGTAAGCGAGCCGAAGAACGTTATCGCGCCGATCGGTGCTTCTATGGAGGACGTGTTCGCGTTCTGCGGCGGCTTCAAGGAGACACCCAAGAAGGTGCTTTACGGCGGACCTATGATGGGAGTTACAGTTCCTGTGCTCAGTGTCCCTGTGCTCAAGAACACAAATGCCATTCTCGCTCTCTCCGAGCGCGAGGCGTGGCTTCCAAAGACAACAGAGTGCATTCGCTGCGGTGCTTGCACCAATACCTGTCCTTTTGGTCTCGCACCCGCGAAGATCCTCAAGGCCTATAACAGACGCGATATCGAGATGCTTGAGCGTCTCTCTGTCGAGACCTGTATGCTTTGCGGCTGCTGTAGCTTTACCTGCCCCGCAAACCGTCCGCTCGTACAGACCAACACTCTTGCGAAGCAGCTCTTAAAGGAAGAAAAAGCAAAGGAGGAAAAGAAGAATGGATAATATGCTAAAGCTTTCCGCGTCTCCGCATATCCACAGTGGAAAATCCACCTCGGGTATCATGCGCGACGTGCTTATCGCACTCGCTCCCGCGGTAGTTGCGGGTACGATCCTTTTCGGACTTCGCTCTCTCCTCGTGCTTGCCACCTGCGTTATATCCGCGGTGCTCTTTGAGGCACTCTTTAACCTCATAGTCAAAAAGGATCAGACTATCGGTGACCTCAGTGCCGCCGTTACGGGACTCCTGCTCGGACTCAACCTCCCCGCAACAGTTCCGATCTGGCAGTGCGTTATAGGCTCTGCTTTCGCGATACTTATAGTAAAATCTATATTTGGCGGAATAGGAAACAATCTTGTAAACCCCGCTATCACCGCGCGTGTGTTTATGCTCGTCGCGTTTGGCTCAAGCATGGCAACCCAGGCGTTCCCAAAGTGTGTTGACGCGGTATCGGGCGCGACACCCCTCGCGGAGATCGCGGCTGACAAGACTCCCGCCCTTGCCGACCTTTTCTTCGGCACTACCGGCGGCGCTATCGGTGAGACCTGCGCGCTCGCGCTTCTTATAGGCTTTGCGTACCTTCTTGTCCGCAGAGTTATTACCTGGCATATTCCCGTCGCCTTTGTCGGCACGGTGTTCGCGCTGTCCTTCTGTGTTCACGGATTTAACGCGATGACGGCGCTCTCGCTCGTTCTTTCGGGCGGACTTCTCATAGGCGCTATCTTTATGGCGACCGACTACGTTACCTCTCCCGCTACCGCGTGGGGTAAGGTGATCTTTGGATTTGGAGCAGGACTTATCACTGTTCTTATCCGTGAATTCGGCGTATATCCCGAGGGAGTTTCCTTTGCGATACTCTTTATGAATATACTTACCCCCTATATCGAGCAATGGACTGCTCACAAGGTGTTCGGAGGTAAAAAAGCATGAAAAAACTTATCAAAAGTGTAGTAGTTCTTGTCGCTATCTGCGCAGTGGTTTCCGTGCTTATGGCATTCACAAACTACATAACAGCTCCGATAATCGCTAAAAACGAGGCGGGCAAGGCAAACGAGGCGCTCTCCGAGGTGCTCCCCGGTGGCGAGGGATTTGAGCTCGTCGACATCAGCGCATACACGCTCCCCGCAACGGTTACTGAGGTCTACAAGGCTTCAAACGGCGGCTACGTTGTAAAGCTTAAGACTTCGGGCTTTGCTCCGAATATGGTCATTATGTGCGGAATCAATGCCGACGGCACGGTGGCAGGAGCATTGTGCCTTTCATCTGAGGAGACCAACGGCGCTGAAAAGACCTACGGCTCAAGCTTTGTCGGCAAGGACTCTACCGGGGTCGATTCTGTTGACACCGTCAGCGGTTCAACAATGACGACCACGGCTTACCGCGCGGCTATAAAGGACGCGCTCAATACCGCAACGATTCTCGGCGGCGGATCTGTTGACATTCGCACCGATGAGGAGATCTTCCTCGACAACCTTGCACAGGCGCTCCCCGCAGCTAACGGCGAGTTTGAAAAATACCTCTTCCTTGAGGAGCTCAAGGGAGGACCTGATGTTATCTACGTGGCAAAGAACGGTGGCGGTTACGTTGCGATCTTTGACACGACACCGCAGACCTTTATCGGTGTTGACGCAAACGGAAAGGTCATAACAGACTGTGATGCCGACCAGAAGTCCTCGGTAGAGGCATCTATAGAGGCGATAATGGCAATAACGCTGACCGAGATTGATCTCGCGGATTACGAGGACGCGCTCAAGGATGCAGGAGCGTTTAAATATCTTGAGTCTGTAAAGAAGACCAACAGCGGAAATTACGACATCACCATCAAGGCAGAGGGCTACAGCATGTATACCTCGAAGTACGGCGGAAAGGGTGAATACATCCGCATTCGCGTATCTCTTACGGCAGAGGGCAAGATAATAGATACCTTGACGCTCACTCACGCAGAGAGCAAGGGTATCGGTGATATCTGCGCTACTGAGGGATACTACTCGCAGTTTGACGGCAAGACAGAACAGACCTATGATGAGGTCGATACTATCGCAGGTATAACAAAGACAACCGGCGGTTATAAGAAGGCGATACTCAACGCTTTTAAAACAGTAAAAATTCTTGAAGGAGGTACTCCGTGATGAAAAAGAATAGCGCATTTTCCACACTTACAAACGGAATCCTTCGCGAGAACCCCGTGCTTGTGCTGATACTCGGCACTTGTCCCACACTTGCTACAACTAAGAATGTGTTTGGCGCGTTCGGTATGGGCATCGCAACACTTGCGGTTCTCGTTTGCTCAAACATTCTTATATCTCTTCTCAGAAAAGTGATTCCCGACAATGTCAGAATCCCTTGCTATATCGTTATTATCGCGGGATTCGTAACAGTTGTTCAGATGCTAGTTCAGGCATTTTTTCCCGAGCTTTACGAAATGCTCGGTGTGTATCTGGCGCTGATAGTCGTTAACTGTATAATCCTCGGCAGAGCCGAGATGTTCGCAAGCAAGAACACAGTCGTTCGCTCCGCTCTTGACGGTATCGGAATGGGTATCGGATTTACCCTCGCGCTCTGCGCTATCGCGACTATCCGTCAGGTCTTCGGCGCGGCTATGTTCGGAAGCTTTGCTATTCCTTTCCTTGAAAATTACAAGATCGCGTTCCTTACAGAAGCTCCCGGCGGTATGCTTGTTTACGGACTTATGATCGCACTCGTTTATGCGCTCACATCCGGCAGAGCACCGAAGAAAAAGGAATTTTCCTGCGCGGGTTGTCCTAATGCAGAGACCTGCAACTCTGTAGGCGAGTGCGGAAAGGAGGAGGCATAAATGAAAACTCTTATAGTTATTCTTCTTTCCTCTGTGCTCGTAAATAACTACGTGCTCAGCCGCTTCCTCGGGATCTGTCCTTTCCTTGGCGTTTCCAAAAAGCTGGGTCAGGCAGTTGGAATGGGAGTTTCGGTTACAGCCGTTATGCTCCTCGCAACACTTGCTACATGGCCTATTCAGTATTTCGTGCTTGAGCCTCGCGGGCTCGGATATATGCAGACTATCGTATTTATCCTTATCATCGCGGCGCTCGTGCAGATGCTTGAGATAATTCTCAAGAAATTCTCCCCCTCGCTTCATAAGGGTCTTGGCGTTTATCTGCCGCTTATCACCACCAACTGCGCGGTGCTCGGCGTTGCGATAAACAACATAACCGACGGATATAACTTCGTTGAGTCGCTTGTCAGCTCGCTCGGTTGCGGACTTGGATTCTTGCTTGCAATGGTCCTCTTTTCCGGCATTCGCTCGCGCATTGACGAATCGGCTGTTCCGAAGCCCTTCAGAGGGATCGCTATCACGCTTATCGCCGCATCCTTTATATCGCTTGCGTTTATGGGATTTGCGGGTATCGTTGACAAGCTCTTCGCGTAAGGAGGTCCTATATGTGGAATGACGTATTGACCGTTCTTTTGGTCGTTTCTGTAATAAGCGTGTCTTTGGGCGTTTTGCTCGCTCTCTTTATTCGTTTCTTTGGAATAGAAGAGGATGAAAAGACAAAAAATATAAGAGCCGAGCTCCCCGGTATCAACTGCGGAGCTTGTGGGTTTAAGGGGTGCGATGACTACGCAAAAAAACTCGCAGAGGGAAATACCGAGCCTAACCGCTGTATCCCCGGAGGCGCTGACGTATCGGAGGCGCTTGGCGAGATTCTCGGTGTTGAGGTCGAGCCGCCATCTGATATGTCGGCGGTGGTGCATTGCTCCGGAGGTTGCGCGCGACGTGCTGACTACAGTGGCGTTAACACCTGCCGCGCAAAGAGTATGTTTTACGGCGGTCCTGAGGCTTGTACATACGGTTGTCTCGGCTGTGGCGACTGTGTCGCGGCTTGTAGCGCGGGTGCTATAAGCATAGAGGGCGGTGTGGCTCACGTTAACAGAGCTCTCTGTATCGGTTGCAGCCTTTGCGCATCGGCTTGTCCGCGCGGTATCATCTCTATGGTGCCTAACAGTGCGAGAGTCAGAGTTCTTTGCAGCAACAAGGAGCGTGGTGCTGAGGCTAAAAAGGCATGCTCAAATGCTTGTATCGGCTGTAAAAAGTGTGAGCGAAGCTGTCCTTCTGGCGCTATTGCGGTCCTTGACAACTGCGCGCGCATAGACTACGACAAGTGTACGAACTGTGGACTTTGCAGAGATAACTGTCCTATGGGGTGCATTAAATAACGGAGTGCTTTATGCAAAAGACCGACTCTAAAAAAAGAAATAATGATATTATTTTCATAGGCGCACTTGTTTTACTCGTGCTGGTGTTTGCCTTGGCGCTCCTGCTTTTCGCTGAGGAGGGCGATACCGTCATCGTCCGTGTTGACGGGGAGGTGCTTGGAGAATACTCGCTCTCGGAGGACCGAGAGATAGAGATAGTCACCGAGCAGGGAAGAAATCTCCTCGTTATCAAGGACGGCAAGGCGGATATCACCGATGCCAGCTGTCCTGACGGGATATGTGTAAAGCACCGAGCGGTGAGCCGCGACGGTGAGAGCATAATATGTCTGCCGAACAAGGTCGTGGTGGAGATAGAGAAAAAGAGTGCGGATGATGGCGATATAACGCCTGATATCATAGCTTGAGGTGAACGACGTGAAAGATATGCATAAAAAAACAAAAGCCGTCGCAAGCCTTGGGGTCTTCACGGCGCTGGCGCTGCTGCTCTCCTACGTGGAGTTTTTACTCCCGCCCCTGTTCGTTGCCGTACCAGGCATCAAGATAGGACTTCCCAACGTAATAATCATCCTTGCCCTTTATATGGTGGGGCTTCGCAGCGCGATCGCGATATCGGTGCTTCGAGTGATCCTTTCATCTATCCTTTTCGGCAACGCGATGGTTTTTGCTTACAGTATCGCGGGCGCGATACTCAGTATCACGGTTATGGCTATCCTCAAAAAAGCGGATATACTCTCTCCTGTCGGTGTAAGTGTCGCGGGAGGTGTGGCGCATAATATGGGGCAGACTATAGTTGCTGTGATACTTCTTGACACACCTCAGATAGCCTATTATATGATAGTTCTCACGCTCACGGGTATTGCCTCGGGCGCGTTTGTCGGACTTCTCGGGGGCTTTTTGATGAGACGTGTACCGAAAAACAGGCTTTAAAATTTTCTTGACAAGCTTTTCCCCATATGATATAATTTTTTCGATCAAGCTTTCCCCATAAATATTTTTTAATAAGGAGAAAACCCATGAAAAAAGTACTTTCCATTATTCTCATAGCGCTTATGCTCCTCGGCACGCTTGCGCTCGTAAGCTGCCAGAAGCCCGATAATGGCGACAAGACCCCCGACGCTCCCGCTGCAGAGGAAAAGCTCAAGTTCGGTCTCGGACTTGTAAGCACCGCTTCCGCTACAGACGCTTCTGGTGAAGAGGCAGGCGCAGGCAGTGTTACAACAACACTTGCGGCTGTTCTTGTTGACAAGGACGGCAAGATAGTTAAGTCCATTATCGACTGCGCTGACTATACTGTTGTATATAACGCAGACGGAACAACTCTCGCAAACGATGAGTTCAAGACAAAGAGAGAGCTTGGCGATAACTACGGTATGTCTGCGGCAGGTATGACAGAGTGGTATAAGCAGGCTGACGCGTTCTCCAAGGTTGCAGAGGGCAAGACAGTAGCTGAGGTCAAGGCTCTCGTTGCATCTGACTTCAAGGGCACAGCTGACGTTCAGGCAGCAGGCTGCACCATTTACGTTTCTGACTTCGCAAAGGCGATCGAGGCAGCTGTTGCTAACGCTGTAGCTTCTGAGGCTACCGCAAGCAGCACACTCAAGATCGGTGCTGACACAGAGCAGGCTATCACTGATGCTACCGCAACAGAGGACGGCTCAAATGAAATTACAACAACATTCTTCGCGGCAGCTCTTGACAAGGACGGCAAGATCCTAGCGGCAAAGAGCGACTGTCTCGCAGTTGCGTTCACATTCAACGCAGAGGGTGAGTCCACCTTCGACGCTACCGCTGAGGTCCTCACAAAGGGTCAGCTTGGCGACAACTACGGTATGTCTGCGGCAGGTATGACAGAGTGGTATAAGCAGGCGGCTGCATTTGACTCCAAGTGCATCGGCAAGAAGCCCTCTGAGGTAGCATCTCTTATGGGTGCTGACTACAAGGGTGTAGCTGACGTTCAGGCAGCAGGCTGCACGATCTACGTAAGCGGATTCGTAAAGGCTGCAACAAAGCTCGGCTGATATCTTTAAACAAAAAAGGGAGCCCCGCTCCCTTTTTTAGATTTTGGAGGAAATGATGAAAAAACGCTTTCTTTCGGCGATCCTCGCATTCGCGATGCTCGTGTCGCTCCCCCTATTTTCCGCTTGCAAGAAGATAGGCGGTGACAAGGCGGAGAAAAAGCAGAAGTTTACCGAATATTCGCTCGACTTTTTTGATACGGCAACGACTATCACGGGTTATGAGGTGTCAAGGGAGAGATTTGACGAGATAAGCGGAGAGATGATAGCTCTCCTTGAAGAGTATCACAAGCTCTTTACCATATATCATAGCTACGCGGGTATAGAAAATCTTTGTACGATAAACGCGGTAAAGGACGGCGCGCACCGTGAGGTGACGGTGGACTCTCGAATTATCGATATGCTCTCTTATGCCAAGGAGATGTATGCACAGACGGGCGGCAAAATGAATATCGCCATGGGCAGTGTGCTCTCAATATGGCACGAGTATCGTGTAGCGGGACTTGACGAGCCGTGGAAGGCAGAGCTTCCCCCTATGGATAAGCTTTTGGCGGCGGCAGAGCACACCGATATAAACGATCTCATAATAGATAAAGAGAGATCGACGGTGTTTATCGCAGACCCCGAAATGACGCTTGACGTAGGAGCTGTCGCCAAGGGCTATGCCGTTGAAATGGTGGCGCGCGAGTTTGAGGCGAGGGGCGTTACGGGATATGTTCTCAACGTGGGCGGAAACGTCCGCACTATCGGTACAAAGCCTGACGGAGAGGGCTGGATCGTGGGAATAGAAAACCCCGTGGGCGACGAGGAAAAGCCTTTCCTTGAGTATCTCGCGCTTTCGGGCGAGTCGCTTGTCACAAGCGGCTCTTATCAGAGATTTTACACTGTCGGGGATAAGAATTATCACCACATTATAGACGCGGCAACGCTTATGCCTGCGGATATATATACCTCGGTGTCGGTCGTCTGCCGAGACTCGGGCAGGGCAGACGCGCTCTCAACGGCGCTTTTCTGTATGCCGCCCGATGAGGCGCTGGCGCTTGTTGAGTCTCTTGACGGAGTTGAGGCGCTGTTTTTGTTGAAGGACGGAACACAGCAAAGATCGAGCGGATTTGATAAGTTTGTCACCAAGGTTTGATAAAAAAGCAACGAGCGTGCTCGTTGCTTTTTTTGTTTGGGGAAGGTTTGATGTAGCTGTTTGCGACATGCTCACCTATGCAACTTTTTGAAAAAAGTTGACAAAAAACCTTAGCTCTCATACTTTGCCCTAAGCCCAGCCACGAGGTCAAAGTTTTTGGAGCGGGAGGGGGGGGTGGGGGGGGGGGGGACGTTTTGGGAAAAGTTTCTCCCTCCCCCTGCCCCCCCTCCCGCTTCAAAAACTTTGAACTCGGGGCTGGGCTTAGGGCAAAGGATGAGAGCTAAGGTTTTTTGTCTACTTTTTTCAAAAAAATGCATAGGTAAGTCGGA
>JAZOLL010000033.1:0-56837 GCA_045653105.1 Eubacteriales bacterium
CGGCGGTGGGTAGCAACGTTTGCCGTAGGCAAACTTGCCACGTAGCGAGCGTGCGAGCGGAGTAGGGAGTCCTTCTGCCGAAGAGGATATTTGCAAAGCCGTCCGCCAAAAGGCGGCCTTTTCTGTTTGGCAGGGGCAGTGAGCTCGCAGAGGTCACCCGCCGCAAGCGGCGGTGGGTAGCAACGTTTGCCGTAGGCAAACTTGCCACGTAGCGAGCGCGCGAGCGGAGTAGGGAGTCCTTCTGCCAATATCCCCTTGCACCTCTCATAAACTTATGCTATAATCTAATCAAAGATTTTAAAACAAAAGGGAAAGACTATGAAGCTTTACGCACCGAGATATTATAAGGATTTCAAGTGCATCGCTGACAAATGTGAGCACAGCTGCTGTGTCGGTTGGAAGATCGACATTGATGAGGAGACGTACGAAAAATATCAAAGACTCTCCGGAGGATACGGCGAGGCTATTGCCAAGAGCATATCTGAGGTGGGCGGTACACCTCATTTCACGCTTGGCGCGGGGGAGAGATGCCCTCATCTTGACGAGCATGGACTTTGCAGGATAATTACAAGCGTGGGAGAGGACTATCTTTGCGATATCTGTCGCAAGCACCCCAGATTTTATAATTACACAAGCGTCGCCGAGGTCGGTCTTGGCATGTCCTGTCCCGAGGCGGCGATGATAATTCTCTCATCTCCCGACTATGCGGTGATAGAGGAGATCGGCGAGAGCTCTGCCGAGGCTGACGAGGTCGAGTTTGACGGGTTTTTGGCACGCGGTGAGGTATATGCGATCTTGCAGGATAGGTCGGGAGGCTATAGGGAAGCGCTTCTGAACATCTATCGCAGATACGCTATAGATACAGGTACGGACGAGAACTGGTTGAGCGCGCTTGATAGTCTTGAATATCTTGACGGTGCGCATAAAACACTCTTTATGAAGTATTCCTCCACACTTCGCCCCGAGGGGTGCGACGAGATACTTGAGCGGTTTTTGGCATATTTTATATACCGTCATTGCACCGAGGCATTTGATACGGAGGATTTTTGTGATAGGCTCTCTTTCTGTCTGTTTTGCGAGCGCCTTTTTGCTTCATTGATATGCTCTGTGGAGGCAAAGAGCTTCTCTGAGATCGTGGAGCTTGCGCGTGTCATCTCCGAGGAGATCGAATACTCCGAGGAGAATACCTCCGCTCTGATGGGAAAATAATTATTTCTTCACTTGCTTGACGAATCGGTCATTTTTTGGTATTATATTATTTGAATTTATTTGTATAAGGAGAGACTATATGCTGTCTTTTGAATGTGATTACAATACAGGGGCGCACCCTAAGATACTTGAGGCGCTTGTTTCTACAAACTTTGAGCCGTGTCCCGGATACGGAAACGATATTTATACCGCGAGAGCAAAAGAGAAGATCCGCGCGGCGTGTGGGCGCGAGGACGCTGACGTGCGCTTTCTCGTCGGCGGAACACAGACAAACAGGATCGTGATAGATTCGATGCTCAAAAATTATGAGGGAGTCATCTCCGCGACTACGGGACACATCAGCGCGCACGAGGCGGGTGCTATAGAGGCATCGGGCCACAAGGTGCTCACTGTTCCCGGATATGACGGAAAGCTCCGCGCCTCTGACGTAGATGCCCTGATAAAAGGTTTTTATGAGGACGGGGCGCACGAGCACATGGTTTTTCCCGGAATGGTTTACATATCCCACCCCACAGAATACGGCACGCTTTACACACTTGATGAGCTCAGAGAAATATCCGCGCTTTGCCGTCGCTTCGAGCTTCCGCTCTTTCTTGACGGAGCGCGACTCGGCTACGGTCTTATGAGCCGCGACACAGACGTGACTCTTCGCGACATCGCAGAGCTTTGCGACGTGTTCTATATCGGCGGCACAAAGGTCGGTGCGCTTTGCGGCGAGGCGGTGGTGTTCACTCACAACAACGCGCCGAAGCACTTTTTCAGCACCGTAAAGCAGAATGGAGCGCTTTTGGCAAAGGGAAGATTGCTCGGTATTCAGTTCGACACGCTCTTTACAGACGATCTTTATTTTGAGATAAGTAAGAACGCTATAGACCGTGCCGAGGATCTCAAAAAGGTCTTTTCGGAGAAGGGTTACAAATTCTTTAAAAATTCTCCGACAAATCAGCAGTTTATCGTTATGTCTGAGGACAAGGTTAAGGAGCTCTCTGACAAGGTCCGCTTTGAGGTCTGGGAGAGAATAGACGGAGATACTCTTGCTGTGCGTTTTGCTACAAGCTGGGCGACGACTTGCGAGGATATTTTGGCTCTCGAAAAGATAATATAAAAAAAGGAGCTGTTTCATAGTGAAACAGCTCCTTTTTTTATTCTTTTTCTTGATAGGACTTAACTATGCTTTCGGTGTACGTCTTAACAAAATCAAAGTTTTCGTTGGCGAATACCGCAAATGCGCTGTATACTCCGTCCTTTTCCATAAAGTATATCACACAATTTTCTGTTTTTTCGTTTGAGAAGATCTGATATTCTGCGGATATAAATCTCATATCTCCATTTTCCGAGATTATCTCGGATGTTTTTGTGAGTGAGATGCTTGTGGGGAGACGCAGGCTCATGCTATACCAAAACATTATTCTTTCGGTCGTTTCAGTATAAGCTAACCACTCAGGTAATTCGTCGAGCGAGGTTGGTAAAGCTTGGTTTGGATACAGGTGACTCAAATCGTTTCGGATATAATATGAGTACATCTGGTAGATATAAGTGCTGCCGAGAGGAACGGTGATAGTGCGGATCTCACCGCTTATGCCAAAGTCTTGCCAACCGTTGGCGGGGCCCATGTTGGTGCTTTCAAGATATCTCACGGGATTCTCTTCGCTGTAATTCGGGAGCACCATGCTGATCTGATAGTAATGAGTTGTGGTTAAGGCTTCTCCCTTATCCTTGAATTTTAGGGCAACCTTTATCTCCTTTGGAACTCCCTCGATCTCATAAACATCGGCAGAGAGCGTTTCGGTAGACAACCATTTTCCCACATCGTTTTTCCAGCCTGCAGTCACTGTGACGGTGTCTATTTTGTTGCCGATCATACCCTCGGAGATAACTTCGCCTCCTATATAATCTGCGAATTCACCGTCATTGATCTTATAGTCATAATATTTTACAAGCACACCCTCCTCGCCTGTACCTCCAATATCGACAATGGGGTCATCTTTGTCGAACAGCATAGGCCCAACGATTGATATCGATACAATTATAACAACAAAGCAAGCTGCAACGGCACTCCATTTTATAAGAGTACTCTTTTTGCGTGTCGTTTCATTGACAGCTTCACTGATGAGATCATCATCAATATGGTTCATAGCGTTTACAATTCTACGTGATTTCATAGTTTCACACCCTCCTTGATCAAATAATCTTTCAATTTTGCGCGAGTGCGGTGAAGGATATTCTTGACCTTACTTTCGCTGAATGAATAGCGCAAGGCTATATCCGAGACAGAATCAAAGAAATAGTATTTGCGGATAAATATTCCTCGAACATCCTCTTTTTGGCTTCGTAAAAAGTTGCTTATAAGTTTTGCAATATCTTCATCGCTTATGCCACAGGCGATACTTTCATCGGGCAAAATCTCTGCGAGTTCATCGAGTGAAACAAGGGTTGCCTCCGAACGCTTTTGACGGGACATAGTTTCAAGTCTTTTGAGTGATAGATTTCGCGTTATCCTGCATATAAAGGCTTTAAAATTGCTTGGTCTGGTGGGTGGGATCGCATTCCATATGCCTATATATGTGTCGTTTACGCATTCCTCCGAATCTTCGGCGTTGTTCAGAATATTATAGGCTATACTGTGGCAGAGCTTTCCGTATTTGATATCTGTTTGCTTGATCGCTTGCTCATCTCGCGCAAAATACAGTTCTATGATGTTAAGATCGTTCACTGTCGGTCATCTCCTTTCAGATAAAAGCGCTTTCACCCTATAAGTACGTTTTTTTCTCTGTTGGTCTCAAAAAAACGAAATTTTTGATATAAAATGTTTTAATTCTTAAAATAAAAGGCCGCCATGGCGACCTTTTATTTTATTATCACTCTACAACAAGATCGATAAACTGAAATGTTCTGCAATCCACAAGGCCTCTGTTGGTGAGACGGGTCTCGGGGAGGCAGGCGAGGGGAATGAGAGCCATTGTCATAAAGGGAGAGGGCAAGGCACTTCCCATTTTGACCCAAGTTTCTTCCATATGAGCTATAGCGGCGCTCATTTCATCGATCGGTTTGTCGCTCATAAGTCCTGCTATAGGAAGCTCGACAAGGCTTATAACCTTTCCGTCAAGGACTGCGACAAGTCCACCGCCGCATTCGATGAGCGTATTCGCGGCAAGTGCCATATCCTCGTCATCAGAGCCGACTACAAGGAGATTATGCGCGTCGTGCGCAACTGTCTGCGCCAGCGCTCCTCGTTTGATTCCAAATCCCTTTGTAAAGCCTTTTCCAACAGTTCCCGTTCTCTTATGACGCTCGAATACCGCCACCTTGAGAACGTCCTGCTCGGGATCAGCCGAGATGCTTCCGTCTTTGACGGGGAGCGTGAGCACTCTGTCAAACGTACCGACTCTTGCGGGGATTATTTCTATTACGTGTACATTCGCGCTGTCGCCGTCGCAGGCGATCTTGAAATCCTCTGCTGTGAGCGCGTCAAGGTGTACCGAGTTTGTCGCCTTTTCTGAATAGGTGTAGGGCGCGATCTCCACTATCATCTTTCCGTCCTTTGCGACATGGTCGCCGTTGATAAACACGTCTGTTACGTGACAACGGTCAAGGTCATCTATAAGCACGAGATCGGCACACTTGGAGGGAGAAACACTACCCATTTCGTGGTCAAGCTGGAAGCACTGAGCGACATTGATCGTTACCATCTGGATAGCGGTCACAGGGTCGATACCCTCCTCGATCGCGCGGCGCACGATATAGTCAAGGTGACCGTGCTGGATAAGTGTATGGGGGTGTGTATCGTCGGAGATCAGACATGCATAGCGGCTGTCGACTTTATTTTCTGTAATAGCCTTTGCCACCTCGTGAAGATCATGCCAAGCAGAGCCCTCGCGGAGGAGCGCATACATACCAAGGCGCATTTTTGCGAGAGCGTCCTCAGCTCTTGTGGATTCGTGGCAGCATCTGATACCGCTTGCGATATACGCGTTAAGTCCCGCGCCTGTTTCGGGGAGCGAATAGTGGCCGGTTGGTATCTTTCCCGCCTTGAGCGTTTCGGCAACTATGCCGTGAGTGTGAGGATTTCCGCCAAGTATTCCGGGGAAATTCATCATTTCTCCAAGACCTACGCAAGAGTCATAGTCCATTGTAAGCGCTACGTCGGGGGGATCTATTTTTGCGCCCGTATCCTCAAATCCGCCTACCGCGGGAACACAGGAGGGGGTGGTGAGCATTGTTTTCAGAGGGGTGCGCTTTGCATCCTCCATCATATAGTTTACACCGTCAAGACCGAGCACGTTGCAGATCTCGTGCGGGTCGATAAATACACCGCTCGTGCCGTGCGCGACGACAGCCTTGGCATACTCTCCAACGGTGAGCATAGAGGATTCGATGTGTATATGTCCGTCCATAAACGCGGGGGCGAGATATTTGCCCTCGGCATCTATTACTCTTGTATTTTCGCCGATACAGTGCTCGGCGTTACCCACAAGAGCGATTCGTCCGTCAGCAATAGCGACCGAGACGTCCTCAAGGATCTCGTGTGTACAAACGTTGATAAGGCGAGCGTTTTTGATAACAAGATCAGCCGCTTCTGCGCCCGTTGCTACCTTTGCAAGTCTTATAGTGGATTCCCAAAGCGGTTTTTTGCAGAATTTATTGATCATAACGATAAGTCCTCCCGTATGATTATATCTATACTTTGATTATAGCACAAAGAAAAATGAAATGGAAGAGATATCTGAAAAAAAGAGGTCGGCCCGAATTTCGAGCCGACCGTTTAGTATTATTCGATTAGAACAATGTTGTAGGAACGAAGAAGTATACGCAGAAGAGGAGCGCAACTATGATCGATACTACGGAGATATCCCAAACGGGCTTTTCTTCCTTCTTTACTGCATACTTGATGAGACCGAAGAGGTATGCAACAACGGACATAAGTGTGTAAGAGAGAAGACCGATACCGATACCCTTGGTGATCGAGTAAGAGAGAACCATTACAGATATCGTGAGGAATGCGGAAGTTGCCTTTATAGCGTTGCTAAAGTCTATAGCCTGAATGTTGTTCTTCATCATAAGAACACCAACGTAGATAAGCGCTGCTGCTGTTGCCGCACCGGGAATAACCGCGAATACGGGAAGAGCGAAGATAGCTGCGAAGAAGAGAGCAGCTGTTGTGAGCGCTGTAAGACCTGTTCTACCGCCTGCGGACACGCCTGCACCCGACTCAACGAATGTTGTAACTGTAGATGTACCGAGAGCTGCACCTGTACATGTTGCAACAGAGTCACAGATCATGATCTTGCCGTAGTTGTGGGGCTTGTTATTTTCGTCGGAGAGAACTCTGTTACCGCCGCAGCAACCAACGATAGTTCCCATTGTGTCGAACATATCGATCATGCAGAGAGTGATAACTATCATGATTACGGAGAATACGGAAACACCTGCGGGGATAACACCGTCGCCTGTGAATACGTTCACGAAAGAGCCGAATACTGTGTTTTCGCCTGTGAAGAAGTTGCCGATGTTCTCCCAGAACTTCCAAGAGATACCGGGAACGTTGCCCTTGAGGACCTCAAGGTCTGTGATGCCGAAGGGGATACCAACGATGGTAGCGCCAACGATACCTAGAATGACAGAGCCCTTTACGTTGAGCTTGTCAAGGATCGCTATAAGGAAGAGACCGATGAGTGCGAGAACTGCGGTCTTGCATGCTTCCCAGCTTGTGAGGTTAACGAGAGCAACCTGTGTGTACTGGTCAGCAACGATGATGCCTGCGTTCTGGAATCCGATGTAAGCGATGAAGAGACCGATACCAACAGAGATAGCGCCTCTTACTGCCACGGGCATACCGTCGAATACGAGCTCACGGAATGTCTTGCCGCCTATCTTGATGAGAGAGAGCGCGAGGAAGAGAAGTCCGGAGATGAGGACGAGGAAGAATGCCTGTCCGGGGGTAAATGCTGCCGCATATCCTGCCCAACCGCCAATAAGTCCGCCGAGCATAGAGTTAAGACCCATACCCGAAGCCTGAGCCAAAGGCATCTTAGCAACGAACGCCATAAGGAGTGTACCGATAACTGCGCCGAGTGCGGTTGCGATGAATGCGCTGGACCAATAGGGGCTTGCAACACTACCAAAGATCTGGTTAGGGTTGACGGTCAGAATGTAAGCCATTGCAAGGAAGGTAACAACGCCCGCGATAAGCTCGGTTCTGACACTGGTTTTCTTTGCTACGGGATCAAAGCCCAGCAGCTTAGCAAATTTGTTCATACTAAACCTCCATATTAGTGCGTATAGCACTTTGATATATCTATTATAATATATTTGCTCTGAAAAATAAATAGTTTTTTGAATTTTTTTGTATAAATTTTTAAGATTTTTGTTTTTTATGATACAAAACAAAAAGTCCTGTCGGATAATTTTTCCGACAGGACTTTTATTTTAGTTATTTTTTATGCTATAGCTGTAAACTCCGGTGGTGACGTGGTATGTTTCACCGTTTGGCAGTATGATGTCAGCCTCTGCGTTTGAGGGGATCTCGAAGGAGAAGATTATCTGGTCGCCCTTGTATTCCCACGCGGAGTATATGCGTCCCATAGTGGAGAGGAAGCTGCCTTTGGCAAAGCCGAGGCGCTCATCTGTGTAGGGGCGGAGCGTTATCTTTCCGTCACGAACGCCGATACCGAGCGAGTGAGTTATCATCCAACCCGCGACCGCGCCGAGAGAGTAGTGGTTGTGCGAGGAGTAGCGATCGCCGTTTTGATTGATTCCGTACCAGCTCTCCCAAGTGGTAGTCGCTCCCATTTTGACCTCATAGAGCCAAGAGGGGACTTCCTCCTGAAGCAAAATATCATAAGCTGTGGAATTGTAGCCAAGCTCGGAGAGAGTCTCTGCAAGATATCCCGTTGTGAGGAATCCTGTGCCGACGTGATTGCCGCCGCGCTTTATGAGAGCGTCGAGCGCCTTTGCGGCCTCGAGCTTTTCAGCCTCGTCAAGCAAGTGGTGAGCTATCGGACGAACGTAGTGGCACTGACGCTCGGAGCTTATCTTTCCGTTATCGGTAAAGATGTAGCGGTAAGCGGTCTTGACTTCCTCGTATATCTGATAGTAGCGCTCCGCATCTTCGGTTTCGCCAAGTCTCTTCGCAAGCTCTGATGCGAGGTAGAAGTCGTATGCGAGGAACGCGGTAGCTACCTCAGCGTGACCTGTGCGCTCTCTTTCAGCACTGTAATCTCTCGGTGTCTTTCCGGGCTCGTTCCATTCGCCGAAGTGAGGGAAGGAGTCATAGAGATATTTCTTAGCGAATTCGGGATAGTGCTCGTTTTCCTCTCTTGTTTTAGAGGTCGCGCGACCGAGGTTAAAGTCGAGCCAAGCCTTCATCGGCTCATAGAATTCGCGAAGCTCCTCTGGGGAGTTGAGGTAGTGCAAAAATCTGTCGGTAACTATAGTTATCGAGTTGCTCCAGCCTGCCGCACCGTCTATTCCTCTTATTCTGTGCTGAGGACCTTCAACAGGGGGCGCGACGTAGATGATGCATCCGTCCTCTTGGCAGGATACCGACTCGCGCATCCAACGGCGGAGTACGGGGAAGGAGTCCATAAGGTGAAGAGCCGCATTGGTGAACACCTGCGCGTCGCCGGTAAATCCAAGCTTTTCTCTTGTGGGGCAGTCGGTGGGAACGTCAACAAAGTTACTCTTCATGCTCCAGATAACGTTCTGGAAGAAGCGGTTGACAAGGGGGTGTCCGCACTCGAAAAATCCTGTCTGCTTCATATCCGAATAGGTAGCAACGCCTGTAAACTCGTCGCCCGTTATCTCGATATCCGTCTCCACCTTTGCATAGCGGAAGCCGTAATAGCACTTTGTCTGGTGGAACTTATTCTTTCCCTCGCGGCAGGTGTATTCAATGACCTGACGGCAGAGGGGGGATTCTCTGTTCTGGAAATTGTCGTTCTGGAAATTGCCGTACTTATCAAGCACCTCACCGTGTGTGAGACGAATGAAATCGCCATCCTTAGCATCAAGCTCAAACTCAACGTAGCCCGCAAAGTTCTGACCGAAGTCGAGCACGCGCTCGCCATTCGGTGTGGTTATGAGCTTCGGCTTGAAACGTTCGTTTTTAGTGATCGGTATGTCTGTTCCTATAATATTATCATATCCAAAGGTATCGTCAACGAGGACCTTGTGCCAGTCGGTTATAACGCGGCGCGCGTCGTATCTTTCAATGCGCATCGTGTCGTTTTCCATAAGAGGACCGCTTTGGCTTGCTACCCAAGTTTCGTCGGAGACGAGAGCTACCTTGCCATCTATCTCAAGCTGACAGAGAAGAGCGAGATTCATACCGTAGCAATAGCGGGTCATATTCCAGCCCGTGCTACCTCTCCACCAACCTTCTCCGAGAGTTACGACTATCTCGTTTCTGCCCACCTTGAGAAGATCTGTTACGTCATAGGTCTGCGCCTGGATCCTTTCCTCGTAGTAGCTCGTACCGGGGGCGAGGAAATATCCCTCGACCGGGGCACCGTTGATATACGCGTTGTAGATTCCGTGCGCGGTGATATAGAGGCGCGCGTCACCGAGTGTATCGAGTGTGAATTCGCGCTTGAGGTAGCTTGCTTTGGAGAGCGGATCTCCGTCCTTTGCAAACATATATTTTCTGGTGTCCGCCATAATGTTGCCGTCCTCGGCAAAGCGGCCGTTGCTCTTGAGCTTTTCAAGCTCGGGGTCTATCCATTTTGCCACCCAGTCAGAGGGGGCGGGACCTGTTTCAAAGCTTGTGTGAGAGTCCTCTCCCCAAGCTCCGTTTTCATCGCAAAGAGAGATGCTTACATCTACCTTTGTGCGAGAGGGAATGACTATCTTAGGTGTATAGATAGTCTTTTGTGTTGCGACATCACCGCTATCGTGAAGCTCTTTTCCACAAGAGGTGAGCTTTACTCTAAAAGCACTCTGTAACTTGCCACCTTGAGTGAGCCAGGAGAGTGTTACCTCGCCCGCGTCTATACCCATAGCGTTTGACAGTCTGTTTACCTTCAGGTTGTACGCTAACATTTCGTTCTCCTTTAAAAACAAATTAAAATTAAGAATAAGAATAAAATGCATTTTATTCTTTTGTTTTATTTTAACAGTATAGAACAAAAAAATCAATACAAAAAGGAAAATTAAAACTAAAAAAATAATTGAAAAACCGCCAAGTTTTTTGCCTTGGCGGTTTTTTATGTTGTTTAAGAAAGTATCACTACCGCGAGCCAGCAGTAGAGAATGAGCGAGAGCGCGTCGATTATAGTCGTAATAAAGGGGGACGCGACGACCGCGGGGTCCAGCTTGCACTGTTTTGCGATGATAGGGAGCGAGCAACCGACAAGCTTTGAAAGTACAACGGTAGCAAAGAGTGCTATCGATATGACTGCGCACACCATAGGCTCGTATCCCGAAACCCCGAAAACTAGGTTGTCAAGGGCTAAAAGCTTTACAAAGCACGCTACGGCAAGCGTTGTGCCAACGAGTACGGATACGCGAAGCTCCTTCCACATGACGCGGAATACGTCGGACGGCTCAAGCTCTCCGAGGGAGAGCGAACGTATAACCGTAACAGATGACTGTGAGCCGCAGTTTCCTCCGCTACCCATAAGCATAGGCACACAGGCGAAAAGAACCGCGGAGATAAGAGAAAGTCTTTCCTCAAATGAGGTAATGATAAGTCCCGTAAAGGTAGAGCTGATAAGAAGCAGCAAAAGCCACGGGATACGGCTCTTCCACATTTCCCACACGCTTCTCTTAAGATATGGCATATCGTCAGAGGAGATAATAGCTGCCATCTTTTCGATATCTTCGGTGGTCTCCTCCTCGATGACGTCGATAGCGTCGTCGACGGTGACGATACCAACAAGTCGTTCTTCCTTATCAACGATAGGAAGCGCCAAGAATCCGTGGTCGCTGAGCTTTCTCGCCACGTCCTCTCGGTTGTCGGTGGTCTCGGAGAATATTACGTTGGTTTCCATTATGTCCGCGATAAGATCCGTCGGCTCGGCGATAAGGAGTGCCTTTGCCGTTACAAAGCCGAGGAGCTTGCTGGACCTGTCGGTTACGTAGCAGGTGTAGATAGTCTCCGAGTCTATCGCGCGCTTTCTTATCTTTTCAAGCGCTTGTTCAACGGTCATTCCTACCTTGAGGTAGACGAACTCGACCGTCATAATGCTTCCCGCGCTGTCCTTGGGGTAGCGCAGTATTTCGTTTATTTCACGTCTTGTTTGTCTGTCGCTGAGCGCGAGCACGCGCTTTACGACGTTTGCGGGCATTTCCTCAATAAGGTCAACGGTATCGTCGAGGAAGAGCTCGTCCATCACCGCTTTAAGCTCTCGGTCGTTGAGGGCGTAAAGCAGGGTCTCCTGCAGGTCGCGATCAAGCTCCACGAACACATCTGCGGCGAGGTCCTTGGGGAGCAGACGGAAGAGCAGGGTGAGCTCATCTCTTGTGAGCTCTTCGAATACCGAAGCCATATCGACTTCGTTCATCTCGGCAGCCAGAGGCTTAAGATCTGCATACCGATGTTCTCTGAGAAGCGAGAGGATTCTCTCGTTCATTTCCATTTCCATTTCCATAATTTTTACTCCGTCAGTTTTTAAGACTTATACGGAGCGCAAACTGTGAGCGCAAGTCACAGACAGACTTCGCCCGTCAGGTTCTGCGCTTCTACTTCGGCCTTCCATGACTTACCTCCTTGAAAAGATTAAAAAGATTTACAAATAGATTTTAGCACTTTTTTTCTGCTTTAGCAATAGCTTTTTGAAATTTTTATTTAAAAGGAAGGATAATAATGCGTTTTGAAAAACATAAAAGCCTCCCTTTACACAAGGGAGGCTATACGGCGTTTAAAGATACTTTTTGAGCGAGTCTATGCTCTTATCCTCAAACTCCGCTATCTCCTTTGCGAGCTTTATTGTAGATTCACTGCAATTTTTGTTTTCGTACTCGCGAAGGATCTTTGTCATATCTGTCATACCCATTGTAGCGCCCTCTATCACAAGCTCCGCAAGGTGTCCTGTCGTTGCGTCGAGCATCGTATTCATCTGCATGCCGATCTTGGCACCCGTCTTTGTGATGATGTTTTCTTCCTTGGGCGTGCCTCCCTCGTCATAGATCATTCCCGCTACCTGCTTTGAGTATCTCTCGTATCTGTCAAGCTGGCTTGTGAGCTCACCGCGCAGGCCCTCGTCCTTTACCTTGGAGAGGATATTTACCATAGAGTCAGAGCCCATCTTTACGTTTTTATACATTTTATCGAGCATCTGCGCGTTGTCAGATGCGTGTCTGTTTTCCATCATTTTAACTTTTCCTCCGAAGAAAAAATAAAAAATAAAAAATAAGAGCGCACTCGAAAGAGTGCACTCTTATTGTGAGCTTTATTTGATTTTTTTATACTTTTTATCGTTTTGTTATCTTTTGCTGGCGGATATCGTTTCCTCTGAAAGGAATCGGATAATATTCGCCGAAAAGACGGCTTGTGATACGCTCTCCGTAGCGTGAGTTTATCTCACTCTTTGAGAGATTTGTGTTTATTATCGTAGATTTCTTCTGATTCATTCTGGTATTGATGATATCATAGATGCAGGAGACTGTGAACTGATTTGTCATCTCTGTTCCGAAATCGTCAATAATGAGAAGATCCGCGCTGTAATATCTCGAAACGTCGGGCGCGTTTTCGCGCATTCCGAACTGCTTTGCCTCAAAGTCGGAAACGAGCGAGCAAGCGGATACGTAAAGCACGTCAAAACCACGGTCTATCACGTTTACCGCGACAGATGTGGAAAGGTGAGTCTTTCCAAGTCCCGTGCCGCCGAAGAACAGGAAATTTTTATATGTATCCTTGTCAAACTCGGTCGAATATTTTTTCAGCGATGAGACGATCTTTTTCATATACGCGTAGTTTTCCGCGTCGTCCTTATAATAATTCAGAGAGAAATTAGAGAAGGACTGTGTCTGCATAAGTCCCGCGATACCCGAGGATTTATAACCCTCAAGCACGAGAGCCCGTCTCATACAGGAGCACATCTTTGTGTCGACGTATCCCGTGTCTCCACAGAGCTCACACTCGTATTTGACGTCTGTGTAGTCTGCAGGGTAACCGTAAGCGGCGAGTATCTGCGCTCTTTGAGCCAAGAGTTTTTCATTTTCCTCGCGCACCTTTGCCACCATTTCCTCGGAGTTGTCCGAGCAGATAGCGTCCATTATGCGACCTGCCGTGCCCGAGAGGATTCTGTCAAGGACGATAAGCTCGGGGATCTTTTGGTAAAGCTCCTCGCGGCGTCTGTCAGCCGCTTCTCTCGCTTTCAGGTATTTTTTTGAATATTCCTCGCGGATGCGAATGAAATCCTGAGTGTTAAATCCCATAAGATGATGACCTTTCTTTCGTTTTATAGCTCTTCAAGGCTTCTCTTGAGCGCCGCCTCAAAGAATTCGTCGGTATCAAAGCTCTTTGCGGTGTTTGCCTTTGCGCTTTTTTTCGCGCTCTTGCTCTTTTCTATTTCCGCCTCGACCTCTTCTGCGGTGCGAAGACCGAGCTTATGCCAGCTGTCAAGTATGGTGTTGGCATAGGCCACAGCGGGCTCACCCGTATTGTCCACGGTTATGTCGTAAGCAAGCTTTATAACACCCTCGTCAAAGCCCATTGTCTCTGTCCACGCGGTGAGAAATTTCTTCTCTCTTGCGGTGAGAGCTCGTCCTGTCATACCGAACATAGCCTCGACCTTGCCTCTTACCGATCTTGCTTTTTTCATTATCTGGAGGCGTTCGGTGAGTGCGGATTTATCGGTTATACCCTCGTCATAGAGAGAGTAGGCGATAGTTTCCGCGTATTTAAGTGTCTTTTTTTCAAGTCCTGCGGTATAGGAAAGTATCTCGAGCACACACTCCTCGTCAAAGCCTATGTATTCCACCATTCCGACCAGCGTGTTCATATCGCGAGTCGAGAACATTCTGCCCATTATACGCTGTGCATTGTCGATAAACTCTGTGGTGACCGCTCTTTTTTCAATGAGAGTGACAAGCTCGGAGGATGAGTAGGAGGGAGCGACCTCTGCGCGTTCAAGCTTTTTCTGAGCTTTAGGGGTTGCTGTGGATTTGCCCTTTTTGAGTATTCCCGCGCCTCTCCAATACTTTACGGATGCCGCAAATTCCTCCTCTGACATTTCAAGAACGGTACGTACTGCCTCGAGATCAAGCTCCTCGTTCTCTTTGTGGAGCGCGAGCGTGAGAAGGAGAAGAAGATCCGCCTCGTCCGCCGCCCTGAGCGATGTGATAAGAGACGAAGTAGGGGTGGGGGAAGAGTAGGATATATTTATTTTTTCGTTCTTTTTCATTTGTCTGACTGCTCTTTTTCGCTGTCCTTGCCGAGCATCTCGTAGCATAGTATCATCAGCGAATCGCCGATATGTACGTCCTCTACCGCGATATCCGAATCCGCGAGGCCGAGATCCTTTCCTGTGAAATTCCAAATGCCCTTGACTGATGTGTTTCTGAGCACCTCTGCGATATCAAGTGCTTTGTCCTTGGGGAGCGTGAGTATAGCGATATCTATCTTGAAGTTTTTGAATATCTTTTCAATGTCGTTTACGTGGTATATTTTTGTGTTGCCGATCTTTTTGCCGATGAGATACTCTGCAACGTCGAACATAGCGACAACGTCAACGCCTCTGTTCTCAAACATAGGGCTGCGGACGAGCGCCGTTCCGAGATTTCCCGCACCGATAACAGCCGCGCGGTATCCCTCGCCGACACCGAGTATCTCGCAGATCTTGGTGTAAAGATAGTTGACGTTATAGCCGTATCCCTGCTGACCGAAGCCGCCGAAGCAGTTGAGGTCCTGACGTATCTGGGATGCGGTAACGTTCATCATACGCGAGAGCTCTGCGGAGCTGACGCGGGTCTTTCCTGTTCTTATGAGCTCGCGAAGATATCTGAAATATCTGGGTAGTCTTCTTATTACCGCGGGAGATACCTCCGCGGAGTTTTGGCGGCTTTGGGAGAGTGCTTTTTCTTCGGTTTTCTTGTTTTCAGTACTCATAGCGGATAAAGCCTTTCTTAAAAATTTTTATATGTTGTCGTTTGCCGAAGCGTTGAGTGAGGTGTCTGCAAAATTTCCGCGAAGATACTCAAAATATCCTGCTGTCGCTACCATTGCCGCGTTGTCACCGCAAAGTGAGAGGCTGGGTACAAAGAGGGTCGCTCCGCGTCGCTCACACATTTCGGTAAGCTCGCGGCGAATGTGAGAATTTGCCGCAACACCGCCTGCGAGAACAAGCTTTCGAGAGCCTGTCTTATCGAGAGCCATCGCGCTCTTTTTGGATATTGCCTTGACTATCGTGTGCGTGTAGGACGCCGCAAGATCCGAAACATTCGGCTCATCGCCGTGCTGACGCGCGGTGTTTATATGGTTGAGAGCCGCGGTTTTAAGACCGCTGAAGGAGAAGTCGAGATTGTCTCCCGCGAGTGCCGGTGAGGGAAGCGTGACAGCTTTTACGTCTCCGCCGTAGGATATCTTGTCAAATGCCGCGCCACCGGGGTAGGGCATACCGAGTACTCTTGCGACTTTGTCAAATGCCTCGCCTGCCGCGTCGTCTCTCGTCTCGCCTATCGTCTCAAAGTCGGTGTAGGACTTTACGTTGTATATAGAGGTGTGTCCACCCGATATGACGAGCGCCGTAAAGGGAGGCTCAAGTGTGGGATATTCGAGATATGCCGCCGCAACGTGCGCCTTTACGTGGTTGACCGCGACCAGCGGGATCTTATTTGCGAATGCAAGCGACTTTGCAAAGTTCACGCCTACTATCAGCGCGCCTATAAGACCCGGGTGAGAGGTGACGGCAACAGTGCCGATGTCAGAGAGTGTCACACCTGCCGTGTCAAGCGCCTCGTAGGTTATACGGGAGATCGCCTCTATATGCGCTCTGCTGGCGATCTCAGGTACGACACCGCCGTAGAGTCTATGCGTTTCTATTTGTGAAGCCACTATGTTCGAGAGTATCTCTCGTTTGCCGTCCTCCATTCGGACGACAGCGGCAGAGGTCTCGTCACAGGAGCTTTCAAGTCCGAGTATCAACATTTTTATTCCTGCTTATCTTTCAGTTGTCAAAATTTTTTATCATTACGAGCGCGTTTTCGGTGGGGAAGCGGTAGAAGTTCTTTCTCATGCCCGCAACTGAGTAGCCCGCGCCTCTGTAGAGCTCGATAGCGGCGATATTCGACTCTCTGACCTCAAGTGAGATCTGTGCGATGCCGTGCTCTTTTGCATACTCGTCAAGAGTGGAAAGAAGAGCCTTTCCGTAACCCTTTCGTCTCGCGCTTTCTGTAGTAGCGACGGTAAGTATCTGAAGCTCGTCAAGCGCCTTTGATGTACCGATATAAGCCACAAGCTCATCTCCCTCGCAAATCGTGAATGAGGGATAAGCATCGGTGGTAAAAAGAGCAAGACTATCCTCCCTCCAAGGCTCGGAGAAGGTCGCCGCCTCTATTTTTGCCGCCGCTTTTATATGCTCGGCGGAAAATGCCGATATCTTATAATCAGCCATCGATAGCTGCGACGAGCGCCGCGGGAGCTTTGGTGAATCTGCCCTCAAAACGATCGTAAACAAAATCTTTGCCGTAGTTTATCTCTGTGCCGTCAGCCCCCGTGAGTATGAGGTCGTTTTCATAGCGGAGGAACTGTACGGAATAGAAAAGGCCGAGAGTTGTGTCGGCAAATCTGAGCTTGTGTATGACCTTTGCGTCAAGTCCCATATAGTTGAGAGTGGGTGCCGCGAGATGCTCTGCCATAATAGCTGTGATAAGCGCAGTATCTGTGAGCGTTTTATTTACGGTGAGCGATGTGGTCTCGGTGCATATCTCAAGATACGCAAAGTTCATTTTGTCGGGTGTGGGGAGGGTGAATTTGTTAGAAACAAAAACCGTTCCATCCTCTTCGCATATAAGATTCAGAGGATCCTGTCCGACTATCTCATAGAAATTATATTTATCGGTGCTTCCGTAGATCTCCTCGCTCTTTGCGATAGGCTCAAAGGAGAGCGGAGCATAGGTGTATTTTACTTTTGTTCTCTTATCCTTGAGCTCGGAGCCGTCGATCACGATTTCCTTTTTGCCGCAGGAAACGAGTGAGAAGAGCATAAGCAGGGCAAGTGCTAAAAGAAGGGCTCTTTTTGCGATGTTTTTCATAAGTTCTCCCTTATCAGTATCCAAATACGCCGCTGAGAGAGTCGTCGTTCTCTATCCAGTCGGAAACGTCGATTATTCTGAATTTTTCCTTGGTATCTCTTACGATCACCTTTGCGATGCCCGCGTTTATAACGAGGCGCTTACACATCATGCAGCTTGAGGTGCCCGGCGCGATAGAGCCATCCTTGGGATCAACGCACACCATATAAAGCGTAGCGCCGAGCATACGTTCGCGAGAAGCTGCGATTATAGCGTTTGCCTCGGCATGAACAGAGCGACAGAGCTCGTATCTCTCTCCTCTGGGGATACCCAGCTTGTCTCTCATACAGTACTGAAGGTCAGAGCAGTTCTTTCTGCCTCTGGGAGCTCCGTTATATCCTGTGGAGACAATAACGTCGTCCTTTACGATTATCGCGCCGAACATTCTTCTCAGGCATGTGCTGCGCTCCGCGACAGTCTCGGCTATATCGAGATAATAGTTGTGCTTTGATACTCTGTCCATTTTATTTACTTCCTCTCATCGAATTTTTATATAAAAATACATACACAATAATTATATTACTTTTCATTCTATAAATCAAGTGTTTTTTGTCAAACATTTGTTCTTTTTGTTATTATGGGGGATAGAGGATAAAAAACTATTGCAAAGGGGAAAAAAGTGTGGTATAATACTTTAGATAGATAAAAATAAATTTCAGAGCGGTGAAAACCGCGGGAGGTTTTTTGTGATAGTTGCACTTGAAGATGCAAAATATAAGCTTATAGGCATGAGAGAAAAGATCGCCGATCTCGGTTCGGCGCTTCGTATAGAGGAGCTTCGCGTTACCGCAAAGGAGCTTGACGAGCAGACGCTCGCACCTGATTTCTGGGGAAATCAGGAGAACTCGTCAAAGGTACTTCAGAAGCTCAAGCAGACACAGTACACAATAGAGGGCTACGAAAAGCTCGTTACCCGTCTTGAGGACGCTATCACCCTTGCGGAGATGGCTATCGAGGAGAACGACGACGCTTACGTTGAGGAGATACAGAGCGAGCTTGACGCTATCGTCAAGGAAGAGGATACAAAGCGCATTGAGATACTTCTCTCCGGCGAGTACGACAAGAATAACGCCATCGTTTCCTTCCATCCCGGCGCGGGCGGAACAGAGGCGCAGGACTGGGCGCAGATGCTTTACAGAATGATAACACGCTGGGCAGAGCGTCACAACTTTAAATACAAGCTTATCGACTGGCTCGACGGAGATGCTGCGGGTATCAAGAGCGCAACGATAATGGTTGAGGGTCTGAATGCTTACGGATACCTCAAGAGTGAGAACGGAGTTCACCGTCTTGTAAGAGTTTCTCCCTTTGACGCGGCAGGCAGACGCCAGACGTCCTTTGCTTCTATCGAAGTAATGCCCGAGTTTGAGAACATAGACAAGGTAGAGATAAGAGACGAGGATCTTGAGATCACCGCGCACCGTTCAAGCGGTGCGGGCGGACAGCACGTCAACAAGACTGACTCCGCTATCAGAATCCTTCATAAGCCCACGGGAATCGTTGTCGGCTGTCAGACAGAGCGCTCACAGCTCCAGAACAGAGAGACCGCGATGAAGATGCTCAAGGCAAAGCTTATGGAGATAAAGCTCCGCGTGCGTCTTGACACTATCGAGGATATTCAGGGCAACAAGACGAATATCGAGTGGGGAGCACAGATCCGCTCTTACGTATTTATGCCCTATACACTCGCAAAGGATACAAGAACAGGACACGAGGACGGAAATATCACTGCGGTAATGGACGGAGAGATAGACGAGTTTATCAATGCTTACCTCAAGATGAACGCGCAGTAATCAAAAATAGAGTCGGCAGAGCCAAGTTTTACGGTTCTGCCGCTTGATTTTTGTTGACAAAACGGTGTATCGGTACTAAAATTATCTTAGAGTTATATTTTGGAGGCAACGCTATGTGGAACGGAAAGAAAAAGGCGATAACCTTTAGTTTTGACGACGGAACGCTTCAGGACGTCCGTCTTGTCGAGATACTGAACAAATACGGTCTTCGAGGAACATTCAATATCTGCTCGGCGCTCCTTGGTAAGCCGAATACGGTGAGACGTCACGGGCTTGAGGTGGATCACAGCAAGGTGAGAGCAGAGGACGTGCGCGAGATATACGCGGGTCACGAGGTGGCAGTGCATACGCTCACACACCCTTGGCTCAACAGACTCGACGACGAGAGCGTTATCCGAGAGATAGAGCAGGACAGGGTAGCCCTTTCCGAGCTTTGCGGATATGAGGTGTTTGGCATGGCATATCCCTTTGGTGTTTATGACGACCGCATTTTAAAGCTTATGCGGGAAAGAACGGGCATCAGATATTCGAGAACGATCAAGAATACGCACGCATTTGATCTGCCAAAGGAAGACGAGCTCCTCACCTGGCATCCATCGGTCTATTACATAGAGCCGGAATTTGAGAGCGTTGTTGACGAGTTTTTGGCGCTTGACAGGGAGGAGCCCGCGCTCCTTTACATCTGGGGACACAGCTTTGAGCTTGACTCGGATATTGCGCCCTCTGAGTTTGAGCGCATTTGCGAAAAGCTTTCGCGCCGTGAGGATATATTTTACGGCACGAATAGTGAGATACTTGATAAGTGAGAGGAGATAAGATATGAAAAATGATAACAAGAAAGAGGAAGGCATGCTGTATCTTCCGATATTCATGTGTATAGGAATATCTATCGGCGTAGCACTTGGCGCGGCACTAGGGAACATACCGCTTTATATGTCGCTTGGCGTCGGCATCGGTGTTGGCTCGGGAACTGTCGTTGACGCTATGAAGAAAAAGGACAGTGCAACAGATGACGGTGAAGAGGACGAGAACAAATAATAAAAGCCCCCGACGGAGAGCATCCGTCGGGGGGTTTATTTTTTATTAAAGCTCCTCTACCGCAACAACGCCCTCTATCTTCGCGACGTGTGTCATCACCGCCTGGTGAGATGACTTCTTTCTCGGCATTTTGAGAGAAAAGGTTACGAAATAGTTGCTTGAGGATGAGGATTTCGATACCTCCATGTCTATTATGTAAACGTTGTCTCCCTTTATCGAGTCCATAATGTTTGCAAGACGTGAGCTCTCCGAATATTCAACGAAAAGGGTAAAGGTTTTTGCGTTCTGCACGATAAAGTATTCAAGTCTCGCAAATACAAGCTCTGCGAGTATGATTATTATAGTCGCGAAAACGGCTGCCTCGAAAAATCCCGCGCCGCAGCAGAGACCTACTATCGCCGCGACCCAAAGACCTGCCGCGGTGGTGAGACCCTTGACCTGTCTGCGCTTGGTTACGATTATAGTTCCCGCACCGATAAAACCGATGCCCGCGATTACCTGCGCGCCAAGACGCGCCATATCTGTATAAAGACCAAGCTCAAGCACGAGATACTGGCTGGTGAGCGTGGTTATCGCCGCACCGAGACAGATAAGTATGTGTGTTCTGAATCCCGCAGGACGTCTTTTCCTTTCGCGTTCGATACCGATGATTCCTCCGCATATGACCGCAAGGACAAGACGAACTGTTATTGTGAGTATGTCGATGTTATCACCTCGAAGAAAATTCAAACATTCAAGCATTTCGAGTGTACCTCCTTACAGTTCTTCGATAGAGCGGATAGAATCTATCTCGGATATCAGCGAGAAGATCCTTGTGTGAGGCGTTTTCTTCGGAAGCCTCATGGTTATAATGGCATTTGGCACTTTGTTCTCGGCATATTTTGCCTTGGTTATCTCAACGTCGAATATACGAACACCGATCGACTTAAGCTTTGCTATGATCTCTACGATATCGTCGCTATGCTCGAATTCTATGTATATATTTACGTTTTTAGAGCGGGTGAGGATAAAGCTTTCTATCTTGGTGAAGAGCACCATCGCTATAAATATGAGCAGGCAGGCGACAAACGCGCCAGAGTAAAAGCCCGCGCCGATAGCAAGACCCATACAAGCGGAAGCCCAAAGACCTGCCGCCGTGGTCATACCCTTTATCTGCTGACGACCTGTTACGAGTATCGTTCCCGCGCCGAGAAAACCTATTCCGTTTATGACCTGCGCTCCAAATCTTGAAACGTCGGTGGTCTTTGCGTTTTCGGGAACGTTTGTCCACACACCTGTCAGCATCGCGCAAAGATACGTGCTGAGCACCATGGTGAGCGCTGCTCCCATACACACTATCATATAAGTGCGAAATCCCGCAGCACGGTGCTTTTTTCCTCTCTCTATGCCGATAAGACCGCCGCATAGTGCCGCGATACTTATTCGCAATATCATATCCCAAAAAGTAAGAGTTACCATCGTTTACTCCTATCTGTCTGTAAAATTAAAAGCAAAAGCAGTATAATACATTATATACATTATACCGCTTTTGCATTTCTTTTTCAATAGAAAAAGAGATTTTTTATAAATTTATCAATTTTGGTGGCCAAGCGTTACGGGTACTGTCATATACTGACCGTCCCTGTAGAATGTCAAGTCGACTGTATCGCCGGGCGCGTATTCGTCGAGTATGAGAGCGACGTCGGCTGTAGCGTTGAATGCCTTGCCATCTATTTTTGTGATAATGTCTCCTACCTTGAGCTTGGATGCTACGTCATAAGAATTGGAGGTAAAGGAGGCTATCTTAAGTCCGAAAGTGCCGTTTACGGTCACCGTAGAGAGGTTTATTCCAATGCCTGCGGGGTAGTATGCGACCGCAGAGAGCAGATCGTCATAATTCTCGCCCGTCATCATTGCGTTTATTATGGGCATTGCGGCATCAAGCGGAATTGCAAAGCACATTCCCTCGAAATATTCGCTGTTCAGCTTCATTGTGACTATTCCGACTGCCTCACCGTACTCGTTTATGAGGGGGCATCCCGAGTTTCCGGGGTTGACGAGCGCGTTTGTCTGTATGAGCTTAAATTTCTTTTCAACCGATTGCTTATCGCTTTTATATATTTTGAGAACTCTGTTTTGGTAGGATACGTGTCCCGTTGCAAGAGAGCCCGCATAGTCTATAGATGCGGGAGTTCCGATAGCGAGTACACTGTCGCCGATGAGAAGATCGGAGGATCTGCCTATCTCAATGGGGGAGAGTCCTTTAGCCTCTATTTTCAAAACTGCAATATCCGTAAAGTCATTGCCGTCTACCACGCTGGCATTGTAGGAGCTGTTGTCAGAGAGGATAACTCTTATACTGCGCGCGTCCGCTATGACGTGGTTTGCGGTCACGATATATCCGTCCTCGGAGATTATAAAGCCCGAGCCGATAGCGCCCTTATTGTCTGTTGTGACTACCGATATAGAGACCACAGAGGGCAGACACTTTGAGTATGCCTCCTGCGTGGTGAGCACTCCGCTTGAGGGGTCGTACTCCTTGACGTATATAGTGTTTTCCTGCTTTTTGATCACCACCTGGGGCTCAGAGGTATCGGGAAAGTTGGATACGTCTGTTTTGTCAAGCGCGCCGATGATGAGCATTACGAAAAGTGTGGTGAATGCAAGGAGAAATGCCGCCGTCATAACGATAGCGTATATCAGGGCGGAGTTTTTCTTCTTTTTCGGGGGCTTGCCGTAATCCCAGTTGTAGGTATAGAGCTTCGGAGGCTCTTCTTTCTGCGGAAGCTCTGCGGGCTCGCTCTCGGCAAGCTCCGTCTGGGGTGCTTCGCTTACCTCGGTCGCCTCATTTGTTGGCTCTGCCGTTTCCTCTGCAGAGGGGGAGGGGATATCCTCGGTGATGGGTGGCTCTTTTGGAGACTCCTCTTCTATCTTCTTTTTTTCGAAATCTTCCATACTTGTCGTTCCTTTCTGTAGGAGGTGATCATTCTGCGGTGAGTGTGAAAGAGAAGGTGCAATTCTTACCCTGTTCACTCTCGACCCAGATGCGCTCGCCGTGCGCGTCGATTATAGTTTTGGATATATAGAGTCCAAGTCCTACGCCCGTCTTGTTGAGGCCTCGGCTCTTATCACTCTTATAAAATCTCTCGAATACGTAGGGGATATCGTCAGCGCCGACACCCGCACCCTCGTTATAGACAGATACCGTAACCTTTTTGTTCTTTGTGCGGGAAATGCTTATTCTGAGAAGTCCGTCGTCAGAGGAGAACTTTACAGCGTTGTCGCAAAGGTTATAGATTATCTGGTATATCGCGTCTCTGTCGGCAAGGACAGAGATATTGTCCTCGTCGCAATTAAACTCTACGTCGAGGTGCTTTTCCTCGATCTTTTGCACGAAGGAGATGACTATCTGTCTTGACATCTCGCATACGTCAAAGGGCGCCATAGTGAACTTTCGCTCGCCTGCCTGTATCTTTGAAATATCGAGCAGCGTTGAGACGAGACGGGAAAGCCTTTTTACCTCGCTTGATATTATGCGTAGGTAGTAGTCGTATTTTTCGGGTGGGATAACTCCGTCGAGTATTCCGTCGACAAACCCCGATATCGATGTCATAGGTGTGCGGAGATCGTGCGACACGTTTGAGATAAACGTGTTTCGCATAGAGTCGTAATTGTCAAGCGATTCCGCCATATTGTTGAACGCTACCGCAAGCTCCGCGACCTCGTCATGCCCTGTCACCTCAACTCGCGTGTCAAATTTACCCGACGCGAACTGCTTTGCCGCCGTACTTATCTTTTTAAGAGGGCCTGTGATCTTTTCCGTTATGAAATAGACCGCGATAAGAGCTGCCATCATGACCCAAAGAATTGCCAGCACTACCGCTTTGGTTATTCTTTGGATAAGGTCGGTCATGATCATAGATGATGAGCAGACGAAAACGTTTCCGTATATCTCTCCGTTTTCATTCATAACGGGCACGCCGTAAGCGAGATGAGTGGAGTTGAAGAGCCCTTGCTCCTCACCTATTCTGAAGGTTCTGGTGCCTCCGTTTACCATAGTTATAAAGCCACCGTGGATACGGTCGCCGCTGTCTATCTGGTACGCGTCCTCGCCCACCGCCAAAAGAATAACTCCGTCGGGTGTGGAGAGGAGCGTTGTGAGGTCGTCGTTTGACGCGGAGATAACTGTGAGCATCTCGAGGAGATCCTCGCGGTGCTCTGCGGCAAGCTCTATTATATTTTCAGAGCCCGAGCTCTCCATCTTACCCTGCAGATAAGCACCGGAGGAGTTAGCTGCCGTCTTCATTATGTCGAGCTTGAGATCCTTTGAGTAGTTGCCGATTATCGAGGTTATTATGGATATGATTATGAGATAACTCGCAAGTATTATGAGCAGAAATGCCCAGATGTATTTTGAAAATACGCTTTTGAACATATTATACCCCCTTTTCCCCGATTTAAATCAAAACGCCAGCACCACTTCTGCGGTGATGGCGTTTTTGTCTGTGGCGTTAGCCGAGTATTTCGAATTTGTAGCCTACTCCCCAAACTGTCTTGAGCGTCCATTTTTCTGACACGCCCTCTATCTTCTCGCGAAGACGCTTTACGTGAACGTCAACCGTTCTCGAGTCACCGAGGTAATCAAACCCCCACACCTTGTCGAGAAGCTGGTCTCTGGTGAAGACTCTGTTGTAGTTGGAAGCGAGGAAGTAGAGCAGCTCGAGCTCCTTAGGAGGAACGTCAACGCTCTTGCCGTTCAGCTTGAGCTCATATTTCTGGAGGCTTATTTCGATATTCTCGAACTTTATGACCTCTTCGTCGTTCTGGTTAGCGTTTGCCTTGTAGCGGCGAAGCACTGTTTTTACACGCGCGCTGAGCTCCTTCATATCGAAGGGCTTGACAACGAAGTCGTCAGCTCCGAGCTCAAGACCGAGCACCTTGTCAAAAACCTCTCCCTTTGCGGTTATCATAATGATCGGCTTTGAGGACATTTCACGGATCTCGCGGCAGACCTGCCAACCGTCTTTCTTGGGGAGCATAATGTCAAGGAGAACGAGGTCAGGCTCATACATTTTGAAAAAATTGAGTCCTTCAACTCCGTCATTGGCTATCTTTATCTCATAGCCCTCGTTTTCAAAGTATATCTTAAGTAGATCGCAGATGTTTGCGTCATCATCGATGATGAGAATCTTAGTGTCGAGCATAAAAAATTCCTTTCTTTTGATGGCGTGTACCCTAGCACAGACCACATTACAGAGAACATTATACCACAAATTTTCTCTTTTTGCAATATTTTTAAAAATATTTCCAATTTTACAACATATATTTATCGTAAATTTAATCAAATTGTCATATTTTTTGGCTTTATGACGGAATTTGAAAAAATTGACTATGTTTATTGACTTTTGGGGAGAATGTGATATAATCAAGGTGAAGGGATATTACCTTGAAATTTATGACTTTTTCAGATACAAGGAGGTTACTTATGTTGAAAGTAGGTTTTTCCAGAGTAGATATGACACCCCCGCTTGGCTCACACCTTGCAGGGTATTATCAGGATAGAATAGCAAAGGGGATCCGCGATCCGCTTTATCTCAACTCGATCGCGTTTTCCGACGGAGAGGAGACTATCGTTTGGGTAACTGCTGACGTTCTCAACATCAGAAAGACAAACGCAAACGAGATCCGCGGTGTCATCGCAAAGAGAGTGGGACTTCCCGTAAAGAACGTCATGGTCTCCGCGCTTCACCAGCACACATCAATAATCCTCGGCTCTAAGGAGGGAGAGGCTTCGATCTATGCGAACTATCCCTACATGGCGCACCTTTACACAAAGTTTGCAGACGTTGCCGAGATGGCGATAAACGATATGAAGGAAGCAAAGATGTCCGCGGGAGAAAAGCAGACCGCGGAAGAGCTCTCCTTTGTCAGAAGATATCTTATGAAGGACGGATCTATCCGTACAAATCCCGGCAGAGGTACGCACGAAGAGGTCGTTCGTCCGCTTGACGACGCTGACAACACAGTCAGAGTTTTCCGTTTCACACGTGAGGACGGAGATATCGCGCTCGTTAACTTCTCAACTCACCCCGACGTTATCGGCGGCGAGCTTTATTCCGCAGACTGGCCCGGATTTGTTCGCTCCTACGTTGAGGCGGACATCAAGGGTACACGTTGTATCTTTATAAACGGTGTTGAGGGAGACACAAACCACCTTGACTTCCGCATAGCGGATCTCAAGCACGGATACGCTCACTCAAAGCATATGGGACGCGTTATAACCGACACAGTCCTCGAGCTTTGGAACAACCTTGAGGAGATCGAGGTAGAGCATATAAAGTCCGCAACAGACCTCGTTTACAGCCGCACACGTATGGACGGCTTTGAGGACTACGACAAGAGCCGCGCATATCTTGCGGATTACCACGCAGGCAAGTGTAAGGACGATCCCGACGCGCTTGACAAGATGATCGTTGCGTCGAGAATAGCGTCTCTTCGCGACACCGGAATATTCCAGGTGCTTCCTATGTCGGCTATTAACTTTGGCAAGGTGGCTATCGTTGGATTTGGCGGAGAGGCATTCACACATTACGGAACCTCGGTAAGAGAGGCTTGCCCTGAGATGAAGTATATGCTCACCACCTGCTGCACCAACGGCGGAGAGGGATATCTCCCCACCGCAAGCGCGTTTGCAGAGGGCGGCTATGAGGTAATACGCACCATATTCTCACCCACGCTTGAGGCTGAGTGTACGAATATGGCAAGAAAGCTTATCGACGAGACCAAGGTCTGATTTTAAGATAGTGTATTTGGCACACGAGCCGCAAGGCTCGTGTGCTTTTGTTTTTTGGGCCTAAATTTTCCTAAAGTCCTTGAAAATATAAGAATATTGTAGTATAATAAATTGTTAATAATAATTTTTCTGAAAAGGAAGTAATAATATGAAACTTGGTATCGTTGGATTGCCGAACGTCGGCAAAAGTACGCTTTTTAACGCGCTTACAAACGCGGGCGCTGAATCCGCTAACTATCCGTTCTGCACTATAGAGCCGAACGTAGGTGTGGTTGCGGTTCCCGATTCGCGTCTTGATGAGCTTGCAAAGATGTACAGTCCCGAAAAATATACGCCCGCTGTGATAGAATTCGTTGATATTGCAGGTCTTGTTAAGGGCGCTTCTAAGGGAGAGGGCCTTGGAAACAAGTTCCTTTGCAATATCCGTGAGTGCGACGCTATCGTTCACGTTATCCGTTGCTTCTCCACCGACAACATAATCCACGTTGACGGCTCTATCAACTCGCTTCGTGACCTTGAAACGATAAATCTTGAGCTTATCTTCTCGGATATCGAGATGATAGAGAGACGTATAGACAGAACTAAAAAGGCTATGAAGGGCGACAAGTCGCTCGCCGCTGAGCTTGAGGTGTATGAGACCCTTCACGCGGCTCTTTCTGATGGAAAGTGCGCGCGCGAGGTAGAGCTTACAGACGACGAGAGAGCTTGTCTTTACGACATACCCCTGCTCACAATGAAGCCTGTTATCTACGTTGCGAACGTGAGTGAGGACGAGGTGTCGGGTGAGCCTCTTGACAATGCCGACTACGTAGCGCTCAAGGAACAGGCAGAGCGCGAGCACTCGCAGATAATCGCTATCTGCGCCCAGCTTGAGGCGGAGATCGCTGAGCTTGAGGGTGAGGAGAAGGCAATGTTCCTTGATGATCTCGGAATTGCCGAGAGCGGTCTTGACCGTCTTATCAAGGCAAGCTACGCGCTCCTTGGACTTATCAGCTTCCTCACGGCAGGACCTCAGGAGGTCAGAGCTTGGACTATCACCAAGGGCACAAAGGCGCCCGGTGCGGCAGGAAAGATACACAGCGACTTTGAGCGTGGATTTATCCGCGCGGAGATAGTTTCCTTTGAGGATCTTATGTCCTGCGGAACTATTGCGGCAGCAAAGGACGCGGGTCTTTACAGAAGTGAAGGAAAGGAATACGTGATGAAGGACGGGGACGTCGTTCTCTTCAGATTTAACGTATAATAAAGCTATGAGAGTCAGAAAGAAAAAGAACGGAGCGCAGAGAATAGAAGCTTGCTCACATCTTCTTGTGAGCGATCTCTCGACACTCTCCGCGCCCGAGCAGATATTCAGCGAGAGCGCGCCGCTCCACCTTGAGATCGGCTGCGGCAAGGGTAACTTTGCCTGCGGTATGGCAGAGAAGTATCCCGACGTAAACTTTATCGCCGTCGAAAAGGTTGCAGACGTGTGCTGTGTCGCGCTTGAAAAGGCGGTCGCTCGAACACCTGACAGAGCGCGTGACAATCTCCGTTTCCTCATCGGGGATGCGAAGTTCCTTGAGGATACGGTAAAGCCGCACTCTGTTGACTGCATATACTTAAACTTCAGCGATCCGTGGCCGAAATCCGGTCACGCTAAGCGCCGACTTACATATCGTACATTCCTTGCGATATATGAAAAGCTTTTAAAGGAAGACGGCATACTCAAGCTCAAGACAGACAACGACGGATTTTTTGCGTCCAGCCTTGAGGAGTTTGAGCTTTACGGCGCGGATGTCTTTTGGAAAACAGAGGATCTTCACGCGACAGACAAGGCAGTTGACAACGTTATGACCGAATATGAGGCGAATTTCTCCGCAAAGGGCGTAAATATCAAGTCCGCGTGGGTGAGATTTCCCAAAAAAGAGGAGGAAAAATAAGATGCTTAAGGACCTTTTGATAGAGACAAGAAGCTTTCGTTCCTTTGATCCGAATGTTAAGATCCCGAGAGAGACGCTTATCGGTTTTATCGATAACGCGAGGATCTCCGCGTCAACGAGAAACATACAGCCCCTCAAATATAAGATAGTCGATTCATCCCCCGAGCTTGAGGCTTGTCTGCCCGAGCTCCGCTTTGCGGCATCTCTCGGCATCAAGCTCCCGCCCGACGGACACGAGCCGACATCTCTTATCGTTATGTGTCACGACACCAACGTCGCTCCTCTTGAGAAGCTTTATCTCAAGGATATTGGCATCTGCGCAGAGATCATTATGCTCTCCGCCACAGAGGCGGGATACGGCAGCTGTATGATAGGCTCTTACAATGGAGAGAATATTAAAAAGGCGCTCAACCTTCCCGAAAATTTTGAGATAAATCTCATCGTCGCACTCGGCAAGCCCGACGAAAAGGCAGTGCTTGTTGAGGCGGAGGATGGCAAGATCAAGTATTACAGAGACGCAGAGAACACTCACTATGTTCCCAAGCGCCCGCTTGAGGATATACTCATATGAGCACAGTATCAGAGCCGAATGGCGTACTGATAGTCAATAAGCACGAGGGAGTGACCTCGCACGACATCGTTTTCAAGATAAGACGGCTTTTTGGCACAAAAAAGGTTGGTCATACGGGAACGCTTGACCCTATGGCAACGGGCGTGCTTGTGGTTCTTGTCGGCAGGGCGGCAAAGGCGGCAGAGTATCTTGTGAGCGACACGAAGAGATACAAAGCGACACTAAGGCTCGGCATCACCACCGATACAGAGGATACGACGGGAGAGATACTCACCAAAAGTGAGGATATCCCCGCGGCTGACGAGGTGATAGCGGCGGCAGAGAGCTTTCTTGGCGAGTGCGAGCAGATACCTCCTATGTACAGCGCGCTCAAGGTGGGCGGCAAAAAGCTTTGCGACCTTGCAAGGCAGGGAGTTACCGTTGAGCGTGAGGCGAGACGGATAACTATCCACGCGATAAAATGCGAGCCGACAGAGGACAGAGAGATCTTCGCGCTTGACGTTACATGCTCGTCGGGGACTTATATCAGAACGCTTTGCGCGGATATAGGTAAAAAGCTTGGCTGTGGCGGTGCGATGGCATCGCTTGACCGCTTGGAGACGGGCGGATTTTCGATAACCGAGTCAAAAACCATCGCGGAGCTTGAGGCTATGAGCGAGGAGGAGAGGCGCTCACTCCTTATCCAAACAGAATCGCTTTTCGCGTCGCTTCCCGACGTAAAGCTTCCCGAATTTTACGAAAAGCTCTCTCGCAGCGGCTGTGAGATATATCAGAAAAAGATAGGCACACGCTATGAGGTGGGCAAGCGAGTCAGACTTTCGGGCAAGGGCGGATTTTTCGCACTTGGCGAGGTCAGGGAATACGAGGGCGGCACGGCTATCAAGTCGATAAAGCTTTTTGATATTTGAGCGAGATATTTATTGACATTATTTCAAAAAAATACTTATCATAAGCGTCGGGTTTTCTCGCAAACTATTATTGACGGTGAAACCGTTAAAGGAGGATCTGACAATGATAATGGACAGAATCGCGCTTATAATCACTATAATCGGCGCGCTCAACTGGGGAAGCATTGGTCTTTTCAAGTTCGATATCGTCGCTTGGATTACGGGTGGCGCGGGATCTCTCGCGGCGCGCATAATATATACCGTTGTTGCATTGGCGGGAATTTGGTGCATATCGCTCATTTTCCGCGCAAGAGAAAGATTCGAGGCAATAGACGAGTAAAAAGACACGGCAGAGGATTACCTCTGCCGTGTTTGTTATTTGTTATATTAAGCACTCACCCGAAAGAAAAAACCGGGGTGTTTGTACTTATTTAGATGTCAGTCAAGACACGAGTAGAGAACATTTCTCAGCCTTGGCTGATAATATCCCTCCTGCGCGTTTAACATATGGTGTGAATAGAATGCCGCAAGACCGATGTCCGTGTCGATTATCGCGCTCGATCCTGCCGCGCCGCTCCAACCGAATTCAAGGAGGTTGCCAAGAGAACCGCTTTCTGCCTTGTTTATCATCGTTCTGACTCCGAGTCCGTAGCCGTAGCCCGCAACACTGTCCCAGTCAAAGGTTTTTATCTGTCGCTCGGAGAGCTGATTCTGTCTCATAAGATCCACAGTTCCTGAGGAGAGTATTCTCTCACCGTTAATTCCCATACCTTTGCCTGCGAGTGCGCATACGAATTTTGAAAACTCGGATACCGATGCCGTCACTCCCGCACCGCCGGAGTCGTATTCCGCACCGAGATCGTGAATCATCGTCTTTCCGACGTTTATTATCTGTCCGCGCTCGCGGGAGTTGTCCTTGCTCTGAAGCTTGACGATATCTCGCTCGGAAAGATTTTTGAAGCTGTACTGCTCAGCCATTCTGTCTCTTACCGCGTCATTATGGTAGCACGCGTTCTTCATTTCAAGCGGCTCGAAGATGTTTTCTTTTACGTAGTCTCTGAATTTCTGACCCGATATCACCTCAACTACAGCGGCGAGTATCTCGTGGCTCTTGCCGTACATCCAAGCGTCGCCCGGCTCAAAGCAGAGCTTGTCCTCCTCAGCGATGCAGCGAGCGACTGTCAGTGTGTCCATTCTGCCGCAGGTCAGCTCGCGGGCTTTTTTGATGCCCTCGCTGTTCATATTGTAGTCAAGACCAGATGTCATAGTTAGAAGCTGACGCATATTTATCGGGTGCTGCGCCCAGGAAATATTGCCGTTTCTGTGCTCGATCCTCATGTTTCTGAATTCGGGAATAAACTGATATACGGGGTCAGAGAAGAGAAAGTAGCCCCTTTCGTAAAGCTGGAGCGCCGCTGTCACGGTGACGAGCTTTGAACAGGAGTACATATTGAGCATATGGTCGGGAGTCATAAGCTCTCGGTGCTCAAGAGATGCGTATCCCGAGCTGTATTCAAAGACTCTCTCACCCTTGAGATACACCTCGATGCTGTTTCCCGGTATTCTCCATGCGGTAAGTCGGTCCATAAAGTTTTCAAGCGACTTAAAATCCATTTTTATATCCTTTCGTTTTGCGTTCGTTATTATTTTTATCACGAGTGGTGCACGATATTCTCTTTATTTATCGCTTGAGAGACGCGCGCATTTTCCAACCGTTACGTATCTTCCCTTGACAAATACAGCGTCTCGCTCAAAGCCCTCAAAGCTCATACCGATGTGCTCCATTACGGCGCGCGAGGCTTCGTTGCCCTGCATAAATTTAGCTTCTATTCGGTGAAGTCCGAGCCGCTCAAAGCCAAAGCTCATAACGGCGCCGGCCGCCTCGCGGGCAAGTCCCTTGCCGTGGTATTTGGGGTTTAAAACGTAACCTATCTCGCCCACGCGGTTGACGGGATCTATTTTTGTAAAGCCGCAGGTTCCTATCACCTTGCCCGTGTCGCTTAGTGTCACCGCCCAGTCGTAAAAATCCCCAAGGGGGTATCTGTTTTCGACGTACGCGAGAAATTCCTTTGTGTAGGCGAGGGTAGGGTGCTCGCGCCAGAGGAGATATTTGGTGACCTCGGGGAGAGACGCGTATTCAAAAACGTCATCGGCATCAAGCTCACGCAGAGCGCGGAGGGTGAGGCGCTCGGTGGTGATTTTCGGTATATTTGAAAATATTTCGTAGATAGTTTCTTTCTTCATTTTCATCCTCCTTTGCGGAGTTTTTCAATTTTCAACTTAATTATAGTTAATTTCAGATAAAATTTCAAGGTTTTATCATAAATATTGAAAAAATATAGAGAAAACTTCTTTCAATTTGGATTTTTGTATGCTATAATATAAGTTGAAAAAGTATTTTTTGAGGTTTTTTTATGACAGAGTTCCAAAAGGCAATGCAAAGAGAAGCGCTGCTCCCGATTTTTCTCGGTGATAGCTTTGCGGCGCACAAGCTTTCGTTAAAGCTTTATCTGACTTGCGGCGTCAAGTCCTACGTGTGCGATTCAAAGCGCAGCTTTTGGAGCTTTATAGACCCGACGTCGAGCTTTTTTGACCTTATTTCGGTTACCGAGGGTATAGCTATGCGCTCTGCTCTTGGGGCTATTTCGGTAAATCGGGAATATCTCCCCGTGCTCGTGCCCTTTGGCGCGCGCTTTGAGGAGTTTGTAAAAGAGAACATCGAGTTCCTTGAGCCTCGCTTTATCATAGCGAGCCGAGAGGATATTTTTAAATGCGCGCCGATAGCGGCGATCATGAAAGGAGGGGGACTATGAGCGAGGGAAAAACGCTCGGAATAATAGGCGGACTCGGTCCGATGGCGAGCGTGTGCTTTTGTGAGCTTCTCGTATCGCACACAAAGGCAGAGTGCGATCAGGATCATATAAACTTTTTGCTCAGCTCTCGCGCGGATATACCTGACAGAACCGCGTTCATCGTCGGCAGATCCTGCAACGATCCTCTCCCCGCACTCCTTGCCGAGGCTGAACGGCTCGTAGGTGCAGGCGCTGAGGTATTGGCGATACCCTGCAATGCCGCGCATTATTTTCACGAGGCACTCTCTGAGAAAGTAACGGCAAAAATTCTCCACATGCCCAAAGAGACCGCAAGCTTTTGCAAGGCTCAGGCATATAAAAAGCTTGGAGTTCTCGCCACCGAGGGAAGTGTGCGCGCGGGAATTTACAAGGAGGAGTTAGAGGCACTCGGTATAGAGCACGTCACTTGCTCCGAGGAGGATCAGAGATTTATCTCGAACACTATATATTCCGCTCTCAAGCAGGGAAAGGCGCCAGACAGAGAGAGGTTTTTAGAGATAGCAGGCTCGCTTATAGGTGAGGGGTGCGATGCCGTGATACTCGGCTGCACAGAGCTCTCCTGCATGAAGCGAGAGCTTTCCTCGGACATACATTTTATAGACCCGATGGAGATCCTCGCTGCCTCCGCTATAGCAGAATGCGGTGCTGAGCCCACAGGCTTTGATGCGGCTCTATTGAATTTTTTGAAAATGAAAGGAAGGTAATGATATGCTCTTAAAACAGCTTCTTTCCACCATTGAATACACGGAGATAATAGATAAAAAAGGACAGACAACAGACGGTATTGACATACTCTCGCTTTGCTGCGACTCGAGAAAGGCTTGTTATTCCTCGATGTTTGTCTGCATATCGGGTGCGCTTTCCGACGGGCACGAATACGCTATCTCGGCATATCAGAGAATGTGCAGAGTTTTCGTTGCGGAGCATCCGCTTGAAAATCTTCCCGACGACGCGATAGTTATAGTAACACCCGACACTCGCCTTGCCCTTGCAAAGCTTTCTGACGAGTTCTTCGGTCACCCCTCAAAGCAGCTCAAGATAATCGGTGTCACGGGCACGAAGGGAAAGACCACTACCTCTCTTCTCATCTATAACCTGCTCAACGCAAACGGGATCCCCACGGGATACATCGGTTCTAACGGAGTTTCCTTTGATGATTACCATTTCAACACGGTAAACACAACGCCCGAGAGCTATGACCTGCATTACTATATGAGAAGAATGCTTGATATAGGTATAACGACGCTCGTTATGGAGGTATCCTCGCAGGCTCTTAAGTACAACAGGGTTTACGGAATAGATTTTGATATCACAGTGTTCACAAACCTTTATCCCGACCATATCGGAAAGTTTGAGCACTCGGATTTCAACGATTACAAGAGATGCAAGCGTCTCCTCTTTACAGATTACAACACGAAGTTCGTGGTGTATAATGCCGATGACATCAACTCCTACGACATGATAGCGGGTGTTGGATGCGACATGGTTGGCGTTGCGATAGAAAATCCCGAGGCGGATTACACCGCATCGAAGATCACGTTCTTCAGGTCCCCCGGCAATATCGGTGTAAGCTTTGACTGCTCCTGCGAGGGCAGAAAGTATCCCGTATCACTTTCCTTCCCGGGTGAGTTCAGCGTTTACAACGCGATGACAGCTATCGCGGTGTGCAGAAAGCTCGGCATTACATACGATCTGCTTGTCAAGAGCATTCAGAAGGTCAGAATAAAGGGAAGATTTGAGACGATAGAGCTTCCTAACGGCGCGACCGCGGTGATAGACTACGCGCACAACGGTGTCAGCCTCAAGGCGGCGCTCAGCTCGCTTCGAGTTTACAACCCCAACAGACTTATCTGTCTTTTCGGTTCGATAGGCGGACGTACGAGAATGAGAAGAGCAGAGCTTGGTCTCGTTGCATCTCGCGACGCGGACTTCTGTATCCTCACCTCGGACAACCCCGATAACGAGCCTCCGTCTGCGATAATCGGTGAGATCGCGTCCTATTTCACGGCAGACTCCTGTCCGTACCTCGCGATAACTGACAGAAAGAAGGCTATCCTTTACGCGCTTGAGAACTCCTCGGCGGGAGATATAATTCTTCTCGCGGGCAAGGGACACGAGACATACCAGCTTATCAGCGGCGTAAGAGAGCATTTCTCCGAGACCGAGATAATCAACGAGTACTGCGCAGATAAGAAGCGTGTGGTTGAAAAGTCATTTTAAACAGCAATAAAAAACGACCTCTAAAAGAGGTCGTTTTTGTTTTTCATCTATATCTAATAGCCGAGGGCCTTAAGGCTTTGAGCACCTTTATGGCATAGTCCTCCGCGCGGAATATGAAGGTCGCGCGCGCGCCCTTTTCCACCTCGAAAACTATCATCCAAAGCGCACCCTCCTCGTCATCTGCGTAGATGTCGTAGGTGTGGCTTGACGCGAGCTCCTTTGCGCGAGCGAGATTTTGCTCGTTTACGGGAGCAATGAGGAGTATCTGCTCGTCAGAGACGTCAAATATCGTTTTTCTTCGCTTTTTCGCGTATATCTTTGCAAGCGTTACACCTGCCTCTGAAAATGCATATTCATATTCGTAGCTTGCCGTTCCGAAAAAAAGATAGAGAGCGAGTGAGAGGACTACTATCGCTACAAATCCGGGGACAAACATTTTGGATATTATCATAGTGAGTATGAAAAATCCTACAAGTATGATGTATATTACAGTGGCGATTATTTTAGAAGCCGAGCTTTTTTTCTTTGTGGGCGGCTCGACCACCTTTTCGTAAAATCCGAGATCTAACATTTTTCTGTTTCCCTTCAAAAATCATTAAGTTAATTATAGCATAAAATCTTGCAAAAATCAACACAAAAATAAAACTCTTCTTGACACGATATCGAAAATGGTGTATTATAGTATTAAATACCAAGTAAAGGAGATGTGATATGAACAAGTGTGAGCTTGATACGGTAATAAACGATGCCTTGAATGAGGCAGAGCTTCAGAGCGCTGAGATACCCTCGATAGATCTTTACGTGGATCAGATAATAAACCTCGTTGCGGAGAAGCAGAAGGAGGGATCAGAGAGATTCCTTGAAAAGCAGCTTACCAAGACGATGATAAATAACTACTCAAAGGACGGAGTGATAACACCCGTCAAGGGCAAAAAGTACACCAAGGAGCAGATAATCCAGATACTTACCGTATATACGCTCAAGAGTACGCTCTCTATCGGTGAGATAAAGAGAATACTTGCGGGTGCGTACGCGATAGAGGGATTTGACGCGAAGTCACTGGAGACGCTTTACAGCCGTTATATGGATATAAAAGAGGATAACCGCGCGTATGCTTGCGAGATAATTGACGGTATGATATCCGCGCACTCACTTAACATCGAGCGCGATGAGGATTTCCTCGCAGCTCTCGGCGGCATCGTTTCTATGAGCGCATGCCTCAAGAACATTGCGCAGGCGATGATAGACGCAAAGTATCCCGAGGTGTCTGAGCGGGAAAAAGAGGAAAAAGAGAAGAAAAAGCGCGAGCGTGAGCTTGAAAAGCAAAACGAGACTGAAAAGAAAAAGACTAAAAAGACAGAGGAATAAGATGAACGGGAGAGCTTTTGAAAGCTCTCCCGTTTTTATCTCACAAGATAAGACAGCGATCCATCGGTTATGGCGGTATCTATGCCGTAGAGGATGAGAATATTATTTTGCCCCTCTCGATCCAGCTCCTTTGATATAGAGCCTTTAAAGTATCTGAGGTCATATATCTCAAGATCAAAATACTCCGCGAGGTAGGGGATAATCGCGTTTGCAAAGCTGTCCTTTATCACCACGAGCCGAGGGCGAGGGGTATCTCCTCTTACACTGATATGCGAGAAATTTCCACCGAGGAATACCGAATATTTGTCCTTTGTCTCAAGCTTTTCTTTCTTGTAAAGCGAGCCGCTTTCTTTCTTTTCCGTATGGTAGGTTACGGTAAAGGCTGTGCTTGAGGTTGGAATATATATCCTGTCGGGGTCTGTGTTATACGCGCCCGATTTTGAATATACAGTTCCGAGAAAGCTCTCTGTGGCACATTCAAAACGCCAATATTCAAGGGGCAGGGGAGTAAACCCAAGACTGCCCGCGAGGGTACGGTATGCCGTATATGCGCCAAGGCTAGTCCAGTGGTGGTCGGTGCGAAACCAAACGTATTCGTTATCATTTGCTTGTTGGCGGAGGGTGTCGGTAGCGGTGATGAGGTCGGGTAGTTGCTGGCTTGCCATATCCCATACATACGTCAGTTCTTCTCTCGGATATCTGCCGTTTAGCTTTGACGTCAGCACGTCCGCCCCGCGAGGTGCGAAAAACACGCTCACGCGGTCGTGGAGAGCCTCTCTTCTTTCACAGAAAGCACGAAGCGAGGCGAGATTTTTCTCATAAAGAGAGAGGGTATCATAGCTTGGCGAGGTTACGAGGTATCCGTCATCGGTAAAGAGCACCCCGTTGTTCTCACCTCTGCCAAGGGATAGCTCAGTGGAGGTTTTGATACCTATAAAAAGTGGGCGGAGCGGGAACTGGTCGCGAAAAAAGTCGCGAAGGCTCTCGAAAAACTCCCCGCTTGCAAGTTTTTCTATCGTTAATTTTGGAGCTTTTGCAAGCGCTCGGTTTTCTGCCTCCGAGAAGCTCTGGGCAGGCGAGATAAGCACGAGTGCACCGAATACGGCAATAAAAGCGGCACAGATGAGTACTAGTGTCGCGTCAAATATCCTTTTCATAGCCACCTCCTGAAAATAAGTGATATTATTATGTGCGAATTGAAAAAAATATATTGACAAGGTACTCTCTTTTATATACTATATTGTGTAGAGAATAAAGAAAAGGAAGTTATATGTTAAATTTTGAAAAGATAACTATAAAGGATAAGGATAAAATAAAGGCTCTGCTCTCAAATCACCGCGCGAGGATATGCGACATATCTCCCGCAAATCTCATTTTCTGGCGCGACTATTATGACATATCCGTATGTGTGAGCGGCTCTGATTATGCGATACGCTTTGGCGATATGGAGGGCGTGAGTTATTATGCCGAGGGCGCGAATGAGCTGACAGACGCTATAATTGAGGCCGAGGGCGGCGAGGCATATTTCAGCTGCTTTACGAAAGAGGAGATTCAAGCTTTTTTGGAGAGATACGAGTGCGGCGAGTGCTGGCACGAGCGCGAATGGGACGATTATCTCTACGTTGCGAGTGATATAATTGAGTTGAAGGGTAGAAAATACAGTACTCAAAGAAACCATATAAACAAATTTAAAAAGCTTTATGGAGACCGATACTCATTTGAGGAGATAAATGCGGAAAACCGCGAGGCGGTGAAGCAATTTTGCTCTGATTATTTCCACGTCCTCAGAAAATCTCCGAGTGAGGTGGACGGTTACGAGGAGAGCCATATCTACGAGCAGATCGACGATATGAATGACGGCGAGCTGTGTACGGGAGTTCTCAAGGTTGACGGCGAGGTTATCGGATTTTCTATCGGAGAGGTGGTTGGAGATACGCTGCATATTCACACGGAAAAGGCGAACGTGACGTATGAAGGGGCTTATCCTATGCTTGTAAATCTCTTTGCCAAGGCACACGCTACGGGGGTTGCTTTTATAAACCGTGAGGAGGACTGCGGTGAGGAGGGGCTCAGACACTCAAAGCTTTCCTACCACCCTATAGAGATCATCGAAAAGTATACTTTGCGCGCAAAAATCAAAAAATAAGGCTAAAAAATCTCAAAAAATTTTAAAAAATATCTGTACAAGCGAAAAAAATAGTGGTAAAATATACTTGTTGTGATAATTCAAAAAACAAAGGAGTGCTAAATATGAAAAAGATCTACGAAGGCAAGACAAAAGACGTATATGCTCTTGACAATGGCAACGTAATGCTTAAGTTCAAGGACGACTGCACAGGAAAAGACGGAGTGTTCGATCCCGGTGAGAACTCTGTAGGACTTACTATCGAGGGAATCGGTAAGGCTAACCTCCAGACATCTATTCTTTACTTTGAGCTTCTCAAGGCTGCAGGTATTAAGACACACTACGTCAGCGCTGATATAGAGAACGCTACTATGGAAGTTCTTCCCGCAGAGAACTTTGGTAAGAACCTCGGCGGAAACGGACTTGAGGTTATTTGCCGTCTCGTTGCTACAGGAAGCTTTATCCGCAGATACGGCGAGTACATCAAGGACGGAACACCCCTTGAGGGCGGTTACGTTGAGTGCACATTCAAGAACGACGAGAAGGGCGACCCGCTGGTTACAGGCGAGGGACTTGCAGCTCTCGGCGTTATGACTCCCGAGCTCTTTGAGAGCATGAAGGAGCAGACACTCAAGATCACAAAGATAGTTGCTGATGATCTCAAGAGTATCGGACTTGATCTTTGGGATATCAAGTTTGAGTTTGGTTACCACAAAGGAGAGGTCGTTCTCATAGACGAGATCGCTTCCGGTAACATGAGAGTTTACAAGGACGGAAAGATCGTTCCTCCCGTAGAGCTCACAAAGCTTATCCTCAACAGATAATTGCATAAACGAAAATGGCAGAGGAACTTATGAGCCTCTGCCATTCCATTAAAATATAAAAACAGGAGATACCATGTTTAACAACGCAAAATGGATATGGCGCGGTGTGGCGCAGGGAGACGAGTACGCGGAGTTTTACACGCCCTTTGAGTACAGTGGCAAGCGAATGACGCTTGACATCTCGGCTGACTCTAACTATGCGGTCTATGTAAACGGAACGCTCGCGGCATTCGGTCAGTATCCCGACTATCCACACTACAAGATATACGACGAGATAGATATAACAAAGGACTGTAAGAAGGGAAAAAACCACCTTGCGATCATCGTTTGGTATTACGGTGAGATAAAAAGCAGTACTTACTGTGAGGGCAGGGCGGGGCTTATGTTTGAGCTCTTTGCCGACGGCGAGTCGGTGGCGCATTCCTCTGAGAATATACCCTCTCGTATCAGCAATACATATCGCAATCACGCGTTCAAAAGGATAACTCCCCAGCTTGGTCTGAGCTTCTTCTATGACGCGACTGCCGAGGACAACTGGATGATGGGCGAGCTTTCCGACTTTTATTATTCGAGCACTATCTGGCAAAAGCTCCCTCTTTTCAAGCGCCCGTGCGAGAGACTTTATCTCGATGATTTTGTTGAGGCAAAGCCATACGCTGACGGGATATTTGCGCTTGATCTCAACACGGTGGGCTTTCTCTCACTTGAGATAGAGTCGGATCGTGAGCAGGTGATAACCGTATCCTACGCTGAGCATCTGAACCGTGAGGGCAGGGTGGATCGATTTATCGAAAAGAGAGATTTCAGCGTAGAGATCAAGGTGAAGGCTGGAAAGACGGTTTATATGAATCCCTTCAGACGTCTTGGCTGCAAGTTCCTTGCGGTTTCGGGTGAGTCGGATTTTACTGTAAAGAAGATCGGGATAGTTCCCGTGATGTATCCTGTAAAGACGATGCCGCGTCCCAAGCTTTCTCCCGAGGACGAGAAGATATACGATATTTGCGAGCGCACGCTCCGTATGTGTATGCACGAGCACTATGAGGACTGTCCTTGGAGAGAGCAGGGGCTTTATTCGATGGACAGCCGCAACCAGATGCTTTGCGGATATTATCTGTTTGACGAGTACAAATATCCGAGAGCTAACCTTGAGCTTATCGCGAATGATGATAGAGAGGACGGACTTCTCTCTATCTGTTTCCCGATGTCCGAGGGACTTGCAATTCCGAGCTACTCGCTGTATTTTTATATTTCCTGTGCGGAGTATCTGAAATATTCGGGCGATAAGGATTTTATAAAGCGTATTTATCCAAAGCTTTGCCGCGTGCTTGACGCGTGTCTCAGGTACAGACGCGAGGACGGGCTTATCTACCCGATAAATTCTAAAAAATACTGGAATTTCTACGAATGGCGCGACGGACTTGCCGTTATGAAGGATGGCGATTTCGATCAGCCCGACCTGATATTCAACGCGCTTCTCTCAATAGCTGCCGCTAATATGGCGTATATGTTAGACGAGATAGGAGTTGAGAACACTTATTCGCAGCTTGTTGCCGAGCTGAACGCGCTTATCAAGGAGAATTTCTACGACAGCAACAGAAAACTTTTCAGACATCGCAAGAATTCAGAGCTTTTCAGCGCGTTTGGTAACTCTCTCGCGATCCTTTGCGGAGCGGTAGATGGAGAGGAGGCAAGGGCGGTATGCGAGGCGATGCTCACAGACAGCGAGATTATCCCCGCGTCGCTCAGTATGCAGTGCTTCTTCTACGATGCGTTGCTCTCGGTGGATTTTGATGTTTACAAGCAGTATATCCTCGAGGATATAAGACGCGTATACAAGCCTATGGTCGAGGCGGGTGTCGGCACCGTTTGGGAGACCGAGCTCGGCTGGACTGACTTTAGAGGCGCAGGCAGCCTCTGTGACGGCTGGAGCGCTCTGCCCGTGTACTATTATCATATATTTAGTAAGTAATAAAAAAAGATCCGATCAAAGATCGGATCTTTTTTTATTTAATTAGCCAAGCTTTGCCTGGTTGATCTTGATGCCGGGGCCCATTGTGCTTGCAACTACGCAGCTCTTAATGTACTGACCCTTTGCAGCAGCGGGCTTAGCCTTGATAACTGCACCAACGAGTGTGTTGAAGTTCTCTGTGAGCTTCTCTGTACCGAAGGATGCCTTACCGATGGGGCAGTGAATGATGTTGGTCTTGTCGAGACGATACTCGATCTTACCAGCCTTTGCCTCTGTTACAGCACGTGCAACGTCGGGAGTAACTGTTCCTGCCTTAGGAGAGGGCATAAGTCCCTTAGGACCGAGCACCTTACCGAGTCTACCGATAACACCCATCATGTCGGGGCTAGCGATAACTACGTCGAAGTCGAACCAGTTCTCGGACTGGATCTTCTCTGCGTACTCAGCTCCGCCTGCGTACTCAGCGCCTGCGTCGAGTGCCTTCTGAACGTTGTCGCCCTTAGCGAAAACGAGAACCTTTACCTTCTTACCTGTTCCGTTGGGGAGGATAACCGCGCCTCTAACCTGCTGGTCAGCGTGACGGGAGTCAACACCGAGACGGATGTGGATCTCAACAGTCTCGTCAAACTTTGCCTTAGATGTCTGGCAAACGAGCTCAAGAGCTTCTGCAGGCTCATAAGCCTTGCTCTTATCAATAAGTTTTACACTATCTGTATATTTCTTTCCCATTGTTCAAATCCTCCTCAGTCCTCGACAACTACGCCCATGCTGCGAGCTGTTCCTGCGATCATGCTCATAGCGGTGTCAATGTTTGCTGCGTTAAGGTCAGGCATCTTTGTCTCTGCGATCTTGCGAACCTGCTCCTTAGTGATCTTTGCTACCTTTGTCTTGTTGGGCTTGTCAGAGCCGGACTCGATTCCGCATGCCTTCTTTATAAGAACGGGAGCGGGGGGAGTCTTTGTGATAAATGTGAAGGAACGGTCTGCATAAACTGTGATAACTACAGGGATGATGAGACCGATGTCATTCTTTGTTCTCTCGTTGAATTCCTTTGTAAATACGGGAATTGCAACACCGTACTGACCAAGTGCAGGTCCTACGGGGGGCTGGGGAGTTGCCTTTCCTGCGGGCAACTGAAGCTTAATGTAGCCTAATACTTTCTTTGCCATAATTAAAATTTACCTCCAATATGTGGTTTTTTACGGAAGAATCAAAATTTTCTCCCTCCCACTGTAGCTTATACGCTACTGTTACGCAAGCTTTATTACGCTTGTGTCAAGTTCGACAGGCATATCGCGAGAGCCTCTCTTAACAAGTACTGTCGCAGATTTCATGTCGTCGGATATCGACTGTACCGTACCCTTGTATCCCGAGAAGAGTCCCTCGGTGATGGTTACCTCGTCGCCTACCTTTATCGAAAGCTCGATTCTCTTGGAATCGATGTTGAGAGCTTCAACCTCTTCCTCGCTAAGAGGAGTGGGGCGAGATCCGGGGCCTACAAATCCTGTAACGCCGGTGATATTTCTCACTGCGTGCCAGCTCTCCTCGTTCATTACCATCTTGATAAGAACGTAGCTGGGGAATATCTTGACCTCAACCTCTTTTTCAACGTCTCCGTTCTTTTCGATAACCGTTTCAACAGGGATCTTGATGTCGAATATCAAGTGTCCGAGACCACGGTTTTCAACGATCTTTTCAAGGCTTGCCTTTACCTTGTTTTCATAGCCGGAGTAGGTGTGCGCCACATACCATCTCGGCCCAACATTCATCTCGTTTATGTCACTCATGTCAAAAAGCTCCTAAGCTTATCTGAAGAGTTTTGTGAGCGCAGCGATACCCTGTCCGAACGCATAGTCCAGAGCACCGATCATAATTGCGCAAATAAGCATAACAACGAGAACGACGCCGGTGTTCTTAAGCACCTGCTTCCATGACGGCCAGACTACTTTTTTGACTTCGCTCTTGAATCCGCGCCAAGCCTCTTTGATTCTGCCCTTTTTCTTTTCTTTAGCAGGCTTCTTGGACTTGTTTTCGACTTCAGCGATATTCTTTTCCTTATCTGCCATTATCTTACCTCTCTCCTCAAATTATTTGGACTCTTTGTGAAGAGTGTGCTTGCGGCAGAACCTGCAGTGCTTCTTCATTTCAAGTCTGTCAGGGTCGTTTTTCTTGTTCTTCTTTGTGTCATAGTTTCTCTGCTTGCACTCTGTGCAGACGAGAGTGATTTTGACTCTTGAATCATTAGCCATTTTTCGGCACCTCCATTTTAAATTTATTAGACGGGAACCCGTCCGTGTACCTCCCTCACCGAGTGACGTGTGTTTTTTTGGCGCAAAAAACAGCACAAAGAAAAAGCCCACTCGCAGAGGTAGTACCATTCTACCACTTTTGAGAGGGCTTGTCAAGTATTTTTTTAACTTTTTTCTTCTTTTTATATAGACGAGATTCAAAGTGCCGCCGCGCCTATGATTCCCGCATCGTTTCCGAGCTTTGCTATCCTTATATCCGTCAGCTTTATAAAGCCGTAGCCGTAGGTCTGCTTGCGAACGCGGGGGAGAAGATCGTCGATAAGCGACTGACCTTCATTTGACACCCCTCCGCCAAGCGAGAGCACCTCGGGCTGAAAGATGTTTATGATATTTGCAAGACCGGTAGCGAGGTAGTCGAGGTACTTTTCATACACCTCTTTGCCCGCTTCGTCTCCCCGACGCATCGCGTCGCACGCTGTTTTGCCCGAAATTTTCGGAGCTTTGAACATAGAGGTATAACGCCCCTCGCGTCGGCACTCCTCTATCTTTTCGCGAGTCATTCGCGAGAGCGCGGTAGCCGAGGAATATACCTCCCAGCAGCCGTGTCTTCCGCAGGAACAGGGAACACCGTCCTTTTCTATGACCATGTGCCCTATCTCTCCACCGACGAAGTTAAAGCCGGAATAGACCTTTCCGTCTATAACGATACCGCCTCCGACACCTGTGCCGAGCGTGACTATCATACTGATACGCGCGCCCTGAGCCGCGCCCGCGACAGCCTCACCGAGTGCTGCCGCGTTGGCGTCATTCTCAAGCTTTATGGCGGTTACCCCTGTGAGCTCCTTGAGCTTTGCCACGATGGGGTATTTTCTGAAATAGATGTTGTTACAGTATTCAGCGACACCGTCAGCGCTGTTTGCGACACCGGGTGTTGCTATGCCTATAGAGGCTATCTCGGAAATATCGATAGCTATATCCTTGCATACGTCAAAACAGAGCTTTGCCATATCCTCGAGTATCGCATCCGCGCCTCTTTTTGCGAGGGTGGGAGTTGACCTCTTTGAGACTATTTCGTATTTTTCGTTCACAAGACCGACGGCAATATTGGTTCCGCCGAGATCGATACCTATTTTGTACATTTGCACCTCCGAGATTTGAATAGCTCAGGCTTCGATATTTTCCTCTGCCTTTTCGGCTATGCTTTCCTTTGACTTATTTTTTACAGTCATAGCGCGTCTTATGCAAGTATATACGATAGCTGCCGCGGAAACTACCATGCAGATACCGAATATCGTCCAGAACACCTCGTTCCAACCGTAGTATTTTGCTTCCTTGTCTGTGAATGCATCAGCTATAGCGCCGAGACCGTAGGTGCTGAGTGTACTTCCGACATAGCAGAAGCCGTTGAGGACACCCGCGATAAGTCCCGAGTTTATCTTACCCTTCATTTCCATAGGGAAGAGAGAGGTGATGAGTGTATTCGAGGAATATACGATAAATGTTACAAGTGTGAATCCGAGAAGTGTGATGATGAGGCTGGCTATCGAATTGTTGAGTCCAAGTCCTGCAATTATACCTACGACAAGGAGACCCGACGAGCCGAAAACGAACACGTTCTGGAAGATATAGTCGGGGATATGCTTGTGGAGGTAAACTGTGAGAAAGTTTGAGAATATAGATACGATAGGCAAAGCAAGTGTGAGAAGAATGGAAATGTAATCGGGGAGGAGATACTGCTCCTTGAGGATGGTAGGCATCCAGGATGTAAGACCGTCCTTGATAAGGTTTGTGGCAACTCCGTAAAGCGCGAGCATACAAATTGTGAGCATAATAATGTTCTTTGCGGGCGCATTTCTTCTTGTCTCCGTAGGAATTTCAGCCTCTGCAGCTGCTTCTGCTTTCTCTTCTGCTTCCTCTTCCTTCTTGGCTGCCTTTGTAAGAGGAGTTACAGCTATCATCCAGATTATCGCGATCGTAACGAGAACGGCTGCCGCGACAAAGAATATGAAATTGTGCTTGGGGGAGAATACTGCGATTATAGCGCTTGTTCCGTAAGCTACACACGTACCTACAGCGACGGTAGTTCCCATTATCAGCGTTGACTTGACCATGAGAGACTTCGGCAGAGTCTCGGTTATGAGACGGATAAGGGAGGGCCAGAGAATCGACATCGAGATGCCGTTGATAAGCCATACTACCTTGACGACACCAAAAGCGTTAAGGGGAAGGAGGGCAACGGTGACATTTGCTACCGCGGATACCAAAAGGCTTCCCGAGATCATAAGCTTGAGGTTGTACTTTTTACAAAAGATACCGTTGAGTATTTGACCGATACCGTAAGCAAAAAAGAAGAATGAGCTGACAAGTCCCGCTTCAGCCTTGGCTACGCCGAAGTTACTCATTACCTGGTTGATGCTTGCCGCGTAGTTTACCTTTCCTACGTAGGAGAAGGCATAGATGAGCCAGCAGAGCAGAATGAGCTTCATTGAAGCGCTTATACCCTTTTTATTTTGGAGAGTTGTCTGAGTTTGCATTTTTTCGCCTTTCGTTGGTTTGTTTATTGACATTATATAATAATACTAAAACAAATTCACTTTGTCAAGAGAGAATCTCTGCAAATTTTTCCATACGGAGCATTTTTTCAAGCAGGTTGCGCTCTGTGTAGAAATAGTGATTTGAGGCCTCAAAGCCGATCTTCGCGTCCTCGCGCATAAGATCGAGAAGTCGCTCTGCGGTAGTTCGCTCACGGAGGACGCATTTTCTCATAGTTTCCTTGTCACCGTATCTCTTTGCAATGGCGAATTCGGTCTGCGAGAGATCACTCAGATAGTGCAGATATCCCACCTCGGCGTATCTTGTTATCTCCTCGATCTGCGGTGTACGGGGGAGAGAGGTGAGCGCATCCAAGCCCATCTTCCATTTATCAAGCAGCTTTTTGTACTGTGAGAGGTATATTTCTGTAGGATAGGGACGGGTCCAAGTCTCGATATCGTCAAAGGAGAAGCATACCATCGAAGATTTTTTCTCCTCAGGCGCTATATCCCACAGGTTTGCAGGCCCGAGAGTTTTTGGGGAAAGGTAGAGAGTCGGAATGCTGAACGGGAACTCTCTGAACGCGTCGCAGAGCGTAAGTACTGCTTTATGTACCGCATCCGCATACTCGCCGAAGGTATCGGCATACCAAACCTCAAGTGATACGTCCTCACGGTAGCTCGACGCTACGTCAAGTGAGGGGGAGGGATAGCCGCCGAGCGTCCAGGTAAGAAAATAATTCTTGACACTGATATCGTGGAGATTTTTCACGTGCTCATATACGAGGTCAAAGACGGGAAGGTAGGGAACAACCGAACACTCCCAACTGTTGTTTGCCTGGATCTTTGCATAGGTCTTATGACCGAGCTCTGCCGCTTTGCCGAGTATTCTCTTTGTGAGCTCGCTCGGACCGGGATTGGATATCGAATATTCGTTGCAGGTGGAGGGGAATCCGCCTTTTTCTATTTTGAGGTCAAATTCGCTGACACACATTACCGATATTTCGGGGGAAAGTCTTGCGATACCGCCGAATATCTGCTCATCGCTCCAGCCCATAAGGGGAGACCAGCACCAGAGGTTTGCGATAAGCTCACCGTTACAACCTGCATCTCTCATTCCGCGAAGAATGATATTGTTTACCTCGGATGCGGTTTTTTCGGGAGGGATATGCGCGCAAACCGGACAAGAGGTCTCCTTTTTGTAGTTGCAGTGGGTGGGATTTTCACTCATCGTGATAGTGAATATTCCGCCAAGGTCCACAACGTTGGCACAAAGGTCACGTACCGCGCTGTAGAGATAGGATCTGACCTCAGGCTTTTCCATACACAGAGTGCGCTTTTCGGGGTCACCGATAAGACGCTCAAATTTGGGGTCAACTCCCACGGGGAGAGCGCGCGGCTCGTTGAGGTAGAGATAGAGCTTTATGCCGTATTTTTTGCATCTCTCTATGAGAGATCTCATATTCTCGCGGCGCGCCTCATATCCGACAGAACGATCGGGATCAAAGGGGTAGGGGGAGAGCTCGGAGAGCACTCCGTGAAGCCACACAGCCGTAACACCTGTTTTTTCGTACATCTCCAGGAGCTCGTCGGGGAGAGTGTCTGCATTGTCGGTGGCAAACGCATCGTGGCAGGGGGAGAGGTATCCGTGCAGTATTCTGTCTCCGTCTGCCGCGATAGTGTTTTCCTTTTTATATGCGCCCTCAAAGAAGGAGAAGGGCGCGCTCTTTGCGGGGATGCTGTATTCCGAGCAAAGCGCCCTCACACACTGGCACTCTTTTATCTGTTCTTCGGTGAGCGGAGAATATACGACCTTTTCGCACGCGGGCTTGTGAGCGCCGAGCTTTTCACCGAGAAAGTCCTCTTTTTCAAGTATAAAGTCGAGCGTCTGCTCGTCTGTGCCGAGCAGGGTTATGATCTGCTCATAGGGGAGCAGATACCAGTTATTGCGGATCGTTGTGATATGTCCGCTTTTTGAAAAGCTATCGGCATAGCCATGGTCGAAAAGACCGAGGCGAGCCGCCTCGAGGCGAACAGTATCCTCGTTGCACTCAAGCACTTCTGCTATCCTCTCGGTGGGGACGTAGCCGTAATTTCTGAATATCACAGTCTGCCACGCGGTGGGGAGGGTGAGGCTTGGCAGTTTTACATTTCTTATCTTAGGAAGCATAGTTAATCCTTGGTCTCCTTTATGTATTGCAAAATTTTGTCGGGGAAGTTGACGGTCATACCGTCAGCTCCTGCGTCGTATACTTTTTTCATTACATTTTCGTCTGTAACACCCCAAGCGCGAACGTTAAAGCCGAGGCGGTGCCAAGCGGCGACTTGCTCCTTTGTGACGTTCTTGGCTTCGGGACATATCTCGTCAGCCTTCATGTCTATGAGCTTTTCTATGAGCTCGTCGTTTATCTCGCTTGAGAGATAGCCGATTCTGAGCGTGGGGGCATATGCCTTGATATTTTTCAGTCTGTCGATATCAAACGAGGTGACGGTGCATCTCTTGTCGATTCCATATTTGAAGATAAGATCTGCGACCTCTTGCTCGATGCCGTCAACCTTAAGCTCTATCGCAAAGGAGATATTTTTGTCCGCATATCGAGTGAGAAAATCCTCAAGCGATGGGATCTTGTCGGTAAGCTCGCCATTCTTTACGGAAAAGTTTTGAAGCTCGTCGTATGTATAGTCAGCTATCGCGCCACACTCACCCGTCACGCGCTCCAAGGTGCCGTCATGGAATATCACGAGCGTGCCATCCTTTGCACGCTGAATGTCGCACTCGATTCCGTTCGCGCCCATTTCAACACCAAGATCAAATGAAGAAAGTGTGTTTTCGGGGCGGTATTCCGATGCGCCTCTGTGCGCGTAGGTGATGAAGAGCTCGCGGCTCTCGGTAAGAATTATATTCTCAAGCTGTCCGCGAAGCTTTAAAAGATATGCCGACCACTCGGTGGGATCTATGAATGGATTTTTCTCGGCACTTGCCATCATTTCATATTTTTCGGGGGTGCGGTTCTGCCACGCGTGGTTGCCTATCATAACGTCAACGGGCTCGAGAAGAAGCCTGTCAACGCTGTCAAAGAATTTGCCGCGGCAGAGATAGGGTACGTCGTAGTCGTGCATCCAAGCCTTTTTGAGCTGGTTCGTGCCCGAGCCGCCGAACATTGCCGCGCGGTAGGTCTTGCCCTCCTCCTCAACGTCGATAAAGAATGACACAGAGCCCTCGGTGTGACCGGGGGTAAAGAGGCAGAGAATCTCGGTGTTGCCGAGCTTTATGCGGTCGCCGTCCTTTATGTCGCAGTCGGGCGTGAAGTTTTTTATGTACTTTATGTCCTTGAATGAAAGGTATGTCTTGGCATTCGGCATGACGGGGATGAGTTTGTGTGTCGCATCGGAGTGGTCATAGTGACCGTGCGAGTGAAGAATATACTTCACGTCAGCCGGATCAAAGCCGAGAGTCTGCATAGACTCAAGAACTGTCTCGGCATTCTCCTCGTAGCCGGTGTCGATGAGTATAAGTCCGTCGCCCGTGTCTATCAGGTGCGAGGACGCCTCATAAGTACCGACGAAGTATATGTTTCCTATCATTCTAAAGGGGGTCATTCTTGTCATGATTTTTGTCCTTTACGGTTTTGTTAATTGTTTTTGGTCAGACACACGACACTTTCGACGTGGGTCAAGACTCCAAAAGGTATATTTACTTTCTACGATTTTTCTTATAGTTGACAATAAACAGAACTGCTCCTATCGATATTGAGAGCGCCATAATTGTCGGACCAACAATGTGTGCAACCTTTTCGTTTTTGCTATATTCATTTAGAACATCGCTGAGTGATAAGTATGTTTCACCGTTATAATCAATCGCACATATTTTTCTTAACCCACCACTTTTTTCAAAATAAGTAATCGTAATTTCTTCGCCTATCTGTAAATTTTCAAACAATCTCCTATCAATGTAATCGTAGCATATTCCGGTTGCCTCAAAGTAAGAATTATCTTCAAAGAGCACATTGAAATAAGAGCCTTTAGAATTTCCGAAAATATTATCGTACCATTTCCCGTCGTACTGTTTGAATTTTGAAACAACTCCTGTTTGCTGTTTTAATTCCGTTGGCTGTTTATATGCGAAAGTGAATATTAAGCTAAGCACCAAAACAAGCAGCAGTGCAATTGCTATTAAAGTGTTGAAAGCTGCAAATCTGTTTTTCATAAGACTCCTTTCGATATGTTAGCCATGACTGCTGTAAATGAGAGTTTCGAGCTTCGCTCGAAATCATTATTTGTCCTTAGCCGTTTTCCTTTGCGGTGGTGATGGAGGCGATGAGTAATTTGCGAATTTTACTGCATTTTGCAAACATATCCTTGTATTCTTCCTCGGTTATCATGTGCGTATCTTTAAATAACCCGAGCCAATAATCCGTTTCGTAACACTCTTTCAGGGCGATTTGAAACTTGTTGATAAAATCGGCTTTGCTCGCAGCATAATTAGCTTCGTGTATATTTGCACCTATGCTTGTACCGCTACGCAATACTTGATTTAATAGCACATTGCTTTTGCGGTTTTCTTTGATATCGGTGCAAAGATTAACTATGTCAACCGCAAATTGTTTTGACAGATCAACTAAAAAGTTTTCTTTCATCGTAAACTCCAAAGTAAGAATGATTTGACGGCGTTGCCGTCATGAATTGATGCTATCGCATCATGATTTCTCGCGCTGTCGAGCTCCATGAATTGAATTGCCGTGTTCTCTTTATGCCCCGCAGGGCAATTCATGACCGAAGGTTAATTCATGTGCGTTAGCACAATTCATGCCAACGGCAATTCATTGTTGAATCTGTCGTTTGAGACAAACAACAGATTCAACATGTCCTGTTCTCGGGAACATATCGACGGGTGTGACCTCGCCTATCTTGTAGCCTGCGTCCTTGAACCACGCGCAGTCGCGCGCGAGGGTGTTCGGGTCGCAGGAGACGTAAACCACTCTCGGTACGTCAAGCGATGCAAGGCACTCCACGAGCTCCTTTGTAGAGCCCCTTCGGGGAGGGTCTATTACCACGACGTCGGGGCGCACGCCGCCTGCGGCGCGGAGTATCGTATCTCTGTCGCCCGCGTCAGCGCAGAAGAATTCTGCATTATCTATTCCGTTTCTCTCGGCATTCTCTTTGGCGCACTTTACAGCAGCCGAGACCACCTCAATACCAACGAGCTTTCCTGCCTTTTTCGCCATTGAGAGTCCTATCGTTCCCGTTCCGCAGTAGAGGTCCATAAGCACCTCATCGCCGCGTAGGTCTGCAAGTTCGCCCGCGAGGGAATAGAGCATTTCAGCTCCGTCGCGGTTGACCTGATAAAAGGAGTCGGCACTTACGCAAAAACGAAGTCCGCACAGCTCGTCCTCTATGTAGTCGCGCCCGAAGAGGGTAACGTATCTGTCACCGAGCACGACGTTTGTATTTTTCTTGTTTATCGAGAGCAGTATCCCGACGATGCTCGGAAAGCTCTCGCACATCTCTTTTACAAATTCCTCGGAGCAGGGGAGAGCGTCGCCGTTTATTACAAGGCAGAGCATTATCTCGCCTGTTTTTTCCGCTATTCGCAGATAAATATGGCGCAAAAGTCCTTTGCCGCTCTGCTCGTCGTACACGCTGATGGCATGCTCGTCAGCAAATCGGCAAACAGCCTTGACTATAGGCGAGAACGCTACGCTTTGAAGAGAGCAGTCCTCTGCGGGGATTATATTATGCGTTTTGGGGGCAAAGAAGCCCGCTCTTACGCCGTTTTTCGTTTTTGCTACGGGATACTGTGCTTTGTTGCGGTAGCCCGACGTTTTTTCGGTGGAGATCACGGGGAGGACGTTTACCTCGGGAAGTCCCGCCTTCATAAATGCCGCCTTTACCGTGCCGCGCTTGAGCTCTCGCTCGTGCGAATAGCTCACGTGTCTGTAAACACAACCGCCACAGGCAAGAGGCGCATCGCAAAAGCCTTCCTCTCTGTAGGGAGAGGGGGAGGTGATATCGGTGAGTCTGCCCACGAGAAAGCTTGAGTTTACCTTTATTATCTCGCACTCCACGATATCTTTCGTAACTGCTCCTTTGATAAAGATAACCCTGCCGTCGGGCGCGTGGCCTATGCCTGCGCCGAGGTTATTTATATCGGTTATCTCTGTCTTCAAAACGTCGCCTTTTTTTACGGTGGTACTCATCAGACGTAGAACTCCTTGCCGTCGTCAAGGCGGAGACATCCGATAGCTTCACCAAGTTCGCCGCCGCAGTCGATAAAGATATTTCCGGATGGCGCGTGGAATATTTTGCCTGCCGCTCCGAGCTCTGCGGTGTGAGTGTGACCAACGATTATTACAGTGTCGTCAAAATACTTCGCATCGGGATCGAGCGAGTCGGATATAAAGTCCTCGGGCATATATTCGTCAAGCTCTGCATCGGGATCGAAATCTGCTATTCCCGCGTGAAGGAGCAGATATTTCTGCCCCTTGACGGTGATCTCCTCGTAAAGCGCCATGTCCGAGATATAGTCGATAACGCCCTCGCGCATATCGTCGTCGAGCGCCTTAAAGCCCTCGATGGTTGTTCTGCCGCCGCACTCCATCCACTCCGCAAGTCTGGGGAGAAGCTCGGGGTCGGGCGCGTTGCCGCGGAGCATCTTGTCAAGCTCCTCGAGAAGCGGGAGCGCGCGGTAGTCGCACTCGCCGAGTATCGGGAGCACGTTGTAGCGCATACTGATGTCACAGATAAGACCGATGGGGTCTTCTCCGTGGTCAACTATATCGCCGAGTATATACATAGTGTCGCTGTCCTTGAAGTTTATCTCGCAAAGAAGCGCTTTGAATTTTTCATAGTTTCCGTGAAGGTCCGATACGACGTAAATCATAGCTTTTTCACCTTTCTTTTAGGGGGATTTATGGGGGTTATATTACTTTTGTTCTGTCAGAGTGGAAGATATCACACTCTATATTTTCGTCTGCCGCGCGTACAAGGCTTGCGATATGCTCACAGACGGGATATTCGGTGTAGAAATGTCCTGCCTCGATTAGGTTTATCTCACCGTCGGGTGCATCGGTCAGGTGGTGGTATCCAAGCTCGCCGCTGACGTAGGTGTCAGCGCCCGCAAGGTAAGCCGCCGCGATATCGTCCTCACCCGCACCGCCGAGAAGCGCAACCTTGTGAGCCTTTTTGCCCGCGTCGGCAAAGGCTACGTAGGGCGCGCCGAGTGCACTCTTTACAAGCGCGGCAAAGTCGGAAAGCTCCATAGGCGCGTCAAGTGTGCCGATACGACCGATAGGGGTGGCATCTATTCCAAAGGGTACGGCATTCTTTACACCGAGCTTTTCTGCGAGGATATCGTTGACGCCGCCTGCCACCGCGTCAAGTCTGGTGTGGAAGGACATAGCGCTAACCCCTGCTTTGATAAGGTCTATGAGCTTTGCGGAGATAAAGGAGTCCTCGGTGAGGCTCTTTACACCCTTGAAAATGAGGGGGTGGTGAGAGATAACGAGATCATAGCCCTCGTTTATAGCCTTTTTTGTTACCTCGCCAGTGATGTCAAGCGCGATGAGTATGCGCTTAACCTCGCGCGCCGCGTCGGGCGCGCACATAAGCCCGTCGTTATCCCAGTCGCAGGAGAGGTATGAGGGGATCTTTTCGTCAAGATATTTATAAAGCTCTTTTACGTTCATTTTCTTACCGTCCTTTTTCAGTCAAAAGTTGATCGATCTTTTGAAGCATATTTTCCTCTTCGGCGGTGTCCGCTCCCGCGCTCTGCTTTCCGCGGAGTCGAACCTCAAAGACCGAGCGCACATATTTTGCGTAAAGGCTAAGCTCCTCGCCGCCGCGCTCTATGTTATGCTTTCCAAAGATAAGCTCAAGCGGGGAATACTCTTCGGTCTTGCCGCTGTACTCCGCGCAGATTATTTGATACACCTTCTCCTCGCGGGCGAGCTTTTCGTCGATTATTGTGTATCCCTCGGAGAGAAGGTATGCGCGGAGCTTGTCCGCGTGAGTCATAGGCTGGAGGATGAGGCGGATAGACTTATTCTTTGTCCACTCCGCGGTCGAGAGAATGCTGATTATCAGTTCTCCACCCATTCCGCAAATAACGATATCTGTGGGGGAGTGCTCGCGAACTCCTGAAAGACCGTCGGTAAGCATGACCGATATCTTTTTTGCGAGCGAGTGTGCGGCTATATTTATTTTTGCGCGCTCCACAGGTCCCTCGTTTATATCCGAGGCGATAGCGGAGCGGATCTTTCCCAGTTTACAAAGATATATCGGCAGATAGGCGTGGTCCGTGCCAACGTCGGCAAGGGTTGCCATAGGTCTGACGAGATCTGCCGCGGCAAGAAGCCTTGGCGAGAGTTTTGGTGCGTTCATCTGTTCTCCTTGATAAAATATAAAACAATGAGGCTGTCGCACAGCGTGAGACAGCCTCTCTTCGAGCTCTTTTCCTTATGAGGCAGCTCTTTTATTCCCTAATTACTTGGACGCGAGGTAATCGTTGATATTCTTTACGAGCGCGTCAGCGTCTGTTCCGTGGACCATGCAAGCCTGCTCGATAGATTCTCCTCTTGCAGAGGGGCAACCGAGGCAGTGCATACCTATCTCAAAAAAGAATTTTGCGGTATCGGGCGCCTGGTCAAGAACGTCGCCTATTATGCTTTCTTTGGTAACTACCATAATAAACTCCTCTCCGAGAGCGCGCGAGCGTTCTCTGTGTATAGTATTGTCAAATACCTTACATAATTATATAACTAAAAAGCTTTTGTGTCAAGAAGATAGGACACTTTTTGGAAAAATTATCAGTCGCGCCAGATGGGGTTTCCGATAGCGATTCTGAGGTTCTGATTCACGTCAGTTACCTCTACGCGGTAGAAATCGCGCTCCTCTGTGTCGATCGCTGCGTAGATCGGCTCTTCGCAGGAGAACTCGCGGCTGTACTCAACACCCTGATTTGTTATTATGTCAAGGCGATAGGTGTGCTCGGGATTCTTTATCGAGCGGTGGAAGTCGGATGCGCATACCACAAGGCGCTTGCCGTCAAACTCGGTAGAGCCGCCCATAAGTGTATCTCCGATGCACATCTTTATACCAACCGAGCCACAGGTGAAGTCGCCCACTCTGAGGTGGTTGATATAGGACGCGCTTGCCTTTTCCTCGGCATATATCGAGGTGAGTGCTGTATCACGCGCAAAGCTGTGTCTGTCCTCGCCCGCGCATGCCCAAACTCTCTTGCCCAGAGCAAGCAGGTCGCACCAGAGAACATAGTTTTCCTGGCTCCATTCGTGTCTCATATCGTCGTAGAAGACCTCAAGTCCTGTTTGGTCTCTGAACCAGTAGGAAAGGGGATTTTCGGATTTCATATTCTGTTTTGGATGGGGGTGTACAAAAAATCCGCCGCGCGCCTTGACGTCGTCAATGAGATTGCCTATGGTTTCAATAGTAAAGTTTGGATATTTAAAGTGTCCCTCGGGTCCGCCTGTGAACTCATATTCGGGATGAGCTTCGAGGAGATCTTCAAGATCCTTGGAGGTAGGGAAGATCATATTGTAGTGGATCTGTTTGTAATCAGCGTCGCTGTCGGTGATAAATCCGCCGGGCTCTGTGCCACCGACGAATATGCCATCCTCCCACTCGGGAAGATACATATGTCTTACCTGTTTGTGATCGAGAATTGCCACGAAGTCCATGCCGAGCGCCTCAAGGCCGCCCTTCCAGTGCTCAAGCGTTCTGCTGCCGTCACTTGTACCGCCTGTTTTTGCGTGGTTGTGCAGATCTCCGTGGAAAATTCGTCTGCCCTCGTAGAGTGAGTTCAGATGCTGTATGTCTTTTTCCGTAGCGTTCATTTTTTATTCCTCCGTCAAAGAAATAGTTTACAAGATAATTATATCTCCGCGCACGCGAGATGTCAAGGTGAGAGGTGATTTTTTTGGGATTTCTTTTTTGTTTTTAATAAAAAAGGGTAGACGTCCTCGACACCTCCAACGGGAATTTGTCTCGCCTTGCAAGTCTTCCGACACGGAAGCGGCGAGCCAATGTCGCAAGCTCAGTTCTGTAGAGAGCAGAGAGAGGGCTATTGCCTTGAGGATAGCAATAATAGGCGACCACAAACGTGGTCGCCTATTATTGGCACCCCCAACGGGAATCGAACCCATAACTAACCCTTAGGAGGGGTTTATTATATCCATTTAACTATGGAGGCATGAAATATTCGTTTTTTTGTACTCATAGATTATAACACAGGCTATTGATTTTTTCAAGTCTCTGTGATATAATTT
>JAZOLL010000034.1:0-16848 GCA_045653105.1 Eubacteriales bacterium
GCCGCCGCAAGACTTTACAAGGATATCGACGTCCGCCAGATAGAAGGAAAAAAGATAAGGGATATGTTAAAATACAGTATCCCTATGATACCTACGACGGTGTTCTGGTGGATAACGAGCGTTTCCGACAGATATATGGTCACGGCTATAAAGGGAAGTGAGATAAACGGACTTTATACCGCCGCTTATAAGATACCTACGCTTTTGACCCTCGTTTGTATGGTCTTTATCGAGGCGTGGCAATTCTCTGCGGTCAAGGGTGCCGAAGGGGAAGAGCGCGGCGGATTTTTTGGCGGCGTGTACCGCTATTATCTAACGGTTATATTCGTTGCGGCATCGGTGCTTATCGCGGGTAGTAAGATATTTACAAGAATACTTCTTGCAGACTCGTATTTTGAGTCCTGGAGCTTTGTTCCGATACTCGTGCTGGCTACAGTGTTCTCAACGCTCGTGTCATTCCTCGGAAGCGTTTATTTCGTTGAGAAAAAGAGTGTTTTTTCGATGCTTACGGCACTTGTAGGTGCGCTTATCAACATTGTGCTCAATATCATAATGATCCCCGATCACGGCGCTATGGGCGCGGCGGTAGCAACGCTTATCAGCTACGTCGCGGTCTATACTGTAAGAGCGATGGACACGAGAAGGTATATTGCGTTTGATCTGAAAATACCGAAGCTTTTGCTTAATATGATGCTTCTTCTTTTGCAGATTGCGCTCCTTTACAGCGGTGTGGGATATGTGTCACTTTTGCAGATCGCGTGTCTTGCGCTCATGCTTATTCTTAACGCAAAAACGATCTTTGAGATAGCGCGCGGGTTTTTGAGGGTGATTTTCAAAATTTTGAGAATAAATAATAAAAATTTGCAAAAAAAATAAAAAAATGCAAATTTACTATTGCAAAATGCGAAAAAGTGTGATATAATATCTCGCAGTGTGCAATAAAACACAGAAAACAAGGGCAGTCCGCTGCGTAGCTCTGCATGAATGCCCGGATTATTAAGGAGGACTGAAAAATGGATATGATTCAGGCTTTTACAAACGAGCAGCTTAAGAAGGATGTTCCCACAGTAAAGATCGGTGACACAATCCGTGTTCACAACAGAATCAAAGAGGGAAGCCGCGAGAGAATTCAGCTCTTCGAGGGTACCGTTATCGCTAAGCACGGCGGCGGAATCTCCGAGACATTCACTGTAAGACGTGTTGCTTACGGTTGCGGCGTGGAGAAGACATTCCCCATTCATTCGCCCAACGTTGTAAAGGTTGACGTTGTTCGCGTTGGTAAGGTTAGAAGAGCTAAGCTCTACTATCTCCGCGACAGAGTCGGCAAAGCATCCAAGGTTAAAGAGAAGATCTAAGTTTTCTCTACCTACGGGCGGATATTTAAAGTCGGGTGACCGACGATACAAAAAAGAGGCGCAAGCCTCTTTTTTGCTTTTATGCGAAATATAAATCCCCCACACGCATCGCGTGTGGGGGATTTTGTCTTTATAATTATTTTCCTGCTTTTTTTCTTACATTCAATATAATATATGCGCCTACGAAGAAGAGTACGCTCGCGGTCATTATTATATACATCGTGGATATGCTTACGGGTTTATCAAAGAAGTAAAGATTACAGTCGATGCTCGCCTTGAAGCTATCTATCGCCTCGCTTGGAAGCCCTTCGGCTGACATCTGCTCAAACACACCGCGCATAGCGTGGTTTTTGATAAGAGAGGTACCGTAGGTGCCGGGGAGGAACATAACGGCATTCTGTAGTCCCTCGGAGAGCTGGGAGAGCGGCATATACGCGCCACTGATAAATCCGTAGCAGGAGCTGACTACAGTTCCTACCGCCGAGATCTGTCCCTGTGTTGAGAGGAAAAAGTTGATGACTGAGGAGATAGCCGTGCCAAGCATTACAAGTAAAAAGATATCAAGGAATATGAAAAGCACGTCGGATAGCGACATATACCAACCGCAGGATGCGATGTATATAAAGGATACCGCACATGTCACAACGCAAATGATGAGCGTGCTTGCAAGCGTTGAGATGTAATATCCAAGAGCCAGCTTTGAGGGGCTTACGGGAGATACAGACAGATCAAGGGCTGTATCGTTTGCCTTGTCCTGTACCATAAGCATATTAGCGCAAAAGGATACCGTAATGCAGGAAACCGCGAGCAGAGAACCAAAGAGCTGTGCCGCGACAGCCGCATCAAGCACCTTGTCTGAGAGCGAAAAGCCTGCCGGGATAGACATTACAAAGCTGTCTCTGTATACGTTTGCGAGAAATGTTGCATACAGCACAAGCAAAATAAGGGGGGTGATCAGCGAGGTTACAAACATTCCAACGTCCTTGAAAAAGAGCTTGGAATTTCGTTTTATAAGGCAGATGAGCTGTGTCATTTTCTCTTGCCTCCTTTTTTCTTCTGTTCGGAGTTTTCCTCGGTGAGTGTTTTACCTGTGACAGCGAGAAATACGTCGTCCATTTTGCCCTTGACGATCTCAAAGTCATCAAACACCGAGGGGTGCGCGATGATCAGATCTGTTGCCGCCTTTGTGTTAGGAACAGACACTCTGAATCCCTCACTTATAGCGGTGTAGGGGACACCGAGAGATTTTACCTTTTCTTCATCTTTAGTATATATACTGATAAAGTCTCCCGTGTAGTTGTTTTTGAGCTCTACGGGAGTTCCTTTTGCGACTATGCTTCCGGCATCAAGGATTATAACGTAGTCAGCCTCTGCTGCCTCCTCCATATAGTGCGTGGTGAGGAATACTGTCATCTCCTGCTCGCGTCTGAGCTTGTCTATAAGCTCCCAAACAAGACGTCTCGTTTGCGGGTCAAGTCCTGTTGTCGGCTCGTCAAGGATCAAGAGCTTGGGGGAGTGAATGAGTGCTCGCGCAATATCCACTCTTCGTCTCTGACCGCCGGAAAGCTTGCCTACAGGGCGGGAGAGAAGCTCACCGATATCAAGCATATCGCAAAGCTCAGAGAGGCGAGTGTCAAACTCTTTACCATATATATTATATAGAGCGGCTCTTGAGCGAAGATTGTCCTTTACGGTGAGGGCTTTGTCAAGCAGAGAACTTTGAAAAACAACTCCGATGAGAGATTTTATGCTCTGCGCATCGCGGTCTATGTCAAAGCCGTCAACTACGACACGTCCCGAATCCTTTGCGAGAACAGAGCAGATTATCGAAATTGTAGTGCTTTTTCCCGCTCCGTTCACACCGAGAAAGGCAAAAAGCTCGCCACGTTTGACCTGAAAAGATATACTTTTTACCGCGTGAATCGCTCCAAAGCTTTTGGAAAGATCGGTTATTTCTATTATGTTTTCACTGTTTTTAAGGCTCATAATGTCTCCTTTCAAACGTTCTTTAGGTGATATCAAAATGATATCATGTTTTTTTCTTTTTGTCAATAGAAAATGATAAATTTTGCTTTAAAAATATAATTTTTCAGAGCTTAAAAACAAGTGATAAAATCTGTTTTTGAGCCTATTTTTTATGCGTTTTGGACTGAAAAAGGCATATCTATAACGGAAAAAATCAGCCTCTGGGGTGGAGAGTGGGGCATAAAAGGATAAAATTCGAGCGTTCAAAAAGTCACAGTGTCGCGCCATTATGTGCTATATTACCATAAATTTACTCTGAATTTATACAAATTTATTTGTTGAAACTGCTCAAACCTGTGTAAAGAATTTAAAGAAATGTAAAAAAATGTAATTAAGAAAGGCAAACAGCACATATTCGTTCCAAAAACGGAAAAAAGAAAAAATATTTTCGGAAAGCCCCAAAAAAACTGAAATATTTTTTATCAATTTTTTTAAATTCTCTTGCACATATAAGGAAAGTAATTTATAATAATAACACACCAAAGTGGTGGAAAGTGGTGCAAAGTGTTTAAAAGTGTTTAAAAACCTTTGCCGAATTGCAGAAAGGAGGCAGAAAGATATGCTGTCAGGCGAGTTTAGACATATACTTGATGCAAAGAATAGACTCTTTATCCCCGCAAAGCACAGAGAAGATCTCGGAGAGAGCTTTATGATAGTGCGCAGCATTCGTGAGAACTGTCTTCAGGTCTATTCCATGGAAGAATGGGAAAAATACATAGAACCTATCAAAAAGATGGACAGAAAGAATTCCGAGATGATACTCAGAACGCTTCATAGAAACGCGGTCAATGTAACTCCGGATACACAGGGCAGAGTAGTTCTTCCTCCATCCCTTGTAGAGCACGCGCAGATAGTTAAGGGCGCGGTCGTTGTCGGTTGCGGAACTTACGGTGAGATCTGGTCGGAAGAGGTATATGAAAAGACACTTGAGGCAGAGGATCTTGAGGGTATCAGATCCGTGCTTGAGAGCTTTGGACTCTGATGAGTATGCAGGAGTTTTCACATTACTCAGTATTGCTTGGCGAGTGCATAGATGCGCTTGACATAAAACCCGACGGAATATACGTTGACGGAACGGCAGGCGGCGGAGGACATTCCTTTGAAATAGCCAAACGACTCACCACCGGCAGACTGATCGCCATAGATCAGGACGAGGACGCTATAGCGGCGGCAGGCAAGAGACTCTCCGAGTTTTCGGACAGAGTCACAATAGTAAGGAACAATTTCTCAAACCTTGCAGACGTATGCGAGAGCTTGGGGATAGAACAAATAGACGGTTTTCTCATAGACGCGGGAGTTTCCTCCTTCCAGCTCGACTGTGCGGAGCGAGGATTTGCATACAGCGCTGACGCGCCTCTCGTTATGAGAATGGACCAGAGAAACTCGCTGACCGCCAGAGTGGTAGTTAACGAGTACAGTGAGCAAGAGCTCAAGAAAATACTTTTTGAGTATGGCGAGGAGAGATTTTCTCCAAACATCGCGGCGGCGATAGTGAGAGCGAGACAAAATGCTCCTATCGAGACTACCGCAGAGCTTTCGGACATAATCCGATCGGCGATCCCCGCTTTCGCAAGAGAGGGAGGACACCACCCCGCAAAGAGAAGCTTCCAGGCGATAAGAATTGAGGTCAACCGCGAGCTCGACGTTATAGAGCCTGCGATAAGAGCCGCAGAGAAGCTGATGAGACGCGGAGGCAGAATAGCGGTGATAACATTCCACTCGCTTGAGGACAGAATAGTAAAGCAGACCTTCGCGGATCTTGCGTCGGGTTGCACTTGTCCGAAAAACTTCCCGATATGCGTTTGCGGTAAAAAACCGAGCGTCAAGACGGTAAACAAAAAACCGATACTTCCCTCAAAAGAGGAGCTCGAGGAAAATCCGAGATCGAGAAGCGCAAAGCTTCGCGTTGCGGAAAAGCTTTAAGAAAGATAAGAAAATTAAGATACACAATAAAAACGGAGGATAGAAATGGCTGCCAACTATATGAATGAGTCTTATGATCGTTGCATAGCTGAACTTCGCGCAAGATATAGCGGAAGAGGCGTATCTGTTAATGTAAAAAACACCGCAAGGGCACAGATAGCCACTGAACGTAAAGACGCTATAACATCGGGCGCGGATACTCGTATCACTTACGATAGAGTAAACGGCATATCAAATGAATATCGCAGCGGCGAATATAAGGGCAGCAAGTACATGACCTCTGATGATTTTGTAAGATACTTCAGAAACAGAGAGAGCTACAGCATGCCGGTCGCTCTCAAGAGCGCACAGCAGTCTATGGATGCTAAAGCGCAGAGATCGCAGGGTGTTGCCACAAGACGCAACGGCTCCGCGGGGGACGCAGTGGTGAGCACTGAGAGCTCATCAAAGGAGGGTCATTTAAAAACACGTATTGAGACGTTCATAAAGAAATGGTTTCCTGCAGAACCCACTAAAGGAAGAAGCGTGGGTGAAAGACTTCGTCTTCCCACAGCCGCTCTTGGAGGAATGGCGGCATTCGCACTTTCTCTTGGTCTTATAGTCGGCGGTTCTGTAATGATAGGAAATGCCTCAAGTGAGGTTGGAAGTCTCAATGCTACGATATCGCATCTCCAGACAGAAGAGACTGAGCTTCAGAGCCAGCTCGACCTGAAATATAACGTTCAGGATATCGAGGAGGATGCAAAGAGCCTTGGAATGATAAACAAGGAATACGCAGAGAAAAAATACATAGACGTTGCAAAGGACGAGGCGATAGAGATATACGAGCAGGAAGAGAAGAACGTAGGTTTTGCAGCTCTGCTCAACGCCTTGGGCTTTAAAGTTAACTGATAGCGAATAAGTAATCGCGACCTCTCATAAAATATAACGTTCAAGCTTCATTCCAAAAAAGAAAGGGGAGAGTCACGATGGGAAAAGGAGCACTTAGCACAACCGCTCTCAAACGATCCTTTTGGCTTGGAGTGATAATCTTTGCGGGATTTGGTATATTGCTTTTGAGAATACTTGCGATACAGGTGTTCGATTTTGATAAATATCAAAACAAGGTCATAAATCAGATGACCACCGAATCTCCCGTTCCCGCAGACAGAGGAAAGATATACGATAGAAACGGAAACGTTTTAGCAACAAACGTAACCACGTACAGAGTTTTCATTTCCCCCTCGGGCATACTTTCCGCGCAGGAGGAAAAGGGAAAGAACAGCAAAACGCAGTACGCGGAGATAGTCTCCTACGGACTTGCGCAAACGCTTGGAGTTCCTTACGAGGACGTTTACAAGCAGGCTACCGAATACACAAAATATCTTGACAGAACGATAAAAAGAAAAGTTGACGAAGAGAGTGCGGATAAGGTCAGAGAGTTTATAAAGGATTATGAACTTGAGACCATGGTATATCTTGAGGCGCAGAGTACAAGGCACTATCCGGGAGGAACGCTCGGAGCTCATATGATAGGATTTACGAGTAGCGACGGAGTCGGTCTTTACGGTCTTGAATACCAGTACGATGAATACCTGCGCGGTGTTGACGGATACTATATTACCGCGCGAGATTCTTACGGACGCGAGATGCCGTATGAATATTCGAGCTATATCGATCCCATCAGCGGATATAATATCGGCACAACTATCGACACAACGATACAGAACTTCCTTGAAGAGCAGCTTGAGGCGACTGTGAGCGATCACGAGGCGCAGAACAGAGCTTGCGGTATCGTTATGAACGTAAAGACAGGCGCGATACTTGCAATGGCGACCTCGTCTCCCTTTGATCTTAACGATCCGTGGACACTTGACGGACGTTCGCAGAATACACTTATCAGCTCGGGACTTGATCCCGAGGGAGAGGCATACGCAACACTTTCAAGAGAGCTGCTTCTTAATATGTGGTCGAACAAAGCGATCGCAGAGAGCTATATCCCCGGTTCTACATTTAAGATTCTCACGTCCGCGATGGCACTTGAGGAAAAGGTGGTAACTCTGAACGAAACTCTCAACTGTGCGGGAAAGCTTCAGCCCGTCAGGGGTGTTACGGTAAAATGCCACAAGATAGAGGGTCACGGACCTCTCACTTATTCCGAGGGACTTCAGCAGTCCTGTAACGTATGGTTTATGACGCTCGGTGCTCGCGTGGGAATAGATAATTTCCAAAAGCACGTTAGAGCGCTTGGCTATTACGAAAAGACGGGAATCGACCTCCCCGGTGAGGCGACGAGTATCTTTAACCCCGAGATGAGCGCGCTTGACCTTGCGATATACGCGTTCGGACAGAACTTTAACGTTACCCCCATTCAGCAGATAACAGCGGTTGCGGCTATAGCAAACGGCGGAACGCTTGTCACACCCTATATAGTGGAGAGCATATCTGATAACGCGGGCAATACTATTTATAAGCATGAAACAGAAGTAAAGCGTCAAGCTATAAGCGAGTCTGTTTGCGACACTCTTGCCAAGGTCTTGGAAGAGGGTGTTTCGGGAAGCGGAGGAGCTAAAAACGCTTACGTTGCAGGATACAGAGTTGCTGCAAAGACGGGAACGTCTGAAAAAAAGACGGTAGGAGCTGAGGGAATGTACATCTGCTCCTGCGTTGCATTCGCACCTGCGGATGATCCCGAGATAGCAATGATAATAATCGTAGACGAACCCACAAAGGGAAGTCTTTACGGAAGTACGGTGGCAGCACCGTATATCTCAAAAGCACTTGAGAATATACTTCCTTACTACGGAATAGAGCCGATATATAGCGATGCGGAGAGAGAAAACACAACCATCCGCACGCCAAACTACAGAGGACTGACGCTTGAGGATGCAAAGGCTAGTGCCGCAGGTAAGGGCATCAAGATCACAGTAGTAGGCGGCGGAGACAAGGTAGTTTCCCAGTCTCCCGCGGCAGGCACTTCGATAAATAAGAATTACGGAGTGGTAGTGCTTTATACAGAAAAAACAGATACGAGCAGCGATATGGTAACGGTTCCAAACCTTATCGGAAAGACATCGGTTGCGGCAAATCAGTTGCTTGTCAATTATGATCTTAACGTAAAGATCGAGGGCGTTAACAATCCAAACGCTTCTATCACAAATCTCCCGACAGTCATAAAGCAGTCGGTCGAGGCGGGAACGAAAGTTCCGAGAGGTACTGTAATCACAGTAGAATTCAGATACATGGATAAAGACGAGGAAGCAGACTATTTAGGATAATATTAAGCCTTGGAAGTTTAAATTATTAAACTTCGGAGGCGTGTATGAGAGTAGCTGATCTCTTAGGCAGAGCATGTATCGAATATCCGCAGGATATGGCGGATATCGAAATAAACGAAATAGTAACCGATTCAAGACGAGTGAGCGAGGGTGCGATGTTCATCTGCATTAGCGGATTGCATAGCGACGGTCACGAGTATATCGGTGAAGCGATAAAAAAAGGTGCTAAAGTTATAGTAGCAGAGCAAGTGCGTGACGACGGTGTGGGTGGTGCCGCGACGATTTATGTTGAAAACACCAGACGTGCGGCTGCTTTGCTCTATAACTCGTGGTACTCAAATCCCGCCGAGGGGATGACTCTCGTAGCGGTTACCGGAACTAACGGAAAGACATCCGTCACTTGTATGCTCTATAAAATTTTTGAGGATGCAGGATACAAGTGCGGTCTTATAGGAACTCTTGAATGTAGGAGCTATAGGGGGAGAATCGCCTCTTTTTCGGGTGATCCCCTGGCAAATATGACGACGCCCGATCCGTCTGAGCTTTACAGAGTCCTTTCTGTGATGAAGGAGGATGGGGTTGGATTCGTATTCCTTGAAGCGACCTCACACGCGCTCGCGCTCTCAAAGCTTGACGCGCTCAGATTTGACACGGCGGTGTTCACAAATCTCACCGAGGATCACCTTGATTTCCACGGTGATATGGAGGGGTATTTTGCCTCAAAATCAAAGCTGTTCGATATGTGTGATCGGGCGGTGATAAACATTGATGATAAGTGGGCGGCACGCCTTATAGACGCTGCAAAGTGCCCAAAAATATATACTGTATCAACAAGTAAAAATGCGGATTTTCGCGCCGATAATATAAAAGAATACGGAACTGACGGCTCACGATATTCGCTATATTACAGCGGATGTGAGGCTATTCTCAAAATACGCCTCATAGGGGAGTTTTTTGTCTCAAATTCACTTATGGCGACGGCTGTAGCGCTTCTTTTTAAAATCCCTTTGGATAGTATAAGGGGGACTTTCGCCTCTTTTTTAGGAATAGACGGAAGGATGGAGAGAGTTTTGCTCGACGGAGGTGCGGCTGTCTTTATTGATTACGCGCACACGCCCGACGCGCTCGAGCTCGCGTTAAAGGCCTTGCAAAAATCAAGGCGAGGGAGAGGACGGATCATTCTCGTTTTTGGGTGCGGTGGAGACAGAGAACGCGCCAAACGAAAGGAAATGGCTCATATAGCTTCAAGGCTTGCAGATGTGATAGTAGTCACCTCTGATAACAGTCGAAGCGAAGCACCGAGTCAGATATTCTCTGATATCCTTTTAGGAATAGACAAGGAAAGAGAATACAGCTTGATAGAGGATAGACGCGCCGCTATCGAGTACGCGATAAAGATATCGAATACCGAGGATATCATCCTGCTTGCGGGCAAGGGTCACGAGCGGTACGAGATAGACAAGAACGGAAGACACGCCTTTGATGAAAGGCAAATAGTTAAAGACGCTTACGAAAAATACAAGAGATAGATAATTTTAAGGGAGGACGGACAGATGAAGGTCAATATCGGATGTAATAAGCTTACGATGGCAGAGCTGGCTCAGATGTGCGGCGGCATTTTGTGCTGCGTTGGCGGAGAGACTGACAAAGAGATCCAGTTTGACTCTGTTTGTACCGACTCCAGAGAAACCGCAGAGGGCGCGCTTTTCGTTGCTATAGACGGAGAGAGAGTTAACGGACACGATTATATAGGCGCGGCAATATCGCTCGGTACGGGTTGTGTACTTTGCGAGCGTATTCCCGAAACGCTTACAGATAAAAAGTATGCGGCAGTAGTGGTAGAGGACTCTATCAAGGCTATGGGTGAGCTTGCAAAAGCTTACGATCGCAGACTTAACCACAGAAAGATCGCTATTACCGGAAGCGTCGGTAAGACCACCACCAAGGAGTTTGTAGCGGCTGTTCTTGAGGAGAGCTTTAAGGTCCACAAGACAAAGGGTAACTTTAACAGCAATATAGGTATGCCTCTCTCTATGCTCTCTATGGAGCATGATACCGAGGTATCCGTGCTTGAGATGGGAATGAGTGATTTTGGCGAGATAGACTATCTTTCAAAGATCGCAGAGCCCGATATAGCTATCGTTACAAACATCGGTTCTTCTCACATGGAGCACCTTGGCTCAAGAGAGAACATATGCAAGGCAAAAATGGAGATCGTAAACGGTCTCAAGAGCGGCGGATGTCTGCTTCTCAACGGTGATGAGCCTCTCCTTCGCAACTACGAGGGACTTGACGTTACACCTATATTCGTAGGTATAAAGAGCAAAGAGTGCGATTTTCGCGCTGTAAATATCAGAAGCAATCTCACAGAGACTAAGTTTGAAGTGCTTTACGGTGGCAAGATAGTTAAACGCGTAACTATCCCCGCACTTGGAGAGCACAATGTTTACGCGGCACTTTTCGCGTATGCGGTAGGTGTCAGAATGGGGCTTGACGACGAGACCATTATGCGCGGACTTAAGAACTTCAAACCCGTTGGAATGAGACAGAACGTGTATGACCTTGCGGGAATTACCGTTATCGAGGACTGCTACAACGCGGCTCCCGAGTCTATGAGCGCGGCTATATCTGTTCTTCGCGACATCAAGGAAAGACAGGGCGGCAGAATGATGGCTGTCCTTGGCGATATGTATGAGCTTGGAAGCACGTCCGCAGAGCTTCACGAGAAGGTAGGACTTGAATTTGCCCGTATGGGCGGAGAGGTTCTTTATACCTTTGGAACGTCTGCTGATAATATATCTATCGGTGCGGTTCTCGGCGGAGTTTTGAACGAGAACGTATATCGCAACGACAGTACAAAGAATCCCGAGCTTACAGCTCAGATGATACTTTCTACCATAAATCCCGGAGATGTTTTGCTTGTTAAGGCGAGCAGAGGCGCTGCGGCTGAGAGAATACTCAATATACTCAAAGAAGCCTTGAACTAAATCGGGGAGAAAGATAAAACATCGTGAAAAATACAAAAGTAAAAAGATTATTACACGCGATGCTTTGTGTTTTGATCGTCTTTTCACTTTGCCTATCGGGATGCGAAAAGGATAAGGTGATAAGGGGAACAGGTACAAAGAAGGATGACGGCAAAGAATACCGTCCTGTAAGTGGAACGGCGACCAAAAGAGTAGCGCTTACCTTTGACGACGGACCTCATAACACAAGAACAAAGGCTATCGTTGACGAGCTTGATAAATATGGTTTTCGCGCAACATTTTTCGTTGTAGGCAACCGAGTTGACGGTACTGCATACAACGGTGCAGAGGCGCTCAAATATGCGGCAGATCATAAAAACGAGATAGGCGTGCACGGATATACACACTCCTATTACTACGATACCTGCGACGATACTACCTACAAAAACGAGCTTCAGAAAACCGAGGATGCAATAAAAAAGGTAGTTCCAAACGCAAAGGTAAGGCTTATGAGACCTGTCGGAGGACGAATCACTGGAGAGAGACTTCAGAACTGTAAATATTCGGTGATAATGTGGAGCGTTGATTCCGAGGACTGGAAATATAAGTACAAGAGTGGCGACACTGAGGAGCAGATGAAGGAAAAGGTGGATACCATCGTTAATAACGTGATGTCCCAGGTATCTGACGGAAGTATAATCCTTATGCACGATATATATGGCAGTACATACGATGCGACCGTAGAGATACTGAAAAGACTTCACGAGGAGGGCTATGAGGTCGTTACCGTGTCCGAGCTTCTCGGAGGTGATCTTGCGGCAGGCAAGAAATACAGCAAAAAAGAGAACACAGCAAAATAAAAATAAAATAAAATATGGAGAGGATAAATGTTTAACAAGGAATTATTCGTAAGTTTCATACCTGTCATTTTTCTCTCCTTTGTTTTTTCATTGATCATATCAAAGATTGTTATTCCGATACTCAGAGGGCATAAGATAGGTCAGTCGATAAGAGCAGAGGGGCCGGAATCACACCAAACAAAGGCAGGAACACCTACAATGGGTGGAATATGCTTTATAATGGCAATGCTTATAGCACTTGCTATAATGTCTTTAGGTTTTGTATTCGCAGGCCGTCAGGCAGAGCTTATCCCCTTGGCGTTCACGCTTATTCTCGGACTTTCAAACGCTCTTATAGGCTTTGTTGACGATTATGCCAAGCTTATAAAAAAGCAGAACGAGGGCCTGACCCCCAAGGCAAAGCTGACACTTCAGACGCTTGCGGCTGTCATATACGTTGCGGCGCTTGCGATATTTACCGATCTTTCGACATCGCTTGAAATTCCTTTCACGAATATATCGATAGAGCTCGGTTGGGGCTTTTACGTGTTCGCGGTATTCCTCATTGTGGGAATGGTCAACAGCACAAATCTTACCGACGGTATAGACGGTCTTGCCAGCTCTGTAACTATCGTTGTTATGCTGTTCTTCGCAGCGGTAGGACTTACCGTTTTTGAAAACGTTGCTCTCACGCTCATCTCGGGCGCTATGATGGGCGTACTTTTCGGATTTTTGGTGTTTAACGCGCACCCCGCAGAGGTGTTTATGGGAGATACAGGTTCTCTCTTCCTCGGCGGTATCGTAACCGGTGCGGCATTTATGATAGGTAAGCCGCTTATAATCGTTATTGCGGGCGGAGTATATATCTTTGAGGCGCTCTCTGTTATGATACAGGTTGCGGTGTTTAAAGCTACAAAGCGCAGACCAGAAGGACCTAAGAGAGTTTTCAGAATGACTCCCGTACACCATCACTTTGAGCTTGGTGGCTGGAGCGAGAAAAAGATAGTTATAGTTTTCAGCCTTGTAACGCTTCTTCTTTGCGTTGCGGCTTGGTTTGGAATTCAGTAATTTTTTGATGTAAGAACTATGGGGAGGAGAGCGTAATGCAGGATAAGAAAGATAAAACCGAAAAACGCGACACCTCTCTGCCCGAGGAAAGAAAAGAGAAAAAGCAGGGAATATCCTCTGCGATAAAGCAGTACAGAGAAAGAAAACTTGAGGAGGCGGCAGAGAATGACGTTATCTTCAGCGAACCATTGGGCGGCGTTCCCGAGGAAAAGCCCCAGCCTCTTCGAAAAGGCAATATAGATGTGTATTTTCTCGTGATATCTCTCTTGCTTATATGCTTTGGAATGGTAATGTCCTACAGCGCGAGCGCCGTGTTTGCACAGAACAGATACGGAGACTCTACCTTCTTCCTTATGAGCTATATAAGGTACGCGATTATTGCAATTATCCCAACTGCTATCGCCGTGATAGTGGCAAGACCGTGGCACTGGAAGGTGTTTGGAGCATTCACATATATAGGAGCCGTGGCGCTTCTTATCCTAGTTGTACTTATAGGACGAACAGGTGGTGCTATAGGCGCTGCGGGTGCTCAGCGTTGGATACAGATAGGCCCTATAACTATTCAGCCCTCAGAGATAGCAAAAACGGCGGTGGTGCTCGTTTTGGCGCTCTATATGGCTAAATACGAAAAGCATATTATTGCCGATCACAAGGTCGGCGGTACGTTCAGATACGGATTCTTTTTCCCTATGATCATAATAGGTATACTCTGCGCTCTCATCGCGCTTCAGCCTCACCTTTCGGGTCTTATGATCGTGGGTATTATCGGAGTTATGATAATGTTCCTTGGCGGAACTAAAATAAAATGGCTTGCGATATTTGTGGGAATTATCGCTGTTGCCGGTCTTGTTTTTATACTCTTTTTCGGTTATACGATGGAGCGTATCGAGATATGGCTTCATATCGATGAGGTGGACCCTCTTGGAAACGCGTGGCAGACTCTTCAGGGACTTTACGCAATAGGGTCGGGTGGATTTTTCGGAGTAGGACTTGGCGCAAGCCGACAGAAGTTCGGGTACGTATCACAGCCTCAAAACGATTTTATTTTTACGATAATTTGCGAGGAGCTTGGCTTTGTCGGAGCATTCCTTGTGGTTTTCCTGTTTGCGCTTTTGGTGTGGAGAGGAATAAAGATAGGGCAGAGAGCTCCGGATAAATTCAGCGCGCTCGTTGTATGGGGACTTACCTTTAAGATAGCGCTTCAGGTGCTGATGAACATCGCGGTGGTAACGAATTCTATGCCCAATACGGGTATATCGCTGCCTTTCTTCAGTTCGGGAGGAACAGCGCTTATGCTACAGATATTTGAGGTGGGAATAATACTTTCTCTTTCAAGATTTTCTGTAGAGAAAAAGTAGAAAGCTAAAAGTCTCGCCAAGTGCGAGACTTTTTACAAATATACGGAGGACAGATATGAGAGTTTTAATGACAGGTGGCGGAACGGGCGGACACGTAAATCCTGCTCTTGCCATAGCAGAAATAATCAAAGCAAATGATCCGAGCGCTGAGATCGCGTTCGTAGGAACGGATAAGGGACTTGAGAACGTACTTGTGCCAAGAGCAGGCTATAAGCTTTATCACATAGATATACAGGGAATAAAGAGATCTCTTTCGCTTTCGAATTTTAAGACCGCGTATCTTGTACTCACTTCTCCTCACGAGGCGAAAAAGATAATCAAGGAATATAGACCCGATATTGTTATAGGTACAGGCGGATACGTATGCTGGCCACTTCTTCGCGCGGCGTCCTCTATGAATATACCGACAGTTATCCACGAGTCGAACGCTATTCCCGGAATTGCCGTAAAGCAGCTGAAAAACAAGGTGGACGTGATCCTTACAAACTTCAAATCTACCGCAAGTCAGCTCAACTGCAAGGCAAAGGTCATGCACGTTGGAAATCCTATAAGCGTGGATTTTGGCAGATATACAAAAAAAGAGGCGAGAGCACTTGCGGGTATTCCCGATGAGATAAAGACGGTAGTGCTTTCTCTCGGAGGTAGCCTTGGAGCTCACAGAATAAACGAGGTAATGCTTAAAACCATGCTGGAGCTCACCTCAAAGCGAGAGGGTGTTATGCATTTCCACGCGAGCGGAAAACGTGACTACGGTTATGCTACCAAGACCTTTGCGGAGTTTGGACTTGAGGGCAAGGGAAGCGTAGTGCTCTCCGAGTACATCTACAATATGCCTGTTATGATGGCGGCGGCTGATATTATTGTTTGCCGCGGAGGTGCTATGACTATATCCGAGGTCGCGGCTATGAAAAAAGCGGCTATCATCATCCCCTCTCCCAACGTGACCGATGATCACCAGTACAAGAATGCAAAGCAGCTCGCGGATAAGGATGCTGCGATAGTAATAAGAGAGAGCGAGCTCACAGCTGAAGGGATCATAAACACTATAGAGCAGCTTATCGATTCTCCAGATGCTCGAGAGAGAATGGAGAAGAATATAGAGGGATTCTATTCCGAAGACGTTAGAAAAACGATATACAGTGAAATTTGTGCATTGCTGAAGAAGTAAAGGAGTACTCATGAAGAAGGGATCGAACAAGAGAGAGCGTACGATAGAGATAAACGTAACTACGCTTATAGCCGTAGTGTCTCTTATAATAATGCTTGTTTTGGCGATCCTCGCTTCGATAAGTGTTGTAAAAGGCTTTGCAAAGGTCTCAAGGATAGAGGTGCTGGGAGATTCTCCGTACGAGAGCGAGGAGATAATCAGTGCCTCAGGAATAAGAGCGAAAGATAAGCTTTACGGGATAGATAAAGAAGAGGCGGAACGAAAGATAAAGGCTTATTGTCCCTATATTGACAAAGTGACGATAGAGAGCAATTTTCCGAATACCGTAAAGATAACAGTGGAGTCACAGGTGGCCTCATGGTATGTTGAGATATACGGGGATTATTATGCCCTTGATGAAAATCTGCGCGTACTTGAGGAGACCACGAATAAGGACAAATTTGTGGCGCTCAAAATTCCTCAACTGACTCTGCCTAATATAAAATCTACCGTGGTCGGCAGCACACTTGAGTTTGGAAAGACCGAGCAGGAGAAGCGGAGCGCGAGTGAATTTATGGCGGCGGTACAGATGACCACGTTCAAGTCTCGTCTGACGTTTGTTGACATTGAAGAAAGGTTCAATATCACGCTTGTAGTGGACGGAAATATAGAGGTGTACGTTGGCTCTATAACCGATGCGGATATAAAACTTGCGGCGCTTGAGGAGGCACTTTCAAACACCTCGCTTGAGGGATATACGAGGGCAGAGATAGACGTGTCAGATCCGAGAAACGTATTTGTAAGACCGATATATGACTGAAAAATGAACCGTGAGCGATAAGCTCACGGTTCATTTTTTGAAAAAGATGGCAAGTGGGGGACAAGTGAAAGAATTTTTAGAAAAAAACAA
>JAZOLL010000035.1:0-29227 GCA_045653105.1 Eubacteriales bacterium
AAAAAACAAACAAAAAACGCACAGATCTGCTCTTTAGCAAGTCTATGCGTATAGCGGTTTAAGCTTTAATATGTCTGGCGGCTTTGCTGTCGCATAGTCGTCGAGCTATTCGGTTTCTTTGCATAAGTATTATACCATATATTTTTCCAAATTGCAAGAGGTTTTTGGAAATTTTTGAGATGTGGGGCGTGTAGGGTAAAGCGTGCTTGTAAAAAATGAGGTTTTTATGTAATTTTAAGGCAAAAAAGAGCTGACCTCTCGGTCAGCTCTTTCGCTTTTTCTTTTATCTTTTACGACTCGGCATTTCTATTTTTGAGAAATCAATGCCGATATCCTCGCAAAGCTTCTCCTCACGGGTGTGACAGCTAAAGAGCAGGCACTGCGATCCGCCACCGACAAATCTGTCTATCATACGGAGCATATTTTTTGCCCTGCCGTCGTCAAGCTGGGAAAGGCTCTCGTCAAGGAAGAGCGGCACACTGCCCTCAAATATCTTCTCAATGAGCGCCATTCTGAGCGCCATATACACAGCGTCTGCCGTGCCTGAGCTCAGCGTTCCCACCGAGACCTCCTCACCGATATCCTCAATGCTTACCGACATATCCTCCGCAAGCATCACCTTTTTGTATCTGCCCTCACTGATGTCAGAGAGGTATGCCCCCGCGCGCTCTCTTATCTTTGGCGCGAAGTTGCGGCGCATATTGTCATATGCCTCTGCCACCGCGTCATACGCGAGCGAGAGCGCCTCGAACCTCTCTCGATAAGCCTCGCGCTCTGCCTTTGCCGCCTCAAGGACTGCCACCGCATCCGCTCTCGTGTCCGCGTCAGATCCCTCTGCCGCAATTCTTGCGCGAAGTCCAAGGAGTTTTGTCTGAAGCTCGTTATATTCAAGCGTCGCACTGCGGAATTCCTCCTCCGCGTTCGCAAATCTGAGATTTGATCTCTCCTCTTCGACGGGCATATCGCGGCGAAGCTCCGCCTCGTCATAACGCTCGAGCGCCTTTGTCTCCTGCGCTTCGATACCCTCCTTTACGGAAAGCTCGCGAAGGATACTCTCTCGCTCTGTAAGATATGCCGCCACTTCGCGTGAGAACGCGTCTGCCGTTTCCTTGCTATATTCAAGCCCAAAGCCCGAAAAGAACTCGCAGAGTTCAGCTTCCGCCTCACTCACAAGGCGCTCCGCAGACGAGCGTCTCTCCTCTGCCGCGCGACAAATCTCTCGCTCTGCGGCATATATCTTTCTCTGCGCGAAAGCATCTCTTATAAAGCTCTCGTAACTGTCCTTATCCGTGCCGAGCGCCTCAAGCTCGCGACTTACTTCCTTTGCCGCGCGCACCCCCTTGAAGTAGCAGAGCACCGCTATTACCGCAAGCACACCGCCAAACGCAAATCCGAGTGCGGACACCAACGCGCCGCCAAGAAAGAGCATTATCGCGCAAACGAGAAGCGCGACAGCGCCTATTTTTTGCTTTTTCGCCTTCTCGAAAGCACCCTTGATACGAGAGATAGATCCACCCTCTCCCTCACTCTCGGCTATCTTGTCAGCGATCTCGATAGCCGCCGTGTCAACCTTTGAGGTGGGCTGAACACCCGCGCTCGCGTATTCGAGATCCTCGCGACGCTTTGCGAGCGCCGTGCGAAGATTTTTCAGTGTGTAAAGAGTCTCTGCTGTAGGTCCATATTTTGCCACCGAATATTTCTCGGTGAGCACCGATCTTCTGTTTTTCAGCTCCTCGATCTCACCTCTGAGCTTTGCGAGTCTGTCAAAGCGCTCGATGGTTGATATCTTCGCCTCGGCTCTGCGGGCAAGGTCGTATTTTCTGACCCTCTCCTCTGCCAAAGCAAGCTCCGCTTCTGTGCGCTCCGCCTCGTCTCTGTGCCGCTCACAGCGGACCATCGCGGCATCTATCACCGCTATTCTCTCTCTTGCTGTGCGGACCTTGAGGTCGGCCTCAAAGATAAGCCCCCCTTGTCCTTTTTCATACTTGTATCTCTTTTTCTCCTCGCGTATCTGACGAAGCACACGGTCTCCGTTTACACTCTCGTCAGCTGTGAGCGAAAGATTTGCAAGCGTATCGCGAACGCCCTCCGAGCTTATCACAAAGCTGCGCGACTGCGCGCACCAAAGACAGCTTTCAAAGGTCTCGCGGGACACACCGAGGAGCGCCTCTCCGGGCTCTTCTCCCGCAAACACACGCTCGCCCGTAGCGAGATCCGTCACCGTCACCTCAGAGTTTCTTCCGCGCTTTAAGTTAGATCTCTCTATGCGAAATCTTTTGCCGTCGCACTCGATCTCCATACTTCCCTGCGCCTTACCTGAACGACGCGAGAGCGAACGCTCCTTATCATACGCGCCGGGCGTACCCTTTTTAGAGCTCCTCGGGAGACCGTAGAGCATATACATCACAAAAAGAAGCACAGTACTCTTTCCGCTTTCGTTGTCACCTCGGATTATGTTGAGCCCTCCTGAAAAATCAAGTGAGAAATCCGAAAGGCCGCCAAACTCGGTTATGTTAAGAGAATTTATCTTCATATCCATCAGCTTATCTCCCTTCCCTCAACCGCAAGCAGCGCGATCCTCAGCGCCTCTGCCGCCTTTTTTCTCTCCTCGGGAGAGTCGGATTCAAGCGCCGTGCCAAGCACTCTGTAAATCTCGCCGCGAAGCGTACTGTCAAGTGAGAGCGCCGACGTGTCTATTCTCGGGTAGGTCTTGTCCTTTATCTCAAGATAGAAAAGCTCGCCCATGAGCGCCGCAGAGATCTCCTCGCAGTTTATCTCAAGTGACATATCAGCCTCGCCCGAAAGCTCGATCCTCAGTGCCGTCTTATCCTTTCTCTCTATGTCCGCGATATGCGATGCTACCGCACACAAAAGCTCTCTCTCGTCAGAGAGGTCGCTGACGTCAAGAGAGATCGCCTTGTATTCGTACTCGCCGAATTCAACACGCTCGGTGGTCACTCTGTCACCGTCTACCGTCACAGAGAGCGCTCCTCCTATGCCGCCCTCGTCAAAGCCTCTGCCCTCACTAACACCGCAGTACGCGATGACCGTGCCGTCCTTTTCCACCACCGACGGGGTGTGAACGTGACCGAGTGCCGCATATTTAAATCCCTCGGCAGCTATCTCCGCCTCGTAAAGAGGGGCAAATTTCGAACCGCTGACACCAAGCTCGCCGTGAGCGCAAAGAATGCGGACACCGTCAAACGCGGGGGGAATAAAGCCCGCAAGCGGATCGTAATTTATCTCGTTTGAGCGCACAAACGCATAGCCGCACACCTGAACGCCTATCTCGGGGAATTCAAACACCTGCGGATCAGCGGAGGAGAAAACGTAAACGTTCTCAGAAAGCTTTTGCTTTCTGTAGGTGGGGATAAGCTCATATGGGTCGTGATTTCCCGGGGAGATAATTACGGGACAAGCGAGGTTGGAAAGCGCAGAAATAACACACTCCTCACACTCGACCGAGACGTCTATTCCGTCAAAAAGGTCGCCGGCGATGAGCAGCATATCATATCCTCCACGCTTTACGTGGTCTATCATTTTCAAAAACAGCTCGCGCTGATGTGCGCGGAGCTTTACTCTTTTATCCTTTGGAAAGCGGTGAAACGCGCTGTCGAGATGCACGTCTCCCATGTGAAAGATCTTTATCATTTTCACACCTCCTATATCTACAAAAATATTTTACCACAAAATTCGCCCCCGCGCAATAATCATTATTGCAAAATGCCGCATATATTTTAAATTAGATATACTTTCGGGAGGAGTTTTGATATGCTTATCGATATACCCTATAACAGAGACCGCGCGCTTGAATACGCAAGACGCTGGGCGCTCTCGCGCAACCCTCTTTTCCTCGACTTTACAGGCAGAGGCGGAGACTGTACCAGCTTTGTGTCGCAGTGCGTTTTCGCGGGGTGCGGAGTGATGAATTACACAGAGACCTTCGGGTGGTATTACATAACCTCATCTGACCGCGCACCCGCGTGGGCGGGGGTTGACGAGTTCTTTAATTTCATCACGGGCGCGCCCGAATTCGTCGCCGCCAACGGCGGCACAGGTCCTCGCGGATTTGACGTGAGAGACGCGGCGGATATAGAGATCGGAGACGTGATACAGCTTCAGAACGCAGAGGGTCAGTTTTATCACTCGCTCATAATCAGCGAGATAACAGATAACGATATCCTTGTCTGCGCGCACTCCGACGATGCGCTTGATCGCCCTATCTCAACTTATAACTATGCCTCTTTGCGCGTGATCCACATCGAGCGCGCGATAATAGACCTGAATTTTGATAGCACCTTCCAAAACCTCATTGACGGACTTTCTTTGCCGATGCAGGATATGATATAACCTTTCGCCTTATCTTCGGAGCAAGCCCCACCCTACAGGGTACACGACAACTCTACGATCCCTACCAAAAACGCACTTGACAAGTCCCGACTTTTATGCTATCATATACGAGTGTTTAAACAACACTCGGGTATCTTTGTGCAGAGCACAAATTACCACGCTAATTTCATTTCATTCGCGGGTATGGCGGAATTGGCAGACGCGCAAGATTTAGGATCTTGTGTTAATTCGTGCAGGTTCGACCCCTGTTACCCGCACCAGCCGACAGTGTCGGCACCCAAATATCGGGTGGCGACAGCAAAAATCCGAACCTCATCACACGATGGTGAGGTTCGGATTTTTCTTTATTACTCGCACCTTATTTCATAAGCTCGTCGGTAAGACGAATGATCTCGGGCGCGAGCTTCTTGCGTTTTGCTTTAACAATGGCATTGTAGATGGGATAGGCGAGGCTTGCGAGCACACCGCCAACGATGCCGATGATAATGCCAATGACCATAGCCATATCTCTGTATGGACCGAGGATTTCTCCAAGATCGGTCATACAAAGGCTCATTCCAAAGCCGAGAACAAGCGCGCCTATGATACCGAACACGAGTGCTACCACCTGCGCCGTATGTGTAACGCTTGCATCAAGTCGGTAGAGGCGTGCCATTTTGTCCTCGACTTCTGTCGGGGCAGTATATTTATCACGGATGCGTTTCAGCTCTGCCTGCTCTTTTGCGGAGTAGGTGTACTGAAAGCCGTTATTTTCGTTATTGTTTTCCATTTTCAACCTCTGATTTTAATTGTCCCAGTTTCTTTGTTCCAACCGCGATCATATAAATTGCCGTGGCAACGATGAGAATCGAGATCGCTCCACCCGTTGCACCGAGCATCCACTTCTGTTCTACCGCCGTCATCGTTCCGTCGCTAAAGGTCGTGAGCATTGTGGATTCAAGAGTCAGCATTGACACGAGTGCCGACGCCAAGCTGATCGCTTTTGACGCAGAAAATACGGGACTGTTATACTTTCTATATCTTATGACATTGACGATCGCGGTAGTTAGTGCCGTAAAGGTGTAAGCCGCCATCGCGATCGCCGTGATCATATGATGCTCGAAGGTTCTGTTCCAGTAGACCATAAAGAAGATGATCAACGCAAGCGCGAGGTTCATCAGAAGGAATACCCATCCGCAAGCGCGGTATTTCACAAGCTCGGTCTGCATTTTCTCGCCGGGGGCGTACTTTCTTGTGTGCAAAAGTAGGAAGAATCGCATCACGCCGAGGCAGATATAGTACGCGCCGAGTGAGTAGAACCAAAAGGTGTGGTGATAAAAACCAAGCCACAACTGAAAAAGTCCGTACAATGCGTTCCACGCAAGAGAGCCGTAGAGCGATACGTTTACGCGCAGGCGAGTATCGTCTTGCCATCTTCTTGCATATTTGTTTTCATCCTTAAAGGTCTTAAAATACTTGATCAAATATGGAATCTTGAAGCACCACACCGTTAAGGTATAAGCTGCAAGAACGTAGGATATGATGGCAATGACCGACTCCGTTCCGACAAACACCATTGAGGCGACAAGCAGAACGGTTGCTACGGGAAGAAGAAGGATCATTATTGCGATATGCGGAAACAGTAGAGCTTTACCGAGCTTCTTCCAATCCATTTTCAGCCCTCCTGATCTTGACCGTAAAGGTCGTTCCAACACCAACGGCACTCTCTACACCGATCTCACCCTCTAAAATGTCAACCACGCGCTTCACGAGCGCAAGTCCAAGACCGTTGCCCCCCGTTGCATGCGAGGTGTCGCCTTGATAAAACTTTTCAAAGATATGTGCGCCAACGTCTGCACTCATTCCGCATCCCGTGTCGGCAATTTTTACGGTAGCGTATTCTTCATCTGCCGTAAGCGTGAGAGTAACCTTTCCACCGTTCTCGGTGAATTTAAAGGCATTAGAGAAAAGGTTGTTCCACACGAGCGAGAGAAGCTCCGCATCAGCGGATAGCATCACACTCTCCGCAATATCGGTTTCGATTTCGATATTCTTTCGCTCCCACGTGCTTTCATACTGCAAAAGGCTCTCACAAAGCTGCTCTCCGAGGTCATATTTTTCGATCTGCGGATAGATCTGCTGATTTTCAAGACGGTTGAGCTTGAGAATATTCGTCATCATATCGGCAAGACGGCGTGAAGCATCGGTGATTGCCTTTGCGTATTCTATACGCTTTTCTTCGGGCAGACCGGGAGCCCCGAGAAGTGTTCCGTAGTTCTGCATCACGGCAAGGGGCGTTTTCATCTCGTGGGATACGTTGGCAATAAAATCGGTGCGGAGCGTTTCCACTCCCGCAAGCTCCGATGCCATAGAATTGATGGCTTCGCCAACCTGATTGAAGCCCTCCATACCTGCTCCATTCATCGACTTAACACGGACAGAGAAATCGCCGTTCATGATTTTCTCGGCTGCATCCGTAATCAATTTTACGGGTTTATCCACCATGATTTTACGGCGAACGTGATCGATCGTTTTGAAAATGACGGTAATGATCAAAACATTCAGAAAGGTGATCTTGGCTGCAGCTGTGATATTATCCGAGGTAAACACAAGCCCCATCGTGTCCGCTAACACGTTCAAAAACAGTATCATACAGCACGAAACCACAAATCCCACCATCAGAAAGAACAACAGAAAACTGCTGAACTCCCGAAGGATGTATCGAAACTTTGTCTTTTTCATTTGATCACCGCCTTGTAGCCAAGACCGTGAACGGTCTGTATTTCAAAGGAATCGCACTTTGCGAGCTTGGCGCGGAGCTTGGTCATATACACGTCGACCGTGCGTGTGCTTGTCTGCGTGTCCACGTCCCAAAACTCGTCCATAAGCTGTGTGCGAGTGAAGGTCTTTTTCGGATAGGAGAGGAGCTTGTAAAGAAGGTCAAACTCTCTTGCCGTGAGGGAGATCTCCTCACCGTCAAGGGTTGCGGTACGCTCATCGGCATCCATCACGAAATCGCCAACCTCAAGGCGACGGGCAGAGGCTATCTTGGAACGGCGAAGAAGTGCGCCGATTCTGAGAAACAGCTCGTCAAGGTCAATGGGCTTGGTCATGTAATCGTCAATACCGATGCGGTATCCTCTCTGCTTGGACGCAAAATCATCACGGGCGGTCATAAACAAGATCGGAATATCGTTGTTGAGGGAACGCACGGTCTTGGCAAACTCAAAGCCGTCAATGTTCGGCATCATTATATCCGACACGATAAGGTCGAAGGTGGTCTTATACATCTCGTCATATGCGCTCTCCGCGCTGGGGCAACCGACCGCTTCGTATCCCGAGTTATTCAGAAAAGAACATACGGAACGGTTCAGATCTCTGTCGTCCTCCACAATTAAAATTTTGAACATATTTTATCCTCCGGGGAGCATATTTTCACTTATACACCCCTATTGTACCATATAAATGTTAAAGTTTTGTTTGTATTTTTCTCTTTTTAGAAAAAATCCTGACTATATTTTATCATTTTTTCGTCCTGATTTGAACAACATAATTGCAAAAAAGTGTTAGATTTAGAAAAGGCAACGCTGAAAACAGCGTTGCCTTTTCTAAACGTTAGTTTTTGATTTTGCTCTTGTCTTTTCGTTCCATTCGTGCAAGTATTGCTTTTAGCATTGGCGTATTATAGCGAAGCGCCATCGTAGGCAGAATGTTCAAAAACAAATTAACGATGGCAACCGGAAATGCTATTGTGAAGGCACAGGTGGGAGACAACGTGAGCATGGCCAAAAAGCCAATAGGATAGGATAGACGATGTGTCAGAACCCCCTTGTTGCATTCAATAATAAATTTTTCAATATATTTCGGATTATCGGGCTCTTTTAGTTTCTTTTTGCTAAAACCGCCAAGTCCGCCAAGCTCCCATATCTTATCCTTCCAAAGTCTAACCTTTAGTTTTTTGTATAGGGCTTTTTCTTTCTGCGTTACATGATAGAGCCTATTGCTTACTCCAAACCATCGATCCGGCATTTTATTGATTGCGATCGCAATCAGACCATCCAAAGCAAATTGAAGCGCGGTACACCAAATGACCGCTATAATTATATAATACCACGTCGCTGTTTCAAACAGAATGTTGAATACCGAGATAACGAGCATGGCGATGCATATAACCCCAAGATAAAGTTTCATCACTCACCGTAAACGAGAGGTTTTTTATAAAAGTCCTCGTAGACCTTTACCCACGGCTCGTAATTCGCCTTTCTCATTTCTTTCTTCGCGTCTGCACTCGAGAGCGTTGTATCGGGATATATGGCAGGTAGAATATGAATCGTATATTCCTGCACGAAAAAGCCGTCGCCGTCAAGAATATCGCTATCTTCCATTGTTATAAAAATTGGCACGATAGGAGTCTTGTTCCGCACCGCCATCGCGAAGGCACCGTCTTGCATCGGCTTGGGCTTGCGATAGTTCCACCACATACTCTGCTCGGGATAGATCAGTATCGTTTCTCCGCGACCAAGAAGCGTTTTAACAGCTTGCAGAAATTTTTTCATGGTTGCAGGTTGGCTTGAAAGCGGAAGCGTATTGCAATGTCGCATAAACAACCCGAACGGTTTTGGAGGATTTGTATAATTCCCTTCTCTAATGACTTTGTAAAGCATTTTTCCGTTCATATGATCACGAAGTGCTATCCAAACGGCATAATTATCGCATACGCTGAAATGATTGCACGTAACTATCTTTCCTCCCTGAACCGCGGTGAAATTCTCAATTCCTCTCACCTCTTTAATGATAAGCTGACGGTTGGCGATCATTTTATCAAAGAATCGCGTGCCTGCAATATTGGCGATTTTGTTTTTGATTTTACTTGACAGCTTTTCATTCAGATAATCTACCTTGTTCGGCATCAGCGGATAGGTTTCGGGATCGTCCTCTACGTCAAGATGCCAAAGCTCTTTCTTTTCCAATTCCTCGATCCTTCGAAGCAATTCTAATTTATGAGCAGATTTTTCCATATCACACCTTCAACGATTTATCAGCTTTTTCAAGAACGTTTCCTCAGAGGCAACGATCTTATCGGCATGCACCAAAATTTCGCTTGCGGCGGCTTCCTTCTGTGCTCGTTCCTCATCGCCAAACGACGCCTTCCGTTGCAAAATTTCCGTATAAAAAGGAGATCTCTCCGCGTATTGCCAAAAATATTCTCCGTCCATCACGTCGTCGTACTGCCACGGCTTTTTATAAAGCGCGTAGTGAACTATATTCTTCTTTCCGTTACACGGGAAGTCCATCGGTTCTTTATTCCAACCGTTAGCAATCTCATAGATTTTGTTACAACATAAATAATTCAGATATGCCTGATCGGGATCTAAAAGATCAAAATCGTATTCCGTGATCAAATGCACGAACTGTTCTTCAATTTTATTTTTTCGGAACTCTGCCAGATTGATCACCAGAACACCTGCGTTGACGTATCGGTCGGGATCAAGTCCCAACGCTTCTTTGGCATAACGGCGAAATTTTTCTGTGCTTCTAACGAACTGCTCGGGCGCAGCTCCCAAAATGTTTTCTCCAAGATCAATATGGTACAGCTCAGAAATGTCTCCGAGCACCACGAGATCGCAATCGAGATATAGGATCTTATCATATTGCGGAAAAAGCGAGGCAATAAACAATCGATAATAGGTAACGACCGAGAAGTGATATACGTTCTTAAAGCGTGATTTGATATTCTCCACATTCTTGGAAATATCAATAAAATCAATGATGAATCCGGGACGCTCATTTTGTTTGATCTTTGCTATTCCGTCGGATGAGGGTCCCGTGTTTAAAATGATAATTCTATACTGATATGCTGTCGATGCATTTTCAATCAGCGACGTAATTGCAACGTCAAGATAAGGGATATAATTGTCGTCTGTGGAAAAAAAGACGGGGATTTCCTTCTGTCGAGAAGCTATGAGTTTTGTCATAAGAGAACACCTCTGTTGTTTGCACGTTTTTATATAGTTATTGATACTATATTATCACATTTTCAACACGAAGTCAAGAGCTTTTTCGAAAAACGCCTTTTTCCCTTTTGTTTCTTCTCCTTTTTTGATTTACTTATTTATAATTTTATCACTGAGTGTAAGGATCTCAGCTCCGTACTTTTTCTTGCGCGAATTAAGAATACCCTTATACATAGGATAAGTAAGAAGCGCCATGCCGAGACCTACAACGCCGATTGCAATTCCGGGAACCATTGCGCTATCCATTCCAATAGTCGCGCCAATGTCTGTCATTACAAGACTCATACCCGAACCCATAACGATTGCGGAAATACTACCGAACACGTATCCGAAAATATTTGCAGGACGCTTCACTTTAGCATCGAGCTCACGGAGCGCATCAAGCTCGGTAGACTGCTTTTCCATATACTGCGTGCGGATCTTCTGCGCCATAAACTGCTGATCGTTCTTGTTCATAATAAAATACCTCTCTGTGTCTTTTTTGATTTTGTGACTATATTTTACGATATCGATTTTTGAGTTTTGTTTGGGAAATGTTGCTGAAATGTTATAAAAAGGATTTTTCAGAAAAAAAGATAGTCAGGCGTATTCGAAGATCACAGCTTAGACTAAACTTACATATTTGCTCCAAATCAGCATTTCTTTTGGATTTACTTTGGCATCCCTTTTTCTTTTACCTATTCTACACTTGCGCCGTTCAAAAGATTTCCAAACCCTTCTCCCGCGGGAGAAGGGTTTTTACTTTTCTGCAAAACCTATCCTTGCGGGCGGTGAAAAACTGTGATATAATGTTTATATAATAAAGATCTCCCCCATTTAACGAAACGAAAGGTTAAAAAGGACAATATATGGCAAACGGATGCATTTCTATATCGAGGATACTTGAGCGCCTTGACGAGCTGCTCGGCAAAAACGACTATGCCGCGGCAGAGCGACACCTTCTTTACTGGCTTGCCGAGTCGAGCGGCGCGTGCGACGGTCGCACAGAGCTGCTTATCCGAAACGAGCTCATGGGTCTTTACCGAAAGCTCGGCAGAGAGGCAGACGCCTTTGAATGCGTAAACGCGGCGCTTGGAAAGATAGAGGAGCTCGGCATTGGCGAGCAGGTCGGCTCGGCAACGACATTTCTCAATGCCGCAACAGTCCACAAGGCATTCGGCAGAGCTGCCGAAGCTATCCCCCTCTTTGAGCGCGCAAAAACGATATACGAGCGCGAGCTCGACCCTGACGATTCCCGCCTGGGCGGTCTCTACAACAATATGGCTCTCGCCCTGGTTGACCTTGCTCGCTACTCTGAGGCAAAATCCCTCTACGAGCGCGCGATATCGGTTATGAAACACTCGGAGGGTGGCGACCTTGAGGTCGCGATAACCTACCTCAATATGGCGAGCGCGGCGGAGGCCGAGCTTGGTCTGCTTGATGCGGACGAAGAGATACAAAAATATCTTGACGATGCCGAAGCGCTCCTTGAAGCCCATGAAAAGCGTGACGGATATTATGCCTTCGTGTGTGAAAAATGCGCCTCGGTCTTTGGGTATTACGGCAGATTCTTCTACGAGAATACTCTGAAGGAGCGCGCGAGGAGGATATACGAGAGATGAAAGGTCTTGAGCTTTCGGAAAAATTTTATAAGGAATGCGGCGAGCCGATGCTGAAGGAACGCTTCCCCGAGCTTTTGCCGCTTATCGCGGTAGGACTTGCGGGCGCGGGTTCAGAGTGCTTCGGCTATGATGACGAGGTCTCACGCGACCACGATTTTGAGCCGGGCTTTTGCATATTTTTGCCCGACGAATCTCTCCTTGACCGCAAGGCGGAGTTCTCTCTTGAGCGCGCCTATTCAAAGCTCCCACGCGAGTTTATGGGATACAAGAGAACGCCTCTCTCCCCCGTCGGCGGCAACCGCCACGGAGTTATGAGAACGGCTGACTTTTTTGAAAACAAGGCGGGCACACCCGACGGAAGCCTGTCGCTTCGCGACTGGTTTTTCCTGCCCGAGCAGTCGCTTGCCGAGGCGACAAACGGCAAGATATTCTATGACGGACTCGGTGAGGTAAGCGCTATCCGCGCTCGCCTCTCCTATATGCCCGACGATGTCCGCCTCAAAAAGCTCGCGGGAAATCTTCTCGTGATGGGACAGGCGGGGCAGTATAACTACCCGCGTTGCATCGCGCGAGGTGAGGGTGCTGCGGCACAGCTTGCGGCGGTAGAGTTTACAAAGGCGGCGATGAACGTGGTGTTTCTCATAAACCGCCGCTACGTTCCCTACTACAAATGGACATTCCGCGCACTCTCCGCGCTCGACATCCTCTCCGAGATATACTCTCCCCTCGAGTATCTTATATCGAGCGGCAACGGCGAGGAGTCTCGCAAAAAGCAGAGCCTAATAGAGGATATCTGCCTTCGTGTGATATCCGAGCTTCGCCGTGAGGGGATCACTGCCGCTACCTGCGAGGACATCGAATCGCACGCATATTCCGTCAACGACAAGATCTCTGACGGCGCTGTGAGAAATCTTCATATCCTCTACGCGGTGTAATTTGGCAAAATTGTTGACATCTCAACTTTTTGGTGATAGAATTAAAGAGATGGGTATTAAATCAAATATAAAATATTCAAAACGAAAGGAAGATCGAAATGAAGGAAATTGACAAGAAGTACGAGGCGTTATTTACGCCTTGGAAGATCCGTGACGTAGAGATCAAAAACCGTATAGTTATGTGTCCTATGGGCGGCACATCGCTTTTCGGTTGGTTTGAGCTCGGAGGCTCTCATTTTGACAAGGAAGCGGCAAAGCTCTTCCTTGAGAGAGCAAAAAATAACGTAGGTCTCATTATCCCCGGCATCGCACCCCTCCGCAATACCTTCTGGGGCAAGTGGCTCTGGCAGAACCCCAAAATGTTTGAAGAACTGAAGCCCTTTATGGACGAGATACATAAGACCGGAGCAAAGCTCTTCGTTCAGCTCACAGCAGGAATGGGACGCTCCTGGGCAATAACCGAGCTCGTCGCTCCCCTTCACAAAAATAAATTCACAAGAGCACTTATCAAGCCCGTGCTTGACACAAGCCACGAGCTTGCGTGCCCCTCTCCTCAGCCTGCTCGCTGGGCACCCGATATCGAATGCCCCGAGATGACAAAGGAGCAGATCCACGAGATAATCGAGGCATTTGCAAAGACCGCAAAGCTCTGTAAGGATGCGGGCGTTGACGGTGTTGAGGTACACGCGGTTCACGAGGGATATCTGCTTGACCAGTTCGCTATCGAGTTCTTCAACAAGCGTACCGACGAGTACGGCGGAAGCTTTGAGAACAGATACCGCTTTGCGGCAGAGGTAGTAAAGGCTACCAAGGAAGCGTGCGGTGAGGACTTCCCCGTATCTCTTCGTTACTCGGTAGAATCCAAGATGAAGGGCTTTTGCGAGGGCGCTATGCCCGGCGAGGACTACGTTGAGGTTGGCCGTAACATGGAGGAATCCGAGAGAGCTGCAAAGTATCTTCAGGACGCAGGCTACGATATGCTCAACGCGGACAACGGTACATACGACTCCTGGTACTGGGCTCATCCCCCGATGTACATGCCCGAGAACTGCAACCTTGAGGACGTTGCCCACATAAAGAAGTTCGTTGACATTCCCGTCGTTTGCGCGGGTAGAATGGATGCCGAGGTCGGCGCTCAGGCGGTGGCTGACGGCAAGATAGACGGCGTTGGAGTTGCAAGGCAGTTCCTCACCGACCCCGAGTGGATCACAAAGCTCATCGAGGACAGACTTGAGGACATCAAGCCCTGTATCTGCTGCCACGCGGGATGCTTTAACTTCTCCTCCTCTAAGGGACATGCAAACACTCAGGATCTGAGTGACACCATGGGGCTTGCTCGCTGCGCGCTCAACCCCGAGACGATGCAGTCTAAGAAATACAGCGTAAAGCCTGCAAAGAAGGCCAAAAAGGTCGCTGTTATCGGTGGCGGTATCGGCGGTATGGAAGCGGCAATACTCTGTGCAAGACGCGGTCATACTGTAACTCTTTACGAAAAGACCGACAAGCTCGGCGGCGTATTTATAGCTGCGGCTGCTCCCTCCTTCAAGGAAAAGGACAGAGATCTTATCGCTTGGTACAACCGCGAGATCACAAAGTGGCCGATCGAGGTCAAGCTCAATACAGAAATAACCGACGTAACTACACTTGATGCCGACGAGATCATCGTGGCAACCGGTGCTGTTGCAAGGAAAATACCCGTCAAGGGAGCGGTCAACGCTATTGAGGCGGTCGACTTCCTCCTTGGCAAGCGCGAGGTTGGAGAGAGAGTTGTCGTTATCGGCGGCGGACTTACAGGCTGTGAGATCGCTTACGAGCTCTACCTTGAGGGCAAGAAGCCCACTATCGTTGAGATGCAGGACGACCTTATCACAACTCCCGGCATCTGCCTTGCAAACACAAGCTATCTGCGTGACTTCTTCAAGACAAACGGAGTTCCGGTTCACCTTGAGACCTCACTCTCCGAGATATGCGACGGATACGTCAAGCTCTCAAAGGGCGGCGAGGTATTCAACGTTGAGTGTGACTCTGTTATCCTCTCTGTCGGATACAACCCCGCTCCTATCGCAAAGAAGAGCGCGCACCTTCACGTAATAGGTGATGCCGCAAAGGTCGGCAACCTCCGCACCGTTATCTGGGGCGCGTGGGACGTAGCAATGAAAATCTAACTAAAGAAAGGGCTTTGATATGATACTTACAAAAGAACAGCAGGCGATACTCGACGGAGAAAAAGGCGAGACGCTTGCAAAGGTAATGAAGACCCTCGTTATGTACGGAGACGCGTTCGGTGCTGAAAAGCTCGTTCCCATCACATCCGACTACAACCACCTTGTAACCTCCTTCGGTCTTAAGGTAATGTCCCCCGTATATGACCTTATGCAGCAGCTTCTCGACACAGGAGTAGCCTCCGGACAGAAATTCTCGGTTGACCCCCGTCCCATAGACAAAAACGTACCCGCAAATTTCCTCCAGAATTTCGTTTTCAACAAGTTCATGTACACAAAGCAGGAGTTTTATGAAAAGCAGCTCGAAAAGCTCGGTCTTATGAACAACGACGCCTTCAGCTGTACCTGCTATATGGACGAGGCCGGCAACAAGCCCAAAGAGGGAGACGTTCTCTCCTGGGCAGAATCGAGTGCCGTCGTTTACGCAAACTCTGTCCTCGGCGCAAGATGTAACAGAAACTCGGGTATCATCGATATTATGGGCTCTATCGTTGGCTATGTTCCCTATTTTGGCCTGCTCACAGACGAGGGCAGAAAGGCTACTTGGGTAGTCAAGGTAGAAACGACAAAGCGTCCCGAGGCACAGCTCCTCGGCCCTGCGATAGGTATGAAGGTAATGGAGGACGTTCCCTACGTTGAGGGTCTTAACAAGTGGATAGGCGACGAGCTTACAGACGCCGCTTGCGCTTACCTCAAGGACTTTGGCGCGGCTACCGCATCTAACGGAGCGGTTGGTCTTTACCATATCGCAAACCTCAGTCGCGAGGCTAAAAAGCAGGGCGAGGCTCTCATCGCAGAGGGCGCGCAGGTCTACGTTATAGACGATGCCGAGCTCGAGAGAGTTCAGCGCGAATACCCCGTTATGTGGAAGAACCTCGATGCTACCCCCAAGCTCTGCTTTGTCGGTTGTCCTCACCTCTCTCTCCAGCAGCTTAAGGACTGGACAGACAATATCGAGGCAGCCCTCAAGGCATGCGGCAAGAAAAAGGTGTGCATTCCCACCGTACTCACCGCAGCCCCCGGCGTGCTCGAGGCGTTCAACGCTACAGAGTATGCCGCAAGACTTAAGGCAACAGGCGTTATCACGTCCTACATCTGCCCGCTTATGTATATGAACAACCCGCTCTGCAAGAAGATGCCCGTCATCACCTCCTCCAATAAGCTCCGCACATACACAAGCGCGAGATATTACACAGATGGCGAGATTCTTGAGAAGATCACAAAGGGAGGTAAATGAAAATGAAGGTATTCAAAGGTAGAGTTGTAACCCCCGGTGAGGTATCCGCAGAGGCAGTTGTCACCACTCAGGGATTTAACACGCTCGCATCCTTCCAGATGGCGCTCCAGTTCGGAGACAAGGAAGTAAAGTGCGGCGACCAGAATAACGCAGAGCTTCACGGCAAGCCCCTTATAAACAAGGCTCTCTGCTTGCCTCAGACTATCGGCTCAACTACAGGTGGACTTGTTCTTTACTGCGCTTGCGCGATGAAGAAGAACCCCGCTTGTATGCTCTTTGCAAACCCCATCGACTCTCTCGCGGCGGCAGGCGCAGTGCTTGCTGACGTTTGGGTTGACGGAGTTTCTATGCCCGTTGTCGATTCTCTCGGCGACGAGTTCCTCGCTTACGTCAAGGACGGCATGAAGATCACCGTCAAAGAAGGCGGCGTTGTCGAGGTAGAGTAAAGAATATGGCAGCGGGAGAGAGGAGCTTTTTGAAAGCAAGCTTCCCGTTGTTTGCAACAAGCCGACACCCCGCTTTAGCGTGCCTTTGCCAATATTTTTCGGTTTCCAAAGGGGCTTTTTTAAAAAAGCCCCTTTGGTGCGGTGTGGAGCGCACAGCTCCACGAACACGGCGCTTTTCTTTTTGCCAAGCTTTTTCTTTTGCGCCTCTTTTGCCAAAAGAAAAAGCGGACGCGGACATAGGAAAATCTTATTTTAAATCTATATAAAAAAGCGCATACTCATTGACATTTGAGTAAAGTGGTTGTATAATTTCCATATAGGCTCCTGATATAAAACAAGTGCGAAAGGATATTTGATATGAAAAAGCATTACGACGTTGCGGCATATATTTGGCCCGCTTATACAGGCGACGAAAAGCGCTCGAGAATGTTCTGGCCCGAGGGCTACGGTGAGTGGCAGACCGTCAAGAACGCAAAGAAGAATTCCTCAGAAAAGCCCCTTGACTACAAGTGGGACAGACAGCCCGTTTGGGGATACGTAAATGAGGCTGACCCCTACGTTATGGAAATGGAGATACAGGCGGCATACGACCACGGTGTTAACGTATTTATCTACGACTGGTACTGGTATGACGACCGTCCTTTCCTTGAAAACTGCCTCAACGACGGCTACCTCAAGGCGAGAAACAACGACCTTGTAAAATTCTACATAATGTGGGCAAACCACCACGCAAATCATATGTGGAACGTTGATCTTTCAAGCGAAATGGGCAGCGAGATGATATGGTCTGGCGCGGCTGACTTTGAGAAGTTCAAGAGACTTGTTGACCGCTGGATCGGCTATTTCAAGCATCCCTCTTACTATAAGATAGACGGCAAGCCCGTGTTTATGATATACACCGTAAAACACTTTGTCGAGGGTATCGGCGGTTGGGAAAACGCTCGCCGCGCGCTTGACTATTTCCGTGAGGAGACCGTCAAGGCAGGCTTCCCCGGACTTCACATTCAGGCGACAGCCCTTATGAAGTCTCTCTTCGTAAACGACGGCAAGCTCGTGCCCGCCGAGGTTGGAAATCTTTACGACCTTCTCGGCTTTGACAGCACGACTCACTATCAGATGAGAGACCAGTACTATATGAATTGGGATTATGAGGAGGTCATTCGCGTTCAGGCTGAGCAGTATCAGTGGATGGACGATCAGAAGAGACTCACCTACTTCCCGCACGTAACTCTCGGTTGGGATACCAACCCCCGTTACCGTCACTACAGAGATGACGTGACCACCGGCGCAACTCCCGATAAGATAGAACGCGCTATGCGTCAGGCAAAGGAATATATCGATACGCATGATCTTCCCGCACCCCTCGTTGTAGTTAACTCCTGGAACGAGTGGACGGAAACAAGCTATCTCCAGCCCGATAACCTCTATGGCTACGGTTACCTCGAGGCAGTGAAGAAAGTGTTTGTGGATCAGGAATAAGAGTATAATAATAGTAATTGTAGGGGGAAGGAGAACCTTTTTTAGAAAAAAGGTTCTCCTTCCCCCTACACCCCTATCCTCTCCAAAAAACTTTTGAAGAGGATAGGGGTGTTTTGTTATGCTGATAGCCCAACGCTTACCCCAAGCAAGCATGATCCACCATAAGCTATGTCCCCTACTTTAAAGTTTTTTGAAAGGAGGGGGAGCGGGAGGGGGGGTAAAACTTTTTTCTAAAAAAGTTTTACTCCCCCTCGCATCTCACACACGCCCTCACTTCACTCTCAACGCGGCGATCTTGTCGGCGCTTGGGGTAACGTAAGCGGTGTAATTTGTATGGTAGATAACGAAGCCCGGCTTAGCGCCCGCGGGCTTCTTTATATTTTTAGCAAGTGAGTAATCCACGGCGATATTCTGCCCCTCGGCTTTGGAATAAAATGCCGCTATTTCTGCCGCCTCGGTGAAATCTCTGTCGGTCGGCTCACGTCCGTCTGTAACGAGGACTACGTGCGAGCCCGCCTTTTGCTTTGCGTGGAACCAATAGTCAAGCTTTGCGGCAAGCTTGTGTGTCACGTGCTCGTTCTGCGCGTTGTTCTTGCCGCAGAGCACCGTCATTCCGTCAGTAGTTCTGAACTGCATGAAGCCGAGGGTCTGACGGTTTTTCTTGTCGCCCTCGCGGTATCCCTTCATTTTAGAGGCATACCCCGCTCTCCAGAGCTCGTCGCGTATCTCGGAAAGATCGCTCGGTGTTTCCGCTCTTGTGAGAGCGTCAAAAACACTGTAGATATACTCAAGCTCCGCCTCACCGAGCTCTATCTGTTTTGCAAGCTCTATCTTTGCGGTCTTGGTCTTGTTGTACTTTTTGTAATATCTCTGCGCATTGGCAGAGGGTGAGAGTCTCGTGTCAAGCTCGACCGTCACGCGCTCAAAATCTCCGTCGGGCGTCATTTTTGAGTAATCCTCAAGCGTAACGCTCTTCTCTCCTCTGGATATTCTGTAAATGTTCGCGGTAATGAGGTCTCCGTAGAGCTTGAATATCTCTCCCTTGTCGCACTCGGCAAGCTCGGACCTCTGAAGCGCTTGCTTTTTGGTGATCCTCGCCTCAGCGTTTGTGAGCAGGCGCAGAATGTCAGATGCTCTCTGCTTAACTCTCATCGCCTTATCGCGCTTATCAAAAAAGGTATCAAGCAGCTCGCCCGCGCCGTCAAATTCCTTTATTTTAAGAGGAGCATAATGTGTGAGCGGGATAAAGGAATACTCCGCAAAGCCGTCTCCGTCTATGACTGCCGAGGGGGTAAACTCCTCGTTCTTCACACACTCGAAAACCGCCTCAAATGAAGCTCTCAGCTCCGCTCTGTCACAGTCTCCGAGGAGCGTGTCGGAAGCACCCGTCGCTCTGTGTACTATCTCACGCGCCACTGCGGGAGATACACCCGAGAAGCTGCGGACTATGACCCGCTCGGCTTTGTCGCCTGTGGGGGCTTTGTCGAGCACCGCGTCAAATTCTCCCTCACCGAGCGAGAGCGGAGAGATCTTGTCCTGCGTTGAGGGGGGATTATAAATGCCCCCTACCAAAAGCGCTCTTGGAGAGTCGAGCGTGAGATCCGCGCTTTTAAGCGCGGAGATTATTTTTTTATTGCCGTCGGCAAAAAAGAGATTGCTGTATTTTCCCATAAGCTCGACGATAAGATAGCGCTCACACTCAAAGCCCATCTCATCGCGAGTTTCAAAGCAAAGGAGCGCGATACGGTCAAAGTCGACCTGCTCCACCGCTACAAGCTTTGCGCCCTGAAGATACTTGCGAAGCAGCATGCAAAACATAGGCGGATTTTGCGGATTTTCCTTTGGCAGAGTCGTAAAGTTTATTCGGGGGTTGTTCGAGCCCGCGTTGATGAGCAGTCTCTTTCCGCCCTCAAAGGAGCGCATTTGAAGAATGATCTCGTCGCGCTCGGGCTGATATACTTTTTCTATTCTTGCTCCAAGCGCCGCACGTCTTATCTCAGACAGCGTGCACGCCAGCATTCCCGCATCAAATGCCATATTCGTCTCCTTTCTGTGGTGTTTTAGTGGGAAGTTTTTGTCCACTTTTTTCAAAAAGTGGTGGGGTGCAGGGGTGAAGCCCCGCAAAAACGGCGCTTTTCTTTTTGCTAACTTTTTCTTTTGCGCCCTCTCGCCCAAAAGAAAAAGCGGCAAACGATTATCGCTTCTATAAATCGGGAGTGCTCCTCAAATTAAAATCTGTCAAGCTCCTCGCGGAGTGTTTCTTTGAAGAAATCCGCAAAGAGCGCAAATCCCTCTGCGGTGAAATGCACCTTGTCCTCTATGTAAAGCTCGTCCTTTGTCATATCGATATAATCGTCGGGATCAAGGAACTTGCAGTTCGGTATCTCTGCCGCAATCGCCTCAAGACCGTTTATGCTTTCGATCTTTTCGGGATTTGCCGCATGACGCTTTCTGCTCTCTCCGTAAACATATATAGGCATATCGGGAAAATCCTCCCTCGAGTAAGCCAGTATTCTCTCCGCTAAAAAGAGCTGCTCCTGAGGAGTATAGCCAAAGGTAGATCCATTGCCCCAGCCTGCGCCGTAAACGAGCGCGCTCGGCTCAAGCGCGCGCACCATTCTGGGGTAGTAATAGAGCTGCTGCTCGGGACAGCTTGATCCAAAGCCACGGTTGATGCAGCATTTTGCTCCGCTCTTGCCGAGTATCGCATCCGAAAGCTCAATGTTTCCGTAGCGTGCAGACCACCTTGTAAAGAATGACGGGCCGTAAAATACTATCTTGCCCTTTTCCGCATTCTCGTCCTCATATCTCTTTACCTCTTTTTCAAGAGATGTGTTCCATCTGTCGATGTAACGAAGTCCTACCTTGATAGTTGACATAGCTTGTCTCCTTTGTTGTTTGAATTTTAAAAATCGGTTCTTTCGAAATAATGCTTTTTGTTGCAGAAGCGACAAATCACCTCAAGTCGCTCCTCCTTGCCCTCTGCGAGCTGATCGTCAAACATCTTCATCACGTCGGAGTGTCCGATGCTCGCGATAGCGGCTCTAGTACGTTCCCAGCTGCAATCGCACACGTATTCGACCTCAAGCTCGTCAAAAATATCGTATTCAATGCCCTCCATAACGTAGGCAATGATCTCCTCGTTTGTCATACCGCTCTCAAAGAGCTTTGAAACTCCCACAAGCTTTGAGGTGTTTCGCTCTATCGCGGAAATAGTCTCCTCATCAGCGAAAGGAAGAAGCTGAATCAGCACTCCTCCTGCCGCGCGGCAGGTGTGGTCGGTCTCCACAAGAACACCGAGCGCGCACACCGTGGGGATCTGCTCGCTCTCCGCAAAATATCCCGCGATGTCCTCAGCGATCTCACCGCTTCGGAGCGGAATAGAGCCCGTATATGGCTCGTCAGCGCCCGTATCTCTTATTATCGTCATCATTCCCGCGCCAACAGCGCCGCCAACGTCAAGCTTGCCGTTTGGCTTTTTGGGAACATCGACCTCGGGGTGCTGGATATATCCCTTTACGTTGCCGTAGTAATCTCCCACCGCGATAAGCTTGCCAAGAGGGCCGTCACCGTTTATCATAACCGTAATTTTATTGTTCACCTCGCCGAGCATACATCCCATTACAGAGGTTGCCGTGAGCAGTCTGCCGAGCGCGGCAGTTGCCGTGGGGGTGGGAAGATGGAACTTGACCGCGTCGTTTACTATCTCGGTTGAGTTTATTATGTGTACTCTCGCGCTTCCGTCTCGCGTCATCGCACGGAGTATGCTTGATGTCTTTTCGTTTGCCATTTTTATCTCCTGTAAGGTGGGTTTTTCAAAATTATTTTTTCGCTCTCGCAGCTATATACCAGCGCTCTGTGGTCTCGGTCGGCTCGCTGAAATCAAAATCTCCAAAAGAGCCGAGATACTCAAATCCCGCATGTGTGAGCGCCGCCTTGAGCTCCTCCAAGGTATAGCATCTTTCTCTTTGATGCTCCTCACGGCGAGTGTATGAGCCGTCCTCGGCCTCCTCAAACACCGTCAGATAAAAGTCGCAGATGCCACTCTTCTCGTCAAAGGAGTTCTGCCAACCGCAGAAGACCGCAGAGAGCTCGTCCTCTCCGTAATCTATCTCGTCCTCAAGGATATACGCGTTGTCCGCGTAGATATTTTTGAACTTGTAGGGCGTGTTCACGTCAAAGAGCAAAAGTCCGTCGGGATCAAGATAGTTGTGAAGCGTAAAAAGGCACTTGTCAAGGTCACCGTCCTCCGTCAGATAGTTCATACTGTCAAGGCAACAGACCGCCGCCCCCACAGTTCCGTAAAGCTCAAAGCTTCTCATGTCCTGACAAAGATAGAGAATCCCCTGCCCTATACTGCGCGTGTATGCCTCATTCAGCATATCCTCGGAAAGGTCAACGCCTATCATATCGTATCCGCGCTTCGCAAGCTCGACAGTCATACTACCTGTGCCGCAGGCGAGGTCAAGCACTATCTCGGGCTTTATGTCGAGATATTTCGAGAACGCGCGCTCAACGAAATCCGCCCAGGACACATAGTCTATGTCCTTATTAAGTTTATCGTAAATACTCGCTATAGCGTGGTACATAAAAGCTCCTTAAAGTATGTATTTAAAGACTTCTCCAATATTTCCCGCGCCCATAACTATCGCAACGTCACCTGCGGAAAGCTCTGCTCTGAGGCACTCCGCGGAGTGCTTTATATCACCGCCGTAGACTGCGCGCTCACCTATCGCCTCGGCAAGAGATGACGAGCTGACGATCCCCTCATCTATCTCACGCGCGGCATAGATATCCGACACTATCACTCGGTCAGCCGTCCTCAGCGCCGCCGCGAAATCATCAAAGAGCGCCGCGGTTCTGGAATAGGTGTGGGGCTGGAAAAGGCAGATAAGCCTGCCGCCCTCGGCAAGACCCTTTGCCCCGCCAAGCGTTGCGCTTATCTCGGTGGGATGATGACCGTAATCCTCGTAGATATCCGCCCTGTTTATCTCGCCCTTATACTCCATTCTGCGCTTCGCACCGCGAAATGCCGCAAGACCGCACGAGATATCCTCGGGAGAGAGCCCCGAGAGATCGGCAGCCGCCGCGCACGCGAGGGCGTTGTATATATTGTGGTATCCCGTCACAGAGAGGGATACCTCGGTGAAAAGCTCACCGTTTTTCATTATCTTAAATGAGTATCTGCCGCGCGCCTCTCTTATATCCGCCGCAGAATAATCAGCGTCTTTTGACTCAATACCGAAGCCGACGACCCGTCCGCGATAACCCTCAAGGGCACGCTTTACGTTTTCGTCGTCAAGGTTGGCAACAGCTATTCCCCCCTCGCCCGTTATGGCGGCAAAAGAAGAATATGAGCGTATTACCTGCTCGATATCCTTGAAATAGTCAACGTGATCGAGCTCTATATTGAGTATTACCGCAATGCTTGGGTAAAAATCAAGAAAAGAGTCCATATACTCGCAGGCTTCAAAGACGAAATCCTCGCCGTCGCCAACGGTATAAGCGCCCCCCATTATATCGAGCTCCGCGCCCGAGAGCACCGTCGGGGATACCCCCGCTCTTATAAATGTCTCGGCGCACATAGAGGTACAGGTGCTTTTTCCGTGCATGCCCGAAATACCTATGCGACGCGCGTAGCCGCTCATCACGTAGCCGAGAAAATCAGCTCGCGAGATACAGGGTATGCCGCGTCTTTTCGCCTCAATATATTCGGGATTGTCCTCGGATATCGCAACGGTATATACCACAGCGTCATAGCCCTCGATATTCTTTGCCTCGTGAGAGGGATATATTTTGATGCCCCTGCTTGCGAGCTTTTCGGTGATAGCGCTCTGCGCTCTGTCACTGCCTCCCGTGATATATCCGCGCTTGTGCGATATGTGAGCAAGAGAGGACATATTTATCCCACCGATACCGATAAAATATATGCTATGACAGTTGCGGAGCATATCTCCTATCCGCTCTGCGCCGAAATGTGTATTCGCTACCGACATCGAAGCACCCTCCCTTGAAAAAATTTTTAAAATGTTCACATAAAAATTTCAAAAAACTGTATAAAGACAGGAAAAAATAATGTATAATAAAAACAGATAGAAGCAATCGACGGGAATTTTCAGTTTGCACTATTCACACTTATATTTCAATGACAACATAATGGAGGAATGAAAATGCAGATCACAGACGTAAAAATCAGAAAACTTTTTGATGAAGGACCTATGAAAGCAATTGTCTCCGTTACCTTTGACGGCCAGCTTGCCGTACACGATATAAAGGTGATAAACGCCAGAGACAAATTCTTTATCGTAATGCCCAGCAGAAAAAATCCCGACGAGACCTTCCGCGATATCGTTCACCCCATCAATGCAGATTTCAGACGCGCTCTTGAAGAGGCTGTAATTGCGGCCTACAAGGAGGCACTTGAATCCGCAGATGCCGTGACCGAGGATATCCTCGCGTAATTTGAGTTGCAGTTTAATATCTTCCCCTCTCTCCTCGCGAGAGAGGGTTTTGTTGTATAAGTTGAAAATACGGCTTTATCGTTTGCCGCTTTTTCTTTTAGGTGAAAAGGCACAAAAGAAAAAGCTAACAAAAAGAAAATGCCGAAAGGGACGAAGGTCGTGGAGCTCCGCGCTCCACTCCTGCGCCGCCTTTTGAAAAAGGCGGGCGAAAACTTTCTTGCAAAGAGAGGTTATACGTCACCGAACGAGGTGAGAGGCACACCGTCTCTCAGCGTCAGCACTCCAAATGAGCCCTCCTTGATGCTTCCGGGGTTGAAAAGACGAAGGGGTCGCTCAAGCGTCATGCCGTCAACGGTGCTCCCCGCGGAGAGATATACGTCACACCTTTTGTGCGTATGACCGAATATCAGCATATCCGCGCCCCGCTCTGCCGCGACTCTCGCGGCTTTTTCTATATCAGACTTCACCGACAAAAGATGCCCGTGAGTCATCATTACAGTATATTCTCCAAAGTGTAAAATGCGCTCTGTGGGGTAATCGTCCGCACCAAACATATCACAGTTGCCGCGCACACAAATAGCACTGTCAAGCCAAGCCGACTCGATATCGCGAAGCCCGTCACCGAGAAAAAGCATCTCAGCTGCCCCTTTATTTCTCTCTGCCGCCTCTCGAAGACCGTCCACTCTTCCGTGAGAGTCGGAAAAAACAAGTATTACCACGGCTTAAACGAGCACACACTCTTTTTCCTCGTTTGCCGAGAAATATTCGGGGGGCATAACACCCTTTGGAACAGTAAAGCTGATCGCCTTCGGCACGCAACTGATAGTTACGCGCTCAAAATCGAATATCTCACCGTCAACGCTGATGCTCTGCGTACCGAAAAATTCGATATCCACCGTCTCGCACTTTCTGACCGTGAGCAGCTTTTCGGTTTTTTTGCAGATATGTGTTCCCTTTTTGTAGCGACCTACAAGGCTGACAAATTTTGTTCTGGATATGTCGTTGACAAGCAGAATGTCACACTTTCCGTCATTTATCGCCGCGAGCGGATTTGAGTGGAAGCCACCGCCGCAAAATTCACCGTTGGCAAAGGTTGTCAGAAGATACTTTCTCTCCGCAACCTCTCCGTCAAAAGAGACCCTGGCGTGAACGCCCGGCTTTTTGATAAGCGTATATACAAGTCCGAATATGTATGCAAGCCTTGAGGGAAGCACCCCGCGTGCCTGTATCGACTCCTTTTTCTTTACGACCTCGCAGTCAAATCCGATATTTATCATATTTATCGCGTAAAGCTCGTTGCACTTGAGAACGTCGATCTTGACCGCCTCGCCGTCGAGCTGCGCGCCTATGTCGAAAAAGAGTCTCTTATCAGAGAAATTGCGAACGAAATCGTTGCCCGTTCCCGAGGGAATGAGACCTATGTAAGCGTCCTCAAAGCCTACAGCTCCGTTGACGACCTCACCAAGCGTTCCGTCGCCTCCGCAAGCAAAGAAGCGCGCGGGGAGAGCTCCCTCCTGGGCACATACAGAGCGCACGAAACGTGTAGCGTCACCGACCTCTTTGGTATAATACACCTCATAGTCCGCGCCGCGCGCGTCGCACACCTCTCGTATCTTTTCCTCAAGCCCCTCTGCTTTGGTGCCTTTTCCGGCTTTGGGATTTACTATAAAGTAGTTTCTCATAAAAGACCCCCCTCTTGATCATCTCTCTTCATTATAACACAAAAACGCCCGTGTGTCTATAGTTTTTCTGCCGCTAACAGGTGTATTTTGGCGAGTTTATTTTTGTGATATTCTTGACATAATGGAAAAAATATGCTAATATTACTATAGATGGCTATGCTCTGCCGTAGCCCTCGAAACAAATGGTTTTTTAGGAGGTGACTTTATGTTAGCAATCAAAAACGGAAAATTGATTCTTGAGGACGGGATCGTCGAAGGCCGCGCGGTTCTGTTCACAGATAAAATAGAAGGAATTGTAGACGAGTGCGATATTCCCGCAGGCGCAGAAATAATCGATGCTGAGGGCGGCTACATCGCTCCCGGTCTTATCGATCTTCACATTCACGGATATCTGGGATGTGACGTTTGTGACGCCACCGAGGAGAGCATAAAAACTATATCCAAGGGTCTCCTTGCAAACGGAGTTACAGGATATCTCCCCACCACTATGACAGTGGATATGAGCGTTATCAAAGGCGCGCTTGAGGCTTGCCGCAAGGTAAAGAACGAGGGCTCGGCACTCGACGGCTCAACAGTTCTCGGTGTTCACGCCGAAGGTCCTTTCATCTCTATCTCAAAGAAAGGCGCGCAGGACCCCAACTACATACTCAAGCCCGACGCGAAGTTCGTCAAGGAATATGCCGACGTTATCAAGGTGATATCTCTCGCGCCCGAGGAGGACGATGAAAGCTTCTCCGCTATCCGCGAGATAACAGAGGACACAGACGTTGTCGTATCTATGGGACACACCTCTGCCGACTATGATACCGCAATGGCATCCACAAAGGCAGGTGTATCTCACGCGACACACCTTTTCAACGCAATGACCCCTCTCACACACAGAGGACCCGGTGTCGTTGGCGCGGCACTCAACTCAGACGTTACCTGTGAGCTTATCGTTGATACTCACCACGTCTCCGCGGCACTTTTCGACACAGTATATAAGCTCAAGGGCAGAAAGCTCTGCTTTATTACAGACTGTCTCCCCGCAGGCGGGCTCCCCGAGGGAGAGTACACGCTCGGCGGTGCGAAGATAATCTACCGCGACGACCTCTGCAAGCTTGTAGACGGAACTATCGCGGGCAGCGTTCTCAAGCTCAACAAGGGTATATGGAACGTATTTACAAACTCCTCTATCCCGCTTCACGAGTGCGTTAACTGCGCGTCTCTCAACCCCGCAAACGCTATCGGTCTTGGGGATAAGAAGGGTTCTATCAAGGTTGGCAAGGACGCGGACATAATTATCGTTGACAACGAATTTAACGTTAGAAAAACTATTATTGGAGGTATGATCAAATATGGAGCTTAAGATCAAAGCAAAACTCGACGCCGGCTACGCCCCCATGGCGCTCGTATGCAAAGAAATGAGAGAGGGCGCTGCAGGTGACGCAGGTCAGGACATCGTCATCGGTGCGGAGAGAAACAAGGGTTATACAACCATCTACAAGACAAGGATCTACAAGGACGGCACAGGACACGACGAGGAGAACTGCAAGTTCATCGACAGAATTGCAAAGACACTTCTCTGGGTATCCGGCGGCTACAAGCTCATCATCGCAGGAAGCCCTGTTGTTGGCGAGTACATCAAGAACACTTTCTGCTATGGCGGAACAAGAGACTTCGACGTCCGCTTCATGGAGAGAGTTTATGAGACAAACTTTGAGGTTATTCTTACAGACCTCGAGCACGCTCCCGAGAACAAGTCCTCCGCAGCTCCCGTAGGCAGACACCTCGACGGATGCCGTATCGGATTTGACGCAGGCGGATCTGACAGAAAGGTCTCCGCTGTTATCGACGGTGAGACAGTTTACTCCGAGGAGGTCGTTTGGTTCCCCAAGATCAACTCCGATCCTATCTACCACTACGAGGGCATTCTCAACGCTATGAAGACAGCTGCTTCTCACATGCCCCGCGTTGACGCTATCGGTGTTTCGAGTGCAGGTGTTTACGTTGACAACAAGATCATGGTCGCTTCTCTCTTCCTCAAGGTAAGCGATGAGGACTTTGACAAGAAGGTCAAGAACATGTACATAGACGTTGCCCGCGAGATCGGTGAGAACATTCCGATCGAGGTCGCTAACGACGGTGACGTAACTGCTCTTGCAGGCGCTATGAGCCTTGGCGAGAACGGAGTTCTCGGTGTGGCTATGGGTACAAGTGAGGCTGCAGGCTACGTTGATATGGACGGCAACATCACAGGCTGGCTCAACGAGCTCGCTTTCGCTCCCGTCGACTTCAACGAGGACGCTATGGTCGACGAGTGGTCGGGCGACTACGGTTGCGGCGTTAAGTACTTCTCTCAGGACGGCGTTATCAAGCTCGCGCCCTTTGCAGGCATCGAGCTCGACGAGAACCTCTCTCCCGCAGAGAAGCTCAAGGTCGTTCAGGGACTTATGGCACAGGGTGACGAGAGAGCAAAGGCTATCTACGACACTATCGGTGTTTACTTCGGATACACTATCGCATACTACTGCGAGTTCTACGATATCAGACAGGTACTCATTATGGGCCGCGTAACCTCCGGTGATGGCGGTGTGATCCTCCTTGAGCGCGCAAAGGAAGTCATCAATACAGAGTTCCCCGAGATCGCTAAAAAGGTAACACTCAATATTCCCGATGAAAAGGCTCGCCGCGTCGGTCAGTCCGTCGCAGCTGCAAGCTTGCCGAAGATCAAGTAATCAGGACTATATATGCAGGGGGGGGGTGAAACTATTTTCTTAAAAATATATCTCCCCCCCCCCCCCCCCCCCCCCCCCCCCAAAAATAATCTCAAGCGGGGGGG
>JAZOLL010000036.1:0-67628 GCA_045653105.1 Eubacteriales bacterium
CGCGACACCGCGAAGCCGAGGGGGATTTCGGCTTCGCTACGCTCCTCGGTCAGGCGCGGCTCTGACCGTCCCCCGGACGGTCATTCACTTCCGCGCCCCTTCGAGCCCTTCCGGGCTATCCTATCAAACAAAAAAGGCACATCGCCATGCGATGTGCTTTTTTGTTTGGCAGGGGCAGAAGGACTCGAACCCACGACACCCAGTTTTGGAGACTGGTGTTCTACCGACTGAACTATACCCCTATATTCGACAGCTTACCTATTATATCACACAAAAAAATATTTTGCAATAGCTTTTTATCATTTTTTTAATATATTTTTATTTTCCCTCCATTCTTTCCCTTGACAACCCCCTTTAAACTATGGTAAAATATTCTTGTAGAGATCAATTCTCTCGTCAGGAGGCATGTACTATGATCAAAACTATCGTAGATATCGACGGAATGAACTGCAATATGTGTGAGGAACAGATGAACGCTGCCATCAAGTCCGCGTTTGGTGTTAAAAAGGTGGCTTCCTCTCACCAGAAAAACAAGACTATAATCATTTCTATCGAGCCTATCGACCGCGCAAAGCTTGAGTCGGTAGTAGCGGAGGCTGGATTTACCTTCCGCGGAGTTTGCTCGGAGACAATGAAAAAAACACCTTTCTTCTTCAAGAGACGTTAATTTTTGACATATCACGCGCCGAAGTGACCCAAAAGGACACTTCGGCGCTCTTTTTTCTGCAAAAAATGTAAAAAAATACTCGCAAAAAGCAAAAAAAATTTTCAAAAAATCTTGCCGAGTGTCACTTGTTGTGTTAGAATATATGTGTGAAAAAATTTAAACCTTTTGGAGGATATGTAATATGCAAGGCAATGTACGTCCCGAATCTATGCAACGCATAACCAACTTTGAGCTGGCAAACGCGTTCATAGAAGAACAGGTAAAAGAAATAAGAGAACAGGTGCAGGACAAAAAGGTTCTTCTCGCGCTCTCAGGCGGAGTTGACTCCTCTGTTGTTGCCGCACTTCTCATAAAGGCTATCGGCAAGCAGCTGGTCTGCGTTCACGTAAACCACGGACTCATGAGAAAGAACGAGTCCGAAAACGTTGTTGAGCTCTTCACCAACCAGCTTGACGCTAACCTTGTTTACGTTGACGCTACAGACCGTTTTCTCGACCTACTCGCAGGCGTTCCCGACCCCGAGACAAAGAGAAAGATAATCGGCGCTGAATTCATCAACGTATTTGCTGACGAAGCAAGAAAGCTCGACGGAGTTTCCTTCCTCGCTCAGGGTACTATCTACCCCGACATTCTTGAGAGTGTAAAGCAGGCAGAGGGCAAAAAGGCAGTCAAGTCTCACCACAACGTTGGCGGACTTCCCGAGGACCTCAAGTTCGACGGTCTCGTTGAGCCTGTAAAGCTTCTTTTCAAGGACGAGGTCAGAGTTGTCGGCGAGGCGCTCGGACTTCCCCACGCTATGGTCTACCGTCAGCCCTTCCCCGGTCCCGGACTTGGAGTTCGTTGCCTTGGCGCGATCACCAGAGACAGACTCCACGCGCTCCGTGAGGCAGATGCTATCCTTCGTGACGAGTTTGACAAGAACGGTCTCGCAGAAAAGGTATGGCAGTACTTCATCGTTGTTCCGGACGTAAAGAGCGTCGGTGTCAAGGATGAAAGCAGATACGAGGGTTGGCCCGCGATCATCCGCGCCGTAAATACCAAGGACGCGATGAGCGCAACCATTGAGGAGATCCCCTACTCCGTACTTCACAAGGTAACTTACAGAATAACCACCGAGGTTGAGGGCATCAACAGAGTTCTTTACGATCTCACCCCCAAGCCCGTAGGAACTATCGAATGGGAATAATACAAAAATACCTCCGCGGTGTGAAAATATCACGCCGCGGCTTTCTTATTTGCCGTTTCCTGTCATTTGCTGATTAATAATCCTCTTTATGATTATAATAATTATAAAAATTTATAAATAAATATTGACTTTGAGACGGCTTTGTGCTATTATTTAATGTATATATTTGACGAAACCTCTTTATCTCGTCAAAAAAATTCTACATGAGGTGAAAAATCATGAACAAGACATTTTCAAAAGTTTTGGCTCTTGTAATGTGTCTTCTCGTAGTTGCTTCCGCTTTCGTTGGTTGTAAGAAGGATGACGGCAACACAGCAAGCACATTGGTTATAGGAGCTACAGGTCCTCTCTCCGGAGATGCAGCAAGCTACGGTCTCTCCGTACAGAATGGCGCAAACCTTGCTATCAAGGAGATCAACGCTAAGGGCGGTCTCAACGGCATTACCTTCAAGTTCGAGATGATCGACGATGAGGCTAAGGCTGAAAAGGTTACCGACGCTTACGGTGCTCTTCTCGCAAAGGGAATGAAGGTTGCTATCGGTAGTGTTACTTCCGGCGCATGCATGACATTCGCTGAGCAGTCTCTCGAGGATAACCTCTTCTTCATCACTCCTTCTGCTTCCGCTGATGACGCTATCAAGAACGACAACGGCTACAGAATCTGCTTCGGTGACCCCGACCAGGGTACTTACGCAGCTGACGCTCTCGCTGCTGAATACACAAAGATCGGCGTTATCTACAACAACGATGACGCTTACTCCACAGGTCTTCTCGCAGGTTTCGAGACAAAGATGGCTGCTCTCGGTAAGGCTGATGCTTACGTAAAGAAGGCATTTACAGACTCCACAAAGACTGCTTTCGGTACTCAGGTTTCTGAGCTCAAGGCTGCAGGCTGCGACGTTATCTTCCTCCCCATCTACTACCAGGAAGCTTACCTCATAATCTCTGAGGCTGAAACTCAGGCTTATGACGTTGATTTCTACGGCTGTGACGGTATGGACGGTATCGTTAAGCACGCAGGTACTAACGGCAAGGATAAGATCGCAGGTCTCCGTTACCTCGCTCCTATCGACGTTGAGAGCACAGACGCTAAGATCAAGGCTTTCGTTGACGCTTACAAGGTAGAGTACAACGGAGAAGTTCCGGACCAGTTCGCTGCTGATGCTTACGACGCTATCTATGTTATCTATGAGTCCCTCAAGGCTGCTAACTTCGACGACGCTTCTGTTGAGGCTACAGTTATCTGCGACAAGATCACTGCTGTTCTTCAGAACGGCTTCTCCTACGCAGGTGTTACAGGAACTATGACATGGAACAAGGGCGGCGCGGCTGTTAAGTCTCCCGTTACCGTTACTATCCAGTAATTAAACTTTTTGATTCTACGCTTGCGGATCTGTTCCGCAAGCGTAGTTGAAGTTAGGATAAAGGCAAAAGTCTGAGCAAGCTCGGGTTCTTGCCTTTATCCTATCGCGGTCTTTTGGGACAAGCCTTTTTCCAAACATTCCGCCGGGATCTTGTTATACTAACCTTTTTTGAAAGGAAAAAATTATGGAATTTATCAGTACACTCATAAACGGAGTGAGTATGGGTGCGGTCTATGCCATGATCGCTCTTGGCTATACCATGGTTTACGGAATAGCTAAAATGCTTAACTTCGCTCACGGCGACGTTATAATGGTAGGCTCGTACATAATATTCTCTATGACGCAGCTGCTCCCCAACCCCTACGTTGCGATACTCGTGGCGTTCGTCGGTTGCGCGATCCTCGGTGTTACGATCGAGAGAATCGCATACCGTCCCCTCAGAGGCGCACCTTCTCTTGCGGTACTTATCACCGCGATAGGTGTAAGCTTCTTGCTCCAGAGCTTGGCACAACTTATCTTTACGGTAACTCCCAAGCAAGTGCCTCTCTTCGACTTCAAGCCTATCGTCGTAGCAGGACTTACAATAAAGACACAGACTATCATAACTCTCATCATAGGCATAATAGTTATGATCGCGCTCACTCTCTTTGTAAACAAGTCAAAGACAGGTAGAGCCATGCTCGCTGTCAGCGAGGACAGAGATGCCGCAAAGCTTATGGGTGTTAACGTTGACCGCACTATCGCGACGACATTTGCAATCGGTTCGGCTCTCGCGGCAGTTGCCAGCGTTTGCTACTTGTTCATAACCCCCGTTACAAACCCCACATTCGGCGCAATGCCCGGTATCAAGGCATTCGTTGCAGCGGTTCTCGGAGGAATCGGAAGCATTCCCGGTGCGGCTATCGGCGGTATCGTACTTGGAATCATTGAGCAGCTCGCGCTCAAATACGACACTCTCGCTCCCTACTCGGATGCGATCGTTTTCGGAATACTCATCGTCGTTCTTCTCGTTAAGCCCACAGGACTTCTCGGCAAGAAGCGTCACGAAAAGGTATAAGGAGGGGCTATGAAGACTGTAAAAAAGTTGCTTGAATACAAATCAATTATCTTCGTCGCGCTCCTCGCGATAGTTTTCCTCATCCTTACTCGCACAGGCGTAGTAACAAAGGCATCCGCGCTCGTACAGCCCGACCTTCTCACACAGATAGCTTACACAATGATACTCGTTGTATCCCTCAACCTCGTTGTAGGATTCCTCGGTGAGCTTTCTCTCGGTCACGCAGGCTTTATGTACGTTGGCGCTTACGTATCGGGTCTTGTTATGTTCTTTGGCAAGACATCTATTGAGCTCCCCTTCCTCCGCTTCTTCCTGGCGCTTCTCGCAGGCGGTCTTGCGGCGGCTATCTTCGGATTTATCATCGGACTCCCTGCCCTCCGTCTGCGCGGCGACTATCTCGCGATAGTAACGCTTGCCTTTGGTGAGATCATCAGAGGAATCCTCAAGAATATCAAGATCGAGGGCTTCATCAAGAACCCCGCAGTCGGATTTAACAACCGATCCTTGGCGGCAACCTACTCCAAGTGGCTCTTCTTTATCGCATTCATGCTCGTTATAGTAACGATCTTCTGCATTCAGAATCTCGTTAAGAGTAAGCACGGAAGAGCGATAAAGGCAATTCGCGACAACGAAATCGCGGCTCGCTCGATGGGTATCAACATCACATTCTACAAGCTCGCAGTTTTCGCGATCGCCGCATTCTTTGCGGGAATCGCAGGCGCGATCTTCTCAAACTACACCACCGTCAGCTACGCAACGTTCAGCTATAACTACTCTATAGAGCTTCTCGTTATGGTGGTGCTCGGAGGAATGGGAAGCATCTTCGGAAGCCTTATCTCCTCTATAGTTATCGTATTTATCAACGTTCAGCTCCGTTCCGTACTTACAGGAAACCTTGCGGGTCTCAAGTACTTCATATACGCGATAATCCTTATCGTTATGATGATATTTACGTCCTCCCCCAAGCTCGCTCCTCTTCGCGAGAAGCTCAACTGGAAGTACCTTGCGGGCAAGATATTCAAAAAGAAAAAGACCTCGGCAACATCCGAGGATGTAAAGGAGGACGCGTGATATGGCAGAAGCAAAAAAGTTTTTCGCTGAAGACGGACGCGAGATAGTCCTCAAAACAAGTCACCTTTGCATACAGTTCGGCGGACTTAAAGCCGTTGACGACGTAAACCTCGAGATCAAAAAGGGCGAGCTCTACGGACTTATCGGTCCTAACGGAGCGGGAAAAACAACTGTATTCAACCTCCTTACAGGAGTTTATAAGCCCACCTCGGGTAGATTTTACCTTTGCGGAGACGACCTCACAGGCAAAGCTCCCGCCGAGGTCAACAAGAGAGGTATTGCACGTACATTTCAGAACATTCGTCTTTTCAACAACCTCACGGTAATTGAAAACGTTATGGTCGGTCTTTCGAATCAGATCCCCTGCGGAATGCTCTCCTCTATTCTCCGTCTTCCCCGTCATATACGCTCTGAGCGTAAGTATCGTGAGCAGGCGCTTGAGCTTCTCCGCGTTTTCAAGCTTGACGAGTACGCAGATACACTCGCAGCAAATCTTCCCTACGGAAAGCAGAGAAAGCTTGAGATAGCAAGAGCTATGGCGACAAACCCGAAGCTCCTTCTTCTTGACGAGCCCGCTGCGGGAATGAACCCGAACGAAACTCAGGAGCTTATGGACGTTATCACGTTCATTCGCGAAAAATTCGACATAACGATACTTCTGATAGAACACGATATGCGCCTTGTCGGCGGCATCTGTGAGAGACTCACAGTGCTCAACTTCGGTACGGAGCTCGCAGTTGGTGAGACCTCCGAGGTCCTCAACAACCCCGATGTTATCAAGGCTTATATCGGCGAGTGATAAGCATCACTCAAAAAAATCCGCGAAAGGAATCTTAAAAAATGTCAGAACACATACTTGAGGTAAAAGATCTTAAAGTATATTACGGTGTTATAAATGCCCTCAAGGGTATCTCGTTTCACGTAGATAAAGGTGAGATCGTCTCGCTTATCGGTGCAAACGGCGCGGGAAAGACCACAACGCTTCACACGATAACAGGTCTTATTCGTCCGCAGAGCGGCTCTATCGTCTATAAGGGACAGGAGCTCACTCATGTTCCCGCCCACAAGATAGTTTCTATGGGTATGGTGCACGTTCCGGAGGGACGAAGAATATTCCAGAACCTCTCTGTGTATGAAAACCTTATGATGGGCGCATACTCACAGAAGGACAAAGCAAAGATAGAGGAAAATCTGGAGCTCGTATTCACTCAGTTCCCCAGACTCAAGGAGCGTCGCCGTCAGCTCGCAGGTACACTTTCGGGCGGTGAGCAGCAGATGCTCGCTATGGGACGCGCACTTCTCGCAAATCCCGAGCTTATCGTCCTTGACGAGCCCTCGATGGGACTCTCTCCCCTGCTCGTATCCGAGGTCTTTGAGATAGTAAAATCCTTCAGAGAGGCAGGAAAGACCGTGCTTCTCGTTGAGCAGAACGCGAAAAAGGCAATGTCTATCTCGGACAGAGTTTACGTTCTTGAGACAGGCGCTATCACTACAAGTGGCGCGGCAGCAGAGCTCATCAACGACGAGAGGATCAAGAAGGCGTATCTTGGCGAATGATACTCACCCCGAAATTTTACCAAATCCCTTGACTTTTATAGGGCTTTGTGATATATTAAAGTTAATATGAGGGAGTAGTTGGCACGCAAGTGTGATAAGTCAACATCTCGACGTTTTACGTCCTGGCTTATCTTAATTTACGAGACTCATATACCACCGCGGTATATGAGTCTCGTTTTTTAGTATCACCTACCGCAAACTACAATCCAACAAACAGAAAGGACAAAAAATGAAGCATTATTTGGAAGAAAAAGAAGCGGTCATCGCTGCCACAGGCTCATCTGAGGACGGTCTTACCTCCGCCGAGGCATCTGCCCGTCTTGAGACCAACGGCAAAAACAAGCTCATCGAACCCAAAAAGGACTCGATAGTCAAAAAGTTCCTTATGCAGTTTGCAGACCCGATGATAATCGTTCTGCTCGTAGCCGCAGTGCTCTCCGCGATCACGGCTATATACGAGGGCGAGTCTCTCGCTGACGTGTTTATCATTCTCTTCGTGGTCGTGCTCAACGCAACACTCGGCGTTCTTCAGGAAAGCAAAGCGGAAAAAGCTATCGAGGCGCTAAAGGAAATGACCTCTGCCACCTCTAAGGTGCTAAGAGACGGTGTCGTTTCTATTATCAAGAGCGAGGACCTCGTTGTTGGTGACGTTATCCTCCTTGAGGCAGGCGACGCAGTTCCCGCAGACGCAAGACTTATCGAGTGCGCGTCTATGAAGGTAGAGGAAGCGGCGCTCACGGGAGAATCCGTTCCTGTCATAAAGAAAGTAGAAGCGATTGAGAGCGGAAGTAATGACGTACCGCTCGGTGACAGAAAAAATATGGTCTATATGGGAAGCACTGTAGTTTACGGCAGAGGTAAAGCCGTTGTATGCGCTTGCGCTATGGACACAGAGATGGGTAAGATCGCTGACGCGCTCGCAATGGCGCAGGACGAGACAACTCCCCTTCAGAGAAAGCTCTCCCAGCTCAGCCGTGTATTGACTATCGCCGTCCTCGGCATCTGCGTGCTCATATTTGCGGCAGGCGTCATCAAGGCAGGTGAGCTCTCCACAGACGTTATGATCAACACCTTTATGCTGGCTGTCAGCCTTGCTGTTGCGGCAATACCCGAGGGACTTGCGGCAGTTGTTACCATCGTTCTCTCTATGGGCGTTACCAAGATGTCCGCAAGAAACGCGGTCATCCGTCACCTTACAGCCGTTGAAACTCTCGGCTGTACACAGGTTATCTGCTCTGATAAAACAGGTACTCTCACACAAAACAAGATGACAGTCGTTCGCGCATACGGTGCCGACGAGGATCTCCTCGCAAGAGGAATGGCCCTCTGCTCCGACTCCGAGGTCAACGACGAGGGCGAGGTAATAGGCGAGCCTACAGAAAACGCGCTCGTTGCCTTTGCTCTCACAAAAGACCTTAACAAGCGCGACCTCAAGACAAGCTACCCCCGTGTAAGCGAAGCTCCCTTTGACTCTATGAGAAAGATGATGTCCACCGTTCATAAGGACGGCGAGAGCTTTGTGCAGTTCACAAAGGGCGCGCCCGACGAGGTGCTCAGACGCTGCGAATTCATCTACACTAAGGACGGCATTCGCCCCATAACAGATGAGGACAAGGCAAGCATCCTTGCCGAGAACAAGGCAATGGCTGACGAGGCGCTCCGCGTACTCTCGGGAGCTATGAGACTCCACGACACAGCCCCCGAGGATATCACACCCGATGCCCTTGAGCGTGAGCTCGTATTCCTCGGTCTTGTCGGTATGATAGACCCCATCCGTCCCGAGGTAAAGGACGCTGTGGCACAGTGCCACAAAGCAGGTATCCGCGTTGTTATGATAACGGGAGACCACAAGGACACCGCGGTAGCTATCGCAAAGCAGCTCTCTATAATCGAGGACGCATCGCAGGCACTCACAGGTGCTGACGTTGAAAAGATGACCGAGGAAGAGCTTCTCGCATCGATCGAGAGCTACTCGGTATACGCAAGAGTTCAGCCCGAGCACAAAGTAAGAATAGTCAAGGCTTGGAAGGCAAAAGGAAAGATCTGCGCTATGACAGGCGACGGCGTAAACGACGCGCCCAGCATCAAGAATGCCGACATCGGAATCGGCATGGGTATCACAGGCACCGACGTCACAAAGAACGTTGCCGATATGATCCTTGCCGACGACAACTTTGCAACTATAGTAAGCGCGGTTGACGAAGGAAGAAGGATCTACGCCAACATCAAAAAGTCTATTCAGTTCCTCCTCTCCTCTAACCTGAGTGAGGTAATCAGTATCTTCATAGCGACAATGCTTGGATTTACGATCCTCAAGCCCGCTCACATCCTTTGGATCAACCTTATCACAGACTCCCTCCCTGCTCTCGCGCTCGGTATGGAGCACTCTGAAAAAGATTCTATGGAAAAGCCTCCGAGAGACTCTAAGGAAGGTCTCTTCTCTGACGGAATGCTCACAGGTGTTCTCTATCAGGGAATCTTCGTTGCTCTGCTCACACTCGCCGCATACTTCGTAGGTCACTACATCGAGTCCGGCGTATGGGAGATAGCAAACAGCGCAGACGGAATGACAATGGCGTTCCTCACAATGTCTATGGCAGAGATCTTCCAGGCATTCAATATGAGAAGCCGCCACGGCTCTATCTTCACAATGAAGCGCCAGAATATCACGCTTTGGGGCGCAGGAATACTCGCTTTGATACTCACAACAGCAGTTATCTATATTCCCTTTATGGCAAACGCATTTGACTTTGCGCACATCTCTGTTGGCGAGTACTTCATCGCACTCGGAATTGCATTCCTTATAATTCCTCTCGTTGAGCTCGTAAAGATCTTTGAAAGACTCGCGCTCAAAAAGAAAAACTAACTAAAAACAAAACGGCACTTGCGGCTTTCGCCGCAAGTGCTTTTTTGTTTGTTATTTGATTTTAAAATTCAAGCCGCAGGCTCTTCTTCGGGCGGGGTAAGTGTCGACGCTCCAACTATCTTATCCTTGACCTCATGATCAAACCAAATGTTTGCCTTGTAAGCCTCTATAGCAGTGTCGGGCACGTAAAGCTTGAGGTTCGGATCAGCACCATAGAAAATATCTCTGCCGAAGAGCACGCTGGGTGTCTCGGTGGCGAAGATCATCGCTACGAGGTTGTCTGTATCCGCAAAGGCTCTGTAGCCTATACGAACGGGGTTCGTAATGTTTATAGTCCTTATACCCGTAACAGCGTAGAATGCCTCGTCCGCTATGTAGTTCACCGTCTCAGGGAGGTTGAATACAGAGTTTTCGGGGGTTTTCATACGAGGATATATGAATAGCGTCTGCATATCCTTGCTGTAAAGCACACCGTCAAGAGTTGCAAACTTTGTATTTGTAGCTGCAATGCTGAGGCTTGCAATAGAGCTGGGAAGATCCGCGGGTCTGAAATCAAGATAGAGCATTCCGTCGGGAAGCGTTATACTTGTAACAGTTGCGGGAAGTGTCTCAACTGCCGTAACGTCTATCGAAACCACCGTATAAGAGTTGCCCTGACTATCAATAACAACACTCGGGAATGCAACGTGCGAGGGTATCTCTCCAAGCACGAAGGTTATCTTTGCCGAGGTATCTCCAACCTTATCCCAGAAGAAGGTAAGCCCTGTTGCGGGATCGCTGTAGCTCTCCTCGAACGTTGAGAAGTTTGAGTAAGGCGTCTTATACTTAACAGAAGAAGCTGCCCATCCGCTTGCCGCATATTTAGCCGCATACTGCGATTCCATACATGCAGGAATAACGACAAATACATTGTTAGCGTTTGCCTGCGTTTTACCCAAGGTAGCAGGGTTGTTGGCATTATATCCGGGAGGTGCAACTACATCGGTTGTGTTAAGAATAATTATCTTAATGACCTGGTTTGTTCCCATTCCAATAAGCGGGTTGATCGCAAAGCCTTTACCGTTAGAGTGAGAAACCGATCCAAAATCCTTACCAAGTGTCAGCTCCTCAAGCGCCGTCATATTGGCAAATGCGTAATTACCTATATATCGGATCTCGGGAAGATAAAGCTTTTTAACTCCCTTCATGTTGTTAAATCCGTACTGACCTACACTCTGCAACTTGTTTGCTGTGAGCTGTGTAAGTGTTGTAGAGCTAAATGCATCAAATGCATTGTTACTAACACTTATCACGTTAGAGAGGTCCAAACTCGTGACCGAGTTGATAGTAGTATTGTATGCCCACACGTAACTTGATATGCTTGTAGTGGATGTACCTATCTTCAAATACTTGGTGCTTACAGTTACATCCTGATATGCTCTCGTTCCGATCGAGGCAACGCGGTACGCGAAGTCCTCTCCGACCTTTTCTCTTGCCGTATAGCGAACCATCTCTATTGGCTCCATATACGCGTTGTATCCCATTACCGTACCCTCAACGTAAAGAGCGTCAGGGGTCATATAGCTATCAGCATAGCCGTCATTTGCATGTATCTTTGGGAGATTATCGGAAACCATTCTCAGAGAGAGTGTTTTGTTTGTATCCGAAGATATAGAGTATACGTATCCGGGAAGCGTAACGGTGTACTCTACCGTACCGACAGTGTCGGTTATATCATACCAGTTAGAAAGCACCAGATTGCTGAAGCCCATACCCGCATCAAGCTGAGTGGCACTAGATCCCATCTTATAGTAAGTGCTTGCATACTCGGAGTTTCCAACGATTACGTTCATGTGAGAGAATGTCGTGAGTACCTTTTCCTCTACTCCCTCTCCGTTGATAAAGAAGAGTGTGAGCTTTCCACTTCCTGCGCTGCTAAGCACAGAAAGATCGTTATTGTTTTGATGCTGTAGGTATCTTACATTTCTCGAAGGACCAACGTACGCTACAAGAAGATTAGGACAGTTAGAGAAGATAGAATCATTCTTGTCCGCAAGCTTCAGTGCAGCTCCGTCCTGCTGGTCGATCTTAGGAAGATTTGCAACGAGTACGCGGCTCATGTTAGCGATAGTTCCAAGGCCAACTCTTGTAAGCTCCGGGCCGAGGAGTCGAACACAGCCGACATATCTGAGCGCGTTCTGCTCTGCATACTCTACGTTGTTGAGGTCAAGCGTAACACAGTTCTTTGCGTAATTGCCCGCATAGAACGCTCCGTTTCCAAGCTCTGTGACGCTGTCGGGCATCTTGAGTGTATCAACATTATTAAATACTGTTGTACGGTAAGATGCTCTGCCAAATCGTGTGAGCGAATAACTCTTGCCACTCGTAGCGTCGGTAAACGTGCCTATAAGTGTGAGATCCTTTCCGCCGCCGTCGATTGTTGCGAGCATACAAGCCGAAAGCACGACCTTATCGGTCTCATTACCGTTCTCATCGAGCACCGGGAAGAAGAAGTAAGCTACATTCTCAAGGGGAGTTTCAAGCGGCAAAATATTGCCATCCGTATCCGCTCTGAGAATAGTATCCATTGTGTGATCGCCCATTTCGGCAAGCACCGCGACATAGTCTCCGTAAAGTGCCGCATATCTATCCTGAACAAAGGTTCTACCGATTGTGGAGGAGAGCGCCTTTGCAAACGCATCGGGCGCGGGAGTTCCGTAATCTCCACTGGTGTGTATCTCGATAACAACGCTCGTACATCCCGTAGCGAAGGAGGAAAGATTGTCTTCCGTCTGCTCTATTACGTTGATGTCGATCTTCTTCATAGACGGGCAGTTATTGAAGGTTCCGTTTCCGGCGACAGATGTCAGACGGTGGAACTTAGCTGTGACAAGATCGGGACACTGAGCAAAGGTATATGCCGCAATAGAGGTTACAAACTGAGCGTCAACCGATTCAAGTCCTACTATTCCGTTGAACGCACGGTTAGCGATATAGGCGTCTCCAAGGATGGTAACGCTGGAAATCTTCGCTTGGTACGTGGAATAGAACTTGCCATTAGTGTCACCGGGGTTAACGGTAGTTCCAAAGGCATAAACGCCTATATAGGAGACCGCATCTCCGATGACGATATCGCGAGCGGTGCTCATACGCATGCAAAGCGCATAATTGTCAAATGAGGTGATCTTATACTGCTTACCCTCAACCGTTATCGTGTCAAAGTTGAATTTAAAGTCTCCCTCAGCCTCTACGTCGGGATCGAATGCAGAGTTCTTAACGTTTGTAACGAACTCACAGGTGTTATTTGTGTCGTCAAGGCGGAGAACGTAATCGCCGTATCTCTCACCCTCAAGGAATATGCAGCGGTACCACGCATGGTTGTTAGAGCCTGTTGTACTGGTGTACTTGGTGCGGTACGCCTCCAGCGTACTTTCATCGGGTGTGAAGAAATACTGCTTTACCTTGTATATATTTGTGTTGTTAGCATCGTCATAGAACACACGGTCGCTACGGTTTCTGTGACTGTAGGTAGTACGTGTCTCGTCAAAGCCTGTAACTACCGTTGTGGAGGTGTGTATTATTCTTATACCGCCGATAACGTTGTAAAGGCTGTATTCTACCTTGCTGACTATCTCGGTATCATTTTTCAGAGTTGTGAGCGAGGTCGGGAACCATATCTCGCTTATATTTGTGCCCGCAAAAGCATTAGGCATCCAAATCGTATCCGATTCGGAGAGCTTGATATTGGTCAGCTTGGTCATATTCTTGAACGCCTCTCTGGGGAGTGTCTTATCTGTAGATACACACTCAGAGATATCCAGAGTCACGAGATTTGTCATCGTGCGGATATATGCGTAATCGTCAACAGTGAGCTCTTTAGTGCCGTAGCATATTATAGTTACCGAGTTGAGCTCACTCAGCGCCGCAATGGGATCTCCATTATTTGTATCGTTTGTCAGATAGTAAGAAATTACAGACTCAAGTGTATCGCCAAAGCCCTCGGGGAATGTACCGTCAACTATCTTATCCGCCGGGGGAGTTTCGTAATGAACGAGTATGTTCGTACTACTTCCGTCAACGCTCTCTACAAAATAGTCTCTGCTCATGTAGTCGATATCGTTAACAAGACCGGGCATCTCGTAGTCCGAGAAGAAGAGATCGTTTCTTATAGCTTCGGTCTCCTCGTAGAAATTGGGGGTCTTTGCCTTCATATTCCCCGAGCCGACGTTCGAGATTATCGTCGTATTTCCTTTATATATGCCACCGAGATCCTCAAACTTCTCTGCCCAAGAAGGAAGCTTGATAAGCTCATCGACCCAAGTTCCGCGGCTATCGATATAGATGGTCGCGCCTGTTACGTAGAGCTGGTCACGGTACATTTCTCTTAGGTAAAGGCTTTCAATAAAGCCCTGATTGAGAATGCTGATACGTCCGCAGTTGTTCATCGCAACAATAGGACCTACGTGAGTTCTGAGCGCAACTCTGATTCGGCTCGCGCCCGAAACGTTTACGGTTTTCAACTCTGTGCTATCTGTGAGCGAGGGCACTCCCTCAGCATCTAAGACAAGGTTGCATATACGCGTAGCGTTGAAAACCATTCCGCTTTCAGCGTCGTTTTCATCGGCGGTAAGTACGGAGGTACGTATTCTGAATTCCTTTTCTACGTAAATATCAGCCTCGCCGGGGGCATCGTTATTTGCACCCATAATTTTAAAGTTGGATTCGGGCGTATCTATTACAAAGTTACCGCCTGTTCCGTTAAGTGACTTAACTATAAGCTGACCGCCCGCCTGTGTGTTGATCGTGAAGTTATCTTTATCACCGTAAATGTAACTGAGGTTACCCTGAACAGTCAAGGATCCCTGTATAAGAAGATTTACAGGACGTGAGAGAGTGATGTCTCCTGTGAAAACGATATCGTTTGATATCTTGAGTGTCTGACCTGCCTTATAGGTAGCAAGATTTGCTCTGAGATCCTCTACGCTGAGGATATCTATAGTACCGCCACCCGCCTCGCCGCGCTCGGCGCTCTGTACGACGTCAAGCTTTACCTTTATGGGAAGCTCTACGTACTGAGATGAGGTAAGCACCTGAGAGTTCCAACCGTAAACCACGCGAAGAAGCATCTGATCCGATTCACCCTCAAGCTTATCAAATTTAGAGCTGTTTACAATGTAGGAGAGGTTCTTTGTCTCGCCCTCAACATAATTTTCCATTCCCTCTCTTGAAGGATTTGCCTCTATAAAGGACTGTACCGTATTCCCCTCAGTGTTCATATAAGCTATGAGGTTGTCGGATTCGTCGTATATCTTGTACCAAATGCTGTTTGTATAATCAAGGACACTAGTCTGAGAGCCGTCGCCCTCGGTAACTGCAAGTCCGTCAAGTTCAAAGCGGATAGTTACGTCAAAATCAATAGAATCATCGAGCTTGCTGACCGCAAAAAAGCTCTGTCCGATAGTATTTACGTCAACTGAAGAGAAATAAGTGTAGTCAGACGCTACGTTGATGCTTGTGGGGTCAAGCGCAGGCTCGCCCTCTGCGGGTGTTTCCTCCGTGGAGTAGAAGAAGTCAGACTGCAAAACACCGCTCGCGTCATAATGGAAGCCGAGGAATTCATAGCGCATCTTACCGGTCTTAACTCCTGTACCCTGCGCCTCGACATAGTTCTCGAACCACGCGTAAGAAAGCGCCATCAAAGCTATAACCGTACACAAAAGCAGCGCAACTACGCTCGTGAGTTTCGTGCGCTTGGAAGATACTTTATTTGTCACTTTCTTCATCCTGTCTCTCTCCTTCCTTTTTTACTTCAAGTATAAGTCCGATTATCTCGGAGACTATCATCGCCGCAAGCGGCAAAACGATAAGGCAGATAAAACCTGCGGGTGCGCTTATCACTCTGTAAACAGCGGAAAGCACAACTGTGTTGCGCTTCATTACCGAGCGGACCTCGTCACGTCTTATCGAGGGGTCTGGGTTTGAGTTTGCAACGCCCTGTGTTACTATCTTATCTCCGTCGATCTCTACGATCTTGTGCGTTATCATTTTTCCGGCAACGTCGCCCTTTGTACCGTAGTAAGTTACCACCTGACCGACCTCAAGCTCGCCGCCGTCGTATTTTTCAGAAATAATAACATCGCCAACGTTTATTTCCGGCTCCATACTTGGGGAGACGATAACGTACATCTGATGCCCGAAGATCGTCGGTGTATTACCGCTCATTTTACCGACTACAATAAATAAAATTGCAAAAATTTCTATAATTATCAGCAGTGACGCAAGCACGCCGCCGATCTTTCCAAAAGTTTTCTTAATCATTTATAAAAATTACTGTTCCAAGTGAAAATAACTTATGTTCATAGATATATCCTGATAAGATGCATCCGCATCGCTGTGAAAATACAGATAGCAGTCAAGCTCGGACGGTGCATCACCCTCGTCGTTATGCGGTATGATCAGCTTGTTTGCGCTGTCGTATATATCGAGTCGATATGTAAACTCTCCGTCTTCACCCACAAGCTCCGCCTTATCAAAGCACTTATAGAGCATTTCTCGACCGTTTGTAGAGGTAAGTCCATCGTTCTTGGGAGTTACTCCTATATACATCATACTGAGAAGTCGCGGGTCAGAGACTGTTATTCCGACTATCGAAAGCCTTACCGATATTGCCGAGAGCTCCTCGTCCTGCGACTGGTAGTCAAGCGTTATCTTAAAGGGTATCGTAGCTCCGGGTACGAGCTTTGCGGGGTCGAGTTTGAACTCTTTGGCAGGGACGTATTGCTCCCCTTCAACGAAAAGCACCTCTGCGTCTACGCCAACGCTTGAAATAAACATTTTATTGTCGCCTGTGTAGTCAAGCATGATATAAGGGGTGCGGACAGACTCACCGCTGAGTATCCACGCGGTAGTCACTGTGCAGCAAAGCAACAGACAATAAAGTATTCTCAAAATGCGCTTTTTCATCGCACAGCTCCTCCCTCTTTGATTTTTTGCGAGATCAGACTATCATCGCTGAAAACTTAAGCTTCAAATTGAATGCTTTTCCGGATATAATAGACGAACAGTTTGGATCCTCTCCCTCTGCCCAGATACGAACAGTCAGTGTCTGCTGTTGTCCGTCTTCAAGAGGAAAGAGTGTCTTTGTGGGATCGTTTTGATTTTCTCCGCCGTTAAAGTCGGCAAAAGTATAAAGTCTACCGCCGTTGTTCTCATAGTTCTGAACGATCGGATAAGATACTCCGTCGTGTATGACCTCACTGGCGGGGATCAGTACGCCCTCGGGTGTATATCCCGTATATCTGAGAACGCCGTCCATCGCGTATTTTACAGTAGAAGATCCGGGGAGAGCCTGGTTGCTTATTCCCTGATGTATCTTGGATGTCGCACCGAGAATATAAGTTGTACCCTGTACAACGTCTCCCGTACCGCTTGAGAGCGTGATGGATATTCGGATCGCGCTGATAACATCTACGTCTCCGACGTTTTCAATAACCGACGAGGGGTCTATATATACGTAACGAGTGCCTTCGTTTGTATCGTTGTTAGGCGCCTGCACCGTAAACTGAAGATCGACGTATCCGAACTGTTTTCCAAGCTCGGTATTCAAAAGTGACGCATCGTTGGGCGGGTTTGCTATATCGTTTCTCGAAATGTGATGAAGCGTTGCATACTCGTTTCCTGATGCCGATACCGACAAGCTGAAGAAGTCTCCGCTTCGTCCTGTAGCATTGGATACTGATTTCAGCTTGAAATCCTGAACGCCCAAAAGCTCATCGAGGGTCTTTTCCATCGTAGCCGTTTCATCGAACACGAAGGAAAGCGTATTACCTGTCGCGATCGTGATTCCGCTCTGCTCGATTCGGGGCGACCAGTCTCGTTTGATCCATGAATAGCTGACATAGGTCAGGAGAACAGCGGTCAGCAGAATCATAGATACAGAATGAGCTATTTTTAACCAGTTTTTCTTCAAAAACATCTTTTTAAAATTCTCCAACTTTATTCTCCTTTCCACAATTTTTCTTTTAGTTTAGAGTGATCTTTCTCACTCGGCTTGGCAGCTTATCCCTTGATTCTGTCAAGTGGATATATACCTCGTCCGCCGTGCTGAGATCTGTCTCGAGCGGATCGTAGTCATCCCAATCAATGCCGTTCAGACTATATCTCAAAAGTCCGCTCTGCACACTGCTTCCGTCCTCTTTAAGAAGGATGTTTGTAGCGTCTGCGTGTATCCCGTCAAGGACCGCAAGCTCTTCATCTGTGCAAGCCTCCTTTGAGATACCCACAAAGTTCAGCGCGTATTTGATTCGACCACCGTTGAGGGTGGTTATCGCCTCGCGGTCTGTTCCCTCTATCCAGATGCGTACTGTGAGGGTCTTTTCCTCAGAGCCGTTCGCACAGTCAAATCTCAAAAGCGAGGGGCTTCCGTTTGTCATAGGAAGTACAGCCTTATCACCGTCAGTGCCACCGTTTTGTGCGAGTCTGTCATGTCCGACAAGCAGATAGCCGGATGCATACTGATCGATGCTCCACTCTCGCTCTTCCATCGCGGTAGTATCCTCGTTGAATGCTCCGTTGTTTGGGGCAAGATATTTATATGTCTCCCGAGTACCGTCTTCTGTAAACGTATATTTATTTCTCTCGGAGATAATTTCGTATTTGTCGTTTGGTATCCAAATGCTCTTGAGCGTCTCTGTAGCAACTACGCTTCCGTCCTCAAGTGTCTGTGTACCATTTTCATAGAAAGCCACTCTCACAGCTCCCACGATGACGTCAGAGCTGACGCTCTTTGTCAGGTCATCGGCAGTTTCCATATCCTCGCCCAGAATGTTTGACAGATTTGAAAGATACACATCCATAGGAACCGAGGTTCTGAAATTAAGCTTTAAGGTAAGCATGTAGATCTCCGGTTTTTTCGCCTCATTGATATAGATAAAGCTCTCGGGATCGTTATAAACAGGAATATCGTCTTTACCGAGCGTTAACGGGAAATAAAAATCATTTCCGTCCCCCGTGATATCGGGATATATCTTATCAATGTTCATCGAAATAAGAGAGCCCCATTCGCTCGCCTCGTCATCAGCCATCCGCACCTCAAGCTTGCCACCGACTGTGATCACCATATCGTCATCCGTGATAATACTTGCCTCGCGGTTGTTGATAAACCAAGAGAAGCTGACCGATAAGACTACACCGAGAAGTGCCGCATATAGCAATATGGACAATATCAGTTTCTTTTTCGTTATTCGCTTCATATTTTATTTTCACTCAACCTTTTCTTGTTCAACAGCAGTAAAGTTTAATTTTACGAGTACGTTTGCTGACATAAGCGGGTTTTCGCAATCTCTGTCAAGACCGTCCACCCAGATAATAAGTCGAATATCTCTTTCTTGCATAGCACCAAGCTCCGTGATCGAAACGGGGTCTGTAATATCTCCCCAAACGTAGTTGATTCCATCTATCACCGAAGAGCCCTGCTCTCCCTCGATCGCTACCTGATACTCCTCACCAAGCTCGCTCACAAACGTTATCTCGCTTTCCTGCTCGCTCGTTATACTCACCTGGTTATTTTCGTCTATCTCAAGCTTACTCATAACGTCGGGTATCCACACAAGGACCGTTTTGTACTCCTCGCCATCCTTTATCTGAAACGCCACTCTGAGTGCCGCTGAGGCATATCCGCGGGGATCATTCGGGTCCTCTCCGCGCTCGACCGTGGAGTTGTGAAGGCAAAGATCGTTAGTCTGTTCTATAATGAAGGAGAAATCATACATAAAGATATGATTTGAAAGATCAGCATCTTCGATCTGCTCAAAGTCTGTCACACGGTAGTCCCAATATGTATAATTTTCAGACGCCGCTATCTCGACAAGCTCTATCTTTGGAGAATAAAAGCTTTTTCCGTCACCTGAGACCGCTTTGAACTCAAAATTTTCATTCCCCGAAAGGACAAGCTGCTTTACCCACTCACCGTCCTCTGCCTTGACGAGCAGGTTGTTTGCGTTCATTACCTCGACGTTGATCCCCTCAACCGTTCCCCTGTTTCCGTTCAAGAACCAGGAGTAGCTGACTGCGATCATAATGAAGATCAATGACAACACGAACATCGCGCCAAATATTAACTTTTTAGTCTTTATTTTGCGTCCTTTCGTTTGTGTTGTTGACATTGTTCTCCCTCTTCTGTTGCGCTTTCTGCAATCTATGTTTATTTCTCTGCTTCTTCTTTGAAGGATCATACACCTTCTTTACGGGTTTAGGCGGCTGGGGCTTGGGTTTGGGCGGAGGAGGCGGTGGAGGTGGCGGCGGTTGCTTTTTCACAAACACACCACTTATCGCAGTTATCAGCTTTCTCCTCTTCGCTCTCTTTGCCTCTATAGCCGCAAGTCTTGCAAGCTCAAGGGCTCTCGCCTCCTCGGCGACTCTCCTCTCCTCCGCAATTCTTGCTTCCTCTGCAAGCCTTGCCTCTTCTGCGAGTCTTACTTCTTCCGCGAGCCTTGCCTCTTCTGCGAGTCTTGCTTCTTCTGCGAGTCTTGCTTCTTCCGCGAGTCTAGCTTCTTCCGCGAGCCTTGCTTCTTCCGCGAGTCTTGCTTCTTCCGCGAGCCTTGCTTCTTCTGCGAGTCTTGCTTCTTCCGCGAGCCTTGCTTCTTCCGCAAGCCTTGCTTCCTCGGCAAGTCTTGCTTCTTCCTCAAGTCGCTTGCGCTCAAGAGCCTCAAGACGCGCCTGCTCTTGCTTTCTGCGCTCCTCACGTCTCTTTGCACGGATCTCACGCTGCTTGTTCTCCTCAAGTATCTTTTCCGTCTCGTAAGCGATAGTTCTCGTCAAAACGTCCTTGATCTTGTTGAACTGCGTGCGCTCCTTTTGCTTCTTGCGCTCAAGTCTGTCTATGAATACGCGGCGGATCTCGTCGATCTCCATGTCGTATTGCTCGATGATCTCATCCATCTCGCGCTTGACGATATTGAGCTCTGTTTCCTGCCTGCGCTCGGAGTAATCTCCGATCTCTTCCATACGTCCCGCGTGCTTTTTCAGCATAACGTATTGCATCGCTACTACCGAAAAAAGCTCGTTCAGGTATTCCTCAGAGGGATTTGCCTGCCTCTCAACGTGGCTGACGCTGTATCCCACCTCATCGTATTGTTCAACGAACATCCAAAGGTCAACTGCCTTACGGAAGTTCGGATTTTTCTTAAGTACGTTGGTCATATTAAGCGGAGGGCGTACAAGCGCGCATCCCGCAAGTGACTTTATAAGAGCCGAGCCCTGAAAACTGTAGAGTATCTTTCTTACACGTTCGATTCGCTGTACCGAGTTGAGATGCGTTACGTCCGCATCCACACGCATATCATCTTCACTTATCTCGATATGAGGCGTTGTGCAGACGATATTGAAATCGTACTTGAGCTGATCGTGTCCCGTGTCGCAATTTCCGTCAAGCTTTATCTCAAACATGTCCTGCGTGTCATTCGTAGTCATGAGCGCGCGCAGACGCTTGTCGAGAAAGTAGTCAAGCTTTTGCAAAAGCGTAAAGATAAATCTGTTTTCATAAGTGTCAAAGCTTTCTTCCTTGACAATGTTCAGCATTCGCTGGGGGGTGACCTCGTCTCCTTTTACCATCGCTATCATACTTGTATGCTGCGCGAGGTGGCGGATAGACTCGGTGCTGATCGTTCTCACCATTTCGATGGGAACGATCTCCTCTTCGTTTTTAATATATCTCTGCGGCGTGCGGATAATGGTATCCAGCGCTACGATACTGTCCTCTATCATCTCGACCCAGGACAGATCGATATTTCGCTCAACGAACTTTTCGTAAAGCGAGATGTTACACGTGCCGCTCTTTATAGCGTTTACGAAAAACTTGTGAAAATCATCAGAGGCGAGCTCACCGAGAAATCCGTGTATAAAGTTGTTATAAAATTCTTCTATGCGGGTCGTTTTGATTTCCGCCACGGTCAGCTCACCTCCTGTCTGTTGAATTCTGAATTAAATCAAATTAAACGAGCTTCTTAAGTCTGCGTAAGTATGCCTTTGCCTCCTGCATATTCTCTTCGCCGAAAAGCTCGGAGAGATAAGAGATAAGACCGTCGATCTCATCACGGATAAAGGCGAGGTTAAGTCCCTCAAATTTTCTGAATATCTTGTTTGTCAAAACGTAGTCAAGTCCATCGACCTCTGTTCCGCCGCAACCAACGTAAACGGGAACAAAATCACGGAGCTGCTTGACGATACGGTTCCCGAATGCAAGACGGAAGTGCTCGATCACGTAATCGTCGAGCTTGGCGATCTTTTCCATCGTCTCTTCTCCGACCTTGTACTTTTCCTTGCACTCGGCAAACATTGCCTCAAGGTGCTTGTAGGAAAGATTCAGATTTTCGGTATAGGGCGCGTCAAACTTTACACCCTTGGAATCAATATTTATCGGGATAGCACGGTCGTAAACCTTGTCCGAGATAGCGAAGGTCGAGTCGTCGTTGTTCGCCGTACCGACGTACCACATGTTCTCGGGAAGAACGAAACGTCCGTTTTCAATGTGCTTGGGGTCTGTGGGCCATCCGCTGGGAACAAGGTCAACTATCCACTCGTCACGGGACGGCATTTCGAGAATTGAAAGCATTTCCGCGAAGTAGTACTCAACTCGCGCAATGTTCATCTCGTCAAGTATTGTAAGATACACCTTGTCGGTGTAGGTCGCCTCGTACATTCTCTTGAGGACCTCTGTCTCGGAGAATCGCTTTGTAAATTCGTTGAAGTATCCAAAGAGCTCGCTTCGGTCACGCCAGGACGGCTGAACCGATGCGATCTGTGTGTCGTTCTCCAAAAACTTACCCCACGCGTAAGGAAGCGAGGTCTTACCTGTACCGGAAATACCCTGAAGGATTATAAGTCTTGTAGAGGAGAATGCCGCGAGGAACAAACGGATAACGCGAGGCTCGTAGTAAAGTCCCATACGCGAGCACGCAAAATTGCGGAACCTCTCGCATATCTCCTCAAGGGTTATCTCGTTATCAAAGACCTCAGCCTCTCTGTCGTAATCAGCGTACTGCGCGTCTACCTGTGTGAGCTTGTAGAATCGGCTCTCACCCTCCTTGATAGCACCCATCGAACCTTCGTCGGATGCCGCGCCCTCACCGAGTGAGGATGTGAACGGAAGATCGGGAGCTCCCGCCTTGATGGCGAGTATTCTGTCCTTCTCTTTTGTAAGGCGTATTACCTGCGCGTTCAGCTTGCCTACCTCGTCAACGAGCGCGAGCTGATTCTTTACCGCGTTGTACGCGCGGATTCGTCTTTTAACGAATATCACCGCAAGCATAACGAGTGCACAGAGGAGTGCGAGCACCACGAGTACTGTGAGGATCGCGAGTATCCAAGCTATTACGGTAAAGCCACCGCAAAACTCGTCGAATATCTCCACGTAATCGGGAACATCCACAAGCGCAAATAACCCTCCGAAGATTCCGGCAATTATAGACCAAAATCCTCCGAAGAACTGCTTTAATATTTCATATAAAAATTCTACGTATGAAGCCATGATATGTCCCCTATCCAAAAAATCCTGTTAATTTATGTATTGTCGTCGCCACTGTTGGCGGTGCTTTCTTCTTTAGTTTCTTCTTTGTTGTTTGCCGCATCCGCATCTGCCTGCATCTTTGCAAGATATTCGCGAATGATAGCGTCCTTTGCTTCGTCGGAAACGCCTTCCTTAGCGGCCTCAACCATCTCCTGCTTCTTGCCCTGAAGATAGAGAGCTATGAGCTTGTATATCTGCCATGCGATAAATGCAACCATCGGGAGCACAAGGCAGAGTATGAAGCCGAGGGGCTTCTTGAGGAAATCGATAAATCCACCGAGCGCGGGAATGTCAAATTTGTAAACTGCCACTACGTCATCGACCGACTTCCATGCCGAATCGGGTACGGGGCAGATCTCACGGTTGTCACCCTGAGTCTGATAGAACTTTTCTTCTCCGTTGTCGAAAATATCTACAACGCGGTGCGTGTTAACAACGTCAACACCGTTTATTCTCTGGTAGAAAGAAATGATATCTCCCTTTGCTATCACAGTGTCCTCTTTTACGATCTTGCCGACAACAAGCGAGCCCTTTTCAAAGGTCCCTGACATCGATTCGGACTGAACACTGTTTATGACATATCCGAAAACGTTAGGCTGGCCGCCGTTCTCCTTGTCTGACGTAATATTCGAGATGACCGAGATAACAGATATCACAAATACTAATACGATAAGAATGTCAAGTGCAACCTTTCCTATCTTCTTGAATGTTTCCATGATATGTCTCCTTACTTTTAAATTTCTTAATTTTGATAAATTATTTTTTCGCCGTCATTTAGTTTAGGCCCGCCGGCGGCGGCTGTACCGCCGCCGGCTACACCAAACTAATAATTTAAAGTTTCGCCTCGATAAATTTTAGAAAAGTGTTTAAAGTTTTAATGTCGGATTACTGCTGAACCTCAGTAGCGTTGAGGGAAAGCTCAACATTGAATCCGGAGCTTGCGTTCTTGTTGATGCACTCTGCATCCTGACCCTCAACCCAAACAACGACCTCTATCTTAACGATATTCTCTACGAACTCGCCGCTCTCGTCTACGTCACCGCCTGCAACTGTGAAAGTGCAGTCAGCAGCAGCAGTCTTAAGGGTAGCGGGCTTTTCAAGATAAGTGGTATCTGTTGCGATTGTAAAGTAATCTGTAGATGTTCCCTTTACTGCCTTGTAGTCCTCATCGCCAAGAATGAATGCGAGTGTCTTGTTTGCGTCGGTCTCAAGGCTATCATATACGAACACTGCAAGTCTTGCTGCCTCGGAAATATCACGAGCATCGCCCTCAGCATCTGTATCTACAAATCTTGTTCCGGTAAGGTCAACTGTGATATCATTGTAACCTGTGTTCTTTATGTAAAGAACCTGGCTCCATACGTTGGTGGGCTTATCGTTTTCAACTGTCTTGAACTGATCGGGGTTAGCGGGGTTGAACTCTACCTTGAAGAAGTTAGCCGCATTAATAGTAGAAACAGGCTGTACATCATTGATAGTTGCATCTTCAAGTGTAAGTTCGTTTGCCCAACCACTTGTTGCGTTTGTGGAGATCTGAAGACCACCGTCAGCCGCTACAACGTTCATAGACATACCGGTAACGGTAGCTGTCTTAGCAGATGTGAACCACGCGTATGTTATGCCTGTCAACGAAAGAACTGCTACAACCAACATACAAATTGTAGAGAGCATAGCTTTTCTCAATGTCTTTGTCATTTTTCTTTTCTCCTTAATTAAATTTTTAATTAAATTTTTTCAAATTTATAATACATACTTGTCATTTTTTGTTGGGGCGCGATTTCAAACCGATCTAAGCTGCTTTAACGGCTTGATTGACACAAGAGGAGTTATCGTTCCTGTGTCGAATCCGCAGAAAACGTCATCGACATTTTAACTCGTCCTCCTCTAATGTTATCGAGGCATTCGGGATCATCGCCCTCCAACCATATGACAAGTGTATATTTAATTATTTCGTCCGTTTTGAAATTCTCATTGAGACTTACAAATACGGTCGTTTCGTCTGCAAACGGAACTGTGTCAAGCTCCGGCTGACCGTTTGCGCCCATCTTGGCGTAGGTGGTCATCTCCCCGTTTTTATAAAGCCGAACTCTTATGGCTTCATCTACTCCCTTTACCGAGCTCTCGATAACAAAGCGTTCCTCAACATCGCACTTCTTATCTCCGGTGTTTTTAAGGTAAAAGGTGTAGGCTATGTAATGCTCTCCGTTATGAGAGCCGTCTATCTCGTCGAGATCGTCAGGCAACCAGTGTACCGAAATATTTGTCATATTGTCGATGCCGTCAGCTCCGAGCATAGTAACGGGCCGGCTAAAGTCCGCCGTTTCGGAAAGCGAGATCGCCACCTCGTCTTCATTCCCTCTCGAGCCCGGGAGGATTCCGACCGTGAACATACCCTCTTCCCTGAAGAGCATCGCAGCTCCGTAGAAAGCAGTCAGCATTGCAACAGATACGCAAATAACTATCTTGGCAATTTTAAACCACTGAGCGGTTTTCGCGCCTATCTTTATGACGTCGTAGAGTCCCTCGAAGAAAAGCAAAAACTTTTTCATACGGCATCACCCCCGCCTTTGACAAGAGCAGATACCATCTCCGCCTCTCGGACAGGCTCTCCGTAAAGCTTACCCGACGCCAGTCTCGCGTGCATCTTGAGAAGCGTTTTCTCAAGCGAGGTTGTGTCCGTACCCATAAACACCACAGAGACGTGCAGGTTTCGCGCGATCTCTAAAACTCCCGATGCCACGCCGTACGCGTTCGCGTTTACGTTGAGCCTTCGTGTGTAGCTTGGATGAATGAACAGGTAGTCGACCTCAAGCGCGTCTATCGAGGTGATGAGCGTTGAATTCTCGCTCATACTCTTGAGTGCCATTCGGTATCCGCCGCGGCGAAGCACCGCAAACGAGTTGACGTAATCCACGTCCTCAAGTCCAAGCAGACCCTTTTCATCTACAACCAGACATATAATATTATCTTTGATCGAGTACTTCCTCAAGATCTTCACCATTTCCACGGTGAATTTTTTTGTTGCAAAGCATTCCGCCTCGACCTCGATGCTCACGGGCTGCATCTCGCCTCCGCGCTCACGAACCCTGTCAAGCATAAGGCAAAGTCGCTCTACCATAAGCAAAGTTAAACGCGAGATCTGGGCTGACATGTTCGCCACGGGCAAATAAACCTCCGGTTTCACGATTCCGTAGAAGGGATCGTTTATGATAAACTCCGCCAAGAACTCGCGGTTTTCATTTTCTATTATATTTCTTATAGGTCTAAACTGAAGCTGAAGTCCGTAGTTGTCCGTCTTTCTCTTCGTGCGGTAGCGTGTGTCTATAAATTTAATAAAATCCACAAACGCCACTCTGTCGGATATGAGAGAGTTGAGCAGCTTTTTGTCAAGCTCAACGCCCGCCATTCTCGAGAGCTGCTCGGTCAGCGCGTCCACGTCACCAAGCTCGGTAGATCCCACGAAGAAGAGATTATCCACCGTATCCGCGATAGCCGCTATCTTTCCCGTCACAGACATTCGCTTTGAATTAAGTCCGCTCGGGAATCCGCAACCGTCGGGACTCTCGTGGTGCTCAAGTATCGCCTGCTTTACGTACGCCTCAAACTTACGATCGTCAAAATCATCAAGCGAGATCAAACAAGCGGCATTTACGAGATTGATTCCCTCCTCAACGTGAGAGCGGTAAAGCGACTGCTTCGCTTTCGTCGCGCTGTGCTCGTTGTAGAGGTTGTCTCTCGGAATGTACACCTTACCGATATCGTGGTAAAAGACAGCCGACGCGATGTAATCCGCATTGAGCTTCTCTTCAAAGAACCATTCCTCTCCCTTGATCCTCTCCAAAAGGAAGGTCGCGATCAGCTTGCACCTCTTGCAGTGCTCCTGAACAGGAAGCGGAAGCTCTTTTAGCTTGTTATTCAGTTTTTGTCTTGAGATTCTGTTTCCTGTTGCCATTGCCTTTTCCTTTGGTTGATCTTATTTTCCTTTTTTCTCTCCGCCGAATTTTTCCACCACGGCAGAATCAAAATAAGATGAGAGTGAGTTGTATAACAAGTTAAATATATGATACGCGTTCTTCTCTGTATTCTCGAGGTCTCCGTTGTAAACGCGAACGGCAAAATCCATCATCGTCATAAACATGGTATGCATAAGAGAGATAACGTCGCATTCTTCCTTAAATAGAGGAGCGAATATCTCCTCCTGAGAGTAAAGCAGTTTTCTGTGATTTCTGAGCGACTGCTCGCGGAAATACGCGGAATAATAATAACGAATATACGTGCGGCAGCGCCACTCGTTTCCAAGAAGAAAATTCCATATGCGACAAAAAAACTCTTGCATCTTGTCGCGGAAGGAAAGCTGCGTCTCGGCAAAGCCATCAAGCGCCTCTCTCACTTTGCTGAAAAGCTCGTTGTCAAGCTCGGCAAATGCCGCCGCATACAAAAGCTCTTTACTTCCGAATATACGGTAGATGTAAACCTCATTCAAACGTACATCCTTGTCATCGGTTCCCAGACTCACGATACCCTTTGTGGTCGCTCTCTCGAAGCCGCCCTCTCCTATCAAATGGATGGTGTTATTCAGTAGTGCCTCGCGAATTACTTCTCCATTTTTCATCTGTACTCCTCAAAACCTCTAAAAATCACTCAAATTTGCCTCAAAAAACCCCAAAAAACCCGATTTAGTAGTGTTTACTACAAATTCCTTTTAAAAAATTGTCTTTTTTTCAAAAGACCTTTTAAATATCGAGCTTTTTAAGAGGTTTTCTCTTGCCGATTTTTTGATGTTTTTTCTTTTTTGTATCCTTTTTTACACCCCGTCAGGCGTTCTTTGAAGCTATTCCCCAATATATACATATCATGAGAAAAGCACATATACCAATTTTTCCCATAATTTGCCCAAAGATATACTATTTGGGAGTGTAATTATATCACTGTCAAGATAAAAAATGTTAAATATAACCCGATTTGGGTTATAAAGCGCGGAAAAATTGTGTTTTATAGTATAATTTTGCTTGTAAGATAACACAATTTTTACATAGGATGGTTAAAAAATGTACAGAAGAATTCGCGATTTGCGTGAGGACAGAGACCTCACACAAGCGCAGGTAGCAAAGCTGCTCGGAATGTCCCAAACAGGCTACTCAAAATACGAAACAGGGGCTCGTGAAGTGCCTGCCGAGGTGCTTATTTTGCTCGCCAGATTTTACGATACAAGCGTAGATTATCTTCTCGGGCAGACCGACGAACCGAAGCGTTATCCGTAAAAAGATACACCCTTTTGAGAGCAAAATATTTTTGATTTTTTGATAGATTTTTGAGAATTTTTCGATCAGATTTTCTGAATTTTTTCAAAAAGTTTCCTGAAATTTTCTCTGAAAAAAGATAAAAAAAACAGCCGATATACCCCTCTTTGTATCGGCTGTTTTTTCTGTTTTTCAACCTCTTTTTTCGCTTTTTTCGACCCTTTTCTGCTTTTTTCTAGGCTCTTTTTTGCACATTTTTTTGCGCTTTTTCCTAACAAAAAGCCCCTGCACTCCCCCCTTTTGAAAAGCACAAAATGCTCTTCAAAAGCAAAAAAACAACCTCGAAAAAGCTAAAATTTTTCTCTTTCAAGAGCAAAAAAACAACTGTTTTTTCATCAAAAAAGAGCACCCGAAGGTGCTCTTTTTATATGTTTTTTGAGATTATTTTGCTATCTCTATAGCTGCTTCTGTGCCGAAATAGATGATGTTTTTCTCCTGCTTGCAAACCGCGGTTTTGTTTACAAAGCCCATCTGTGCGATCTGATCAGCGTATTCGGGCTGGAAGGTTTCTTCCATCATTTCGTTGAAGCCTTCGGTAAGCTCCTGAATTGCAGCAAGATGCTTGTTTGCATCTGCTTCGTTTTCAAAATAGAATGCCCATACAAAATTCTTCGTCTTCATGATAGCTTCTTCTGCATATGCTGTAAGCTCTTCATCAGGCACACCCTCTTTGTGATTAGCTACGAGCACCTTGAACTGAGGAGGAGTTTCGCCCTCTTCGAGCTCGATTATCTCACCCTTTAGCTCATCATCACCCTCTGCTGTATGATAACCTGCAGCCTCAAGAGCGGCTTTTGCCTGGTCATAGTTCTTTATTGCATCTTCTATGGGCTTTTCATCCTTTTTGGGATCTTCGTCCTTTTGGTCATCGGTCTTGCCCAGATCACATGAGCAAAGAGCGAAAAGCATGAGTGCTACGAGCAATAAACAAAGTATTTTTTTCATTTTTCTTTCCCCTTTTCTAAATTAAATTTATGTCAAAAGCTTACGCTTTTGATTACAAAAACCACAAAAATTCAGCCTATTACAGACTGCTTGGAATCAAGCTTCCTCAACTACAACGGGCTCCTCGGCAGCCTTTGCCTGCTCATGCTTGTAGATAATGTATGCCTTTTTAACTTGGGAAACAAGGATACAGTATGCGATGCAGAGTGCGAGGAATACAAGGAACAACGCCATGCCTGCGAAGACCAGGAAGAAGAGCGAGGAGAGTACTACTGACGTGATAAAGAAGCCTTTATTCATGCCGAGTATCGAGAAGAATACGAATGCCGCAAGGATAATTGCATACCATCTGACAACAGAAATGATTATAGAAAACATCTCAACGTTTTCAAGCTCGAATACAGTAGCGAGCTTCTTAACAGAGGCGAGGGAGACAGGATCCATAAGATCAATAACCTCGTCAGCGCTGATACCAAGCTCCTCCTCCATCTCTTCGAGAGTCTCTTCGTCATTTTCATCGATAGCATCCTCTATCTCGTCTATCGATTCAGATATGGTGTTTTCAAACTCTTCCATTTCCGCCTCAGGAATCACCATCTTGATAAGAGATATCTCTGTGAACGGACCGTTTATCGTTTTGCTTGCGCTGAATATGAGAAGTCCAATAGCAAGAACCGCAAGAGCTATCGCTACAATACCCACTATACGTGTTTTACTGTCGGCTTTTGTAAGTGTAAAAATCAATTTTTTCATTTTTATGTCCTTTTTATCAAAATCAAATTGAAAATATGCAAAGACCGGCAGAGATATTCAAATTGATCATCCCTGCCGGCATCTGCCTATTATAGACTATGTATTAAATTAAACTTCCTCAACTACGGGCGCTTCAGCAACCTTTGACTGCTCGTGCTTGTAGATGATGTATGCCTTCTTAACCTTGGAAACAAGGATGCAGTATGCGATGCAGAGTGCAAGGAATACGAAGAACCAAACGATACCTGCGAAGAGTACGAAGAAGATTGCAGAGATCGATACGGATGTGATAAAGAATCCCTTGTTCATGCCGAGTATCGAGAAGAATACGAATGCAGCAAGGATGATCGCGTACCACTTAATAACGCCAATAATTATGGAGAATGCCTTTGCAGCCTTTTCAAGAGCGTCATTGCCGTTGAATCTTATGCCTGCTTCGTCAAGCATCTCTTCAAGCTCACCAAGGTCTTCATCGGGATTTTCGAGCTTATCTTTGATGTCAGCCAAAGAAACCTCAACCTTGTCTTTTGCAGCATCTTCCAACTGCTCGGGAAGGATTGTTTTGATGATAGCGATCTCTGTAACAGGGCCGTTGATCGCCTTGCTTGCAGAGGTTGCAAGGATAACGATAGCGATAACTGCGAGAGCGATTGCTACGATACCGACTATGCGAGTCTTGTTGTCGGCTTTAGCGAGAGTAAATACCAATTTTTTCATTTTTCTGTCTCCTAAAATAAATATTATGGTATTATTAGGATAGCACATATTTAAGCAAATGTCAACACAAATGAAAAATTCTGTTAAAAAAACAACAAAAAACCACCCGCGAGAAATCTCGCGGGTGTTATTGCTTTTTATACTTTAAAAATCAGTCGTCTTTACGGCGTCCGAATACGACAGCGCCGCAGCTGAAAATTCCAACGAGAACCGCCGCAGGTGCGCCGATAACTCCCGTACATCCGATTACATCTCTGAGAGTTTGACCGGAGGTTTCGCCGGAGTTTTCCTTTGTTGTCGTGGTCATTTCGTTGCCTGTAGTGGTGGTCGTAGTTGTGGTATCTCCCGAGGGAGGGTTGATGGGATCATCCGCCTGAGGCGCGCTGACCGTTACGGTACAAGTAGCAACCTTTCCGCTTGCACTTCTCACGGTTATAGTTGCCGTACCTGCAGCTCTTGCCGTCAAAGTGCCACTCGATACGCTCACCACAGAAGTGTTGGAGCTCGTCCAAGTGAGTGTCTTATCGGTTGCATCGGTGGGATTTACCGTCGCGCTCAAGATTTCGGTATCCCCTACCGTCAGGGCAAGCGAGCTCTTATTGAGAGTAACGCTCTCAACCGGTACCTTTACGGTTACAGTACAGGTCGCGGTCTTGCCGTTCGCTGTTCTCACGGTTATAGTCGCAGTACCTGCGGATTTTGCCGTCAAAGTGCCACTCGACACGCTCACCACAGAGGGGTTGGAGCTCGACCAGGTAAGAGTTTTGTTAGCCGCATCAGAGGGTGTGATCGTCGCGCTGAGCGTTGCCGTCTGTCCCTTTGTCAGCTCAAGTGTGGTTTTATTGAGCGTTACGCTTTCTGCAACCGCTCTTACAGTTACCGTACAGGTCGCGCTGCTTCCGTTTGCCGTTCTGACAGTTATCGTAGCTGTTCCCTTTGCCCTCGCGGTGAGAACTCCGTTCGATACGCTGACGACAGAGGAGTTTGAGCTCGTCCAGGTAAGTCCGCCCGAATAATTCGAGGGGGTCACGGTAGCTCTTAAGGTCTCGGTAGCGCCCTTATCAAGTGTCACGCTCGACTTGTTCAGCGATACGGTCGCATCGCCGTCGTCAAGCAACATAAGGTGGTAGATATTTGTGATATCCTTGGTAACGCCGAGAGAAGTCAAAACGCTCTTTACGTTGGAGGTCACCTTATATGAGTTCCACTGCTGGTTTCCGCTTGAATCGGTATGGAGATAAAGTGTGTAAGCGAGGCACTCAAGCTCAGACTTATCTATACCAAGCTGTCTTGCGAAATATTCCTTGGATATCTTTATCTCGCCCGTCTTATAGTCATTTCCGTCCTTAGTTGCGGCAGCCCAAATATCCTGCCCCCAAACGGGAGCGGACACTCCCGGCTGATTTGAGTCATTTGTACCGTACTGAATAGTTTCGGTGGCTTCGTTATATGTAAACGAGGTCGTTACGTGCCTGTTATGAAGAGCAAGATATCCCGGGAATCTGTAGTCATTCTGAACTCTGAACTGAAGCTGAGTTGCCCGGTTGCTCATCGTTTGCTTTACAGTAAAAGCATAGTAAATATAGTCGGCATCGTGCTTGATATACTCTGTCAGATCACTCTCAAGATTTTGCGCGTACGGACCGTTTTGCGCTATCACTCGTTTGGTGGTATATTCGTTTTCATTTATGACACCGTCCAAGGTGGGAGCAGACGTATAGGAGGCTTTAACGCTGAGGTTCTGGTGGCCAAGACTTGAAAACGCGTTTTCAAGATCTACTGTTCCTACGTCTTTATAAGTAGTTTTGTGCTGATTGCCCGACACGTATGCGTTCTGACCCTTGAGCGCTCTCGAGGGAGAGAGATATTCAACTCCGAGCACGTTGCCGTCCTCGTCAAAGTTGAGCATCATTATATGGGTGTTGTTGCCATTGTTGGTAGTAACGTAATTAGAGGGGTCGTTAACGATCTCAAATACGGAGTTATTATGCTTGGAATCGGTTCTTGTACCAAAGTAGGGATTTTGTGTAACAACGTGTCCGCTCATTATCATAAATATATTTTCATGATACTTGAAGATATTTTCCCAGAGATACTCTCCGCTGAAATCGATAGTTTCCTGCCTCGGGCCACCCCAACCTGAAGGCCAAGTGTCATATCTCTTTGTTCCTGGCTCACCTACGGTGCCGTTGTAGAAGGATCCGTTTGCATTTTCATATACGTGTACCGATACCATTACTCTGTGATCGGGGTTTGCCGCGATAAGGTTGTTTGCCCAAGTGATCACCTTCTGGCTGTTTTCACAGGGGTTACCGTCGATACAGGTCTCGTGGAGGTGGAAGTCAAGGCCGAGCATGAGGTATTTAACTCCGCCGATCTCTATCTTTTGGTATACGTTAGACATCGAGTTGCCGTAAACCGCAGGCTCATCGGGGTCATAGAAGAATCCGCTCATCTGATTCTTATAGTTATCTGTGCAGATATAATTGTGAAATCCTGCCTCATCATCGTGGTTTCCGCGGACTACCATATAAGGGATCTTTCCGTCAAGACGCGCGAACTGCTCCGCAGCGATCTGCCACTGACGGGGATTTGTAACGGCTGTGTTGTAGCCGTTTGTAGGCCAGGAAATAAGAGTATCTACGGTATCTCCAAGCTCGAAAACGTATTTTATTTTTCTTGAATCCTTGTTCTGAAGTATCCAGTCAAATACTGTTTTGGTGTACTGTGTTGCTCCGTTAGATTCCTGGTCGAGCTCTGTCCAGATCTGCATATCACCGATAACTGCAAAGGAATAATCGGTATTAGCTGTGGGAGCCCCTGTGCTGGATGAGGTATAAGTGTATGCCGCAGCAGACGTGGGCATAACGGCCATGGGGAGTACAAGTGCAAGAATGCAAATAAGTGCGATTAGCTTTCTTTTCATGTTTTTCTCCTTTATTTTAAAAAAGTTGCATACATACCTAATTTTATTGTAACATATCCAAACGAGAATGTAAAGAAAAATTTTTCTTCCTATTATTATATATAATATAAACACCCCCCGTTTTGTGGGGGGTGTTTATTCATCTTTTCTTTTTTATCCCGAAAAATCTTCTGAGGAGTGGTGTTATAAACTGCGGTGGCTTAAAGAGTACGATCTTCATAAAATCCGTCCTTTCCAAAGCCCACTTAGGCTATTCACTAAAGATTATATGCACTCTCCTCGAAAAAGGACTTCAAAAAATAATAAAAATCCCCGCCCGTCCATAAAATTTAATAAAAACACTGTACTTTCGGAGGACAAGATGAACTGTTTTTGCGGTATTGCGGATATGCGTGGCACGACCTTGGATTTTGAGCGACTTCGCGCAATGAGAGGTACTATGATACAAAGAGGTGCGACGCGCACCGAGGCGTATATCGAAAAGGGTGTGGGACTTTTATGCTCGCAAGAGCTCCCGATTATGCAGGGCGGCTCTGCTTTGCCATATCTGATCTCCCTTCAAAACGGCACGCTCGCGGTAGCGCTTGACGGCGAGATAGTTTTTCTATCAGATATACTCGCTGTAAAACCTCTCGGTATAGATACACCGAGAGCTCTTGCGGAGTGTTACCTGGCATTCGGGTGTGATACTCCCCTTGAGATCAATGGAGAATACTCTTTTGTAGCAATAGATTCGCTAAGGCGCGAGCTTTTTCTCGCAACAGATGCCGAGGGCTCTCGCCCGATATTTTATTACAAAGAGAATGAGCGCCTAATATTTTCAAACTCCATTCGCCCCCTGCTCTCCTACTCTACGCGCGCCGCAGAGGTGGATAAATCAGCAATTTCAGAGCTCCTTCGCGCCCCCGCGGGGCGTGTCAAAGCTTGTGATATCTACAAAAACATATCAGAGCTGAAGGGCGGACACTTTTTGATATGCTCGGGACTTGGCACAAGTATCCATGAGTATGCCTCAAAAAAGCGAACTATCTCCTCACAAAAAAATCCTACTGAAGATGAAAAGCTGATAACACTCACGCCCGACAGAGCCGCGCCCCTCAGATCAGACTCCGAGGAAATGCTCTTTTGCTTTGATTATCCCGAGTTTGACGAATACTCCCCTGAATATCTCTCGGCGGTGCGCTCTTTGAAGAGATACTCGCGCACCCCCTCGCGCTTTTATATAGAAGAGCTATCCCCCTGCACCGATAATATTTTCGCAAATCTAAAGGCGGACCGTATTGGCAGAGCTTACGGCATAAAGCTATCGCCAAAAATCCCGAACAGAAAGCCGCCTCGCTCACGCGCCTTTCTTTTCGACCGAGAAAAAAAGCTCTTCGCCATAGTAAAAGATATACTTTCGAGTGAGCAAAGCCATATAAAAAGATTTTTTGGAAGCTCGATAGAGACAATTGTCTCTTGTGAGTGCGAGACGCGCGAAAAGATCTCGACTCTCGGCAAAATAATAGGACTCGAGCGCTGGCTCGAGTCCTATCCGATAATTCCTACATAATTATATATTGCGGCTCTCTATTATAAAAAGCCCTCCACGGCGCACAGATACAAGCGCGCAGTTCTCCACTATCTCGTTTGATACGGCATACTGGTATTTTCTCAAAAGCTTCGCGTTTTTGAGAGGATATTTGCACCCCTCGACAGATACGCCCTTGATGCTCTCCTCCGCCGCGATAAGAGACAGATACTTAAATCCGCTCTTTGGCAAAAGAGTGCTCGTTGATCTTATGTATCTCGCTCTGTTCTGCCCGTCGGTTATTACCGCGTGGACGCCAAGCTCGTAAAGCGCCTCAAGTATCGCGAGATTTGAGAGCGTGTGGTCAAGTCTACCGCTAAGTCCGCCGATTATCACGATGTCGTCAGCTCCCTTTGAAAGCGCAACGTTCACCGCAAGCTGGGTGTCGGTCTCGTCCTTCTCACTGGGTACGGTTATCTTCTCTACCCCCTCGGGTATCCTGTCAGCTCCCCCTTGGAGCGAGTCAAAATCTCCGACCGCGATATCCACCCTGTCGCCAAGACGTTTGGCGTTCTCAAATCCAGAGTCCGCCGCAATGCAAAGATCCTTCGCCTTGGGATGCTCGGTTATATTTTCGGGATATATATCGCCGCCGCTGTATATAAAAGCCTTCATATTATATAAAGCTCCTTTTACCATTTTTTCTTTTGCTTGAGCACCTCGTATAACTCAAGGAAGCTGTTGTGTCTGCAACGCTGGATGTCGCCGCGCTTCACCGCGTCGAGCACCGCGCAGCCCTCCTCCTTGGTGTGTGAGCACTTGGTATATCTGCATTTTCCTATATGATCCGAGAATTCTCGCATAGTGTAAGCCAGATCCTCAACCTCGAAAAAGTCAAATCGCTGAAAATCAAGCATGGAAAATCCGGGTGTATCCGCAAGATAACCGCACTCCTTTTCCTCGGAAAGGGAAAAAAGCTCGACCTGTCTTGTGGTGTGACGACCTCTTTCTATCTTTCGACTTATATCAGAGGTGGAAAGCTCAAGGTGGGGAAAAAGCGCGTTCATAAGCGTGGATTTTCCGATACCCGAAGCGCCCGCAAAGGCAGAAAGCTTGCCGGGGAGCTCGTTTTCTACAAAAGCTCTCACCTCGTCTATTCCCTCGCCCGTGACAGAGCTGATCGCGAACGCGGTAAAGCCTGATTTTTTGTAAATATCAACTATTCGGTCCGCCTCACTCGGCGCGAGATCACGCTTTGTCACCACGATAACAGGCTCGATCTTGTTAAACTCTGCAATAGATATGAGCTTATCGACAGTTGAAAGAATTGGGGTTGGGTGTGCCGCAGCCATAGTTACAAATATGTAATCTAGATTCGCAAGAGGCGGACGGATAAGTGAATTCCGCCTCTCAATTATCTCGTCTATAACAAATCCCGAATCCTTGCCGTCCTTTTTCGTGCTTTCATCATCGGGCAAAAGTATTACCTTGTCGCCCGCAAGCGGAGTTATATTATTGTGTCTGAACGCACCTCTGGCGCGGCACTTTACGACTTCACCGAAAATATCGGAATCCGCATCGGTTATCTTTACCGAATAAAGTCCGCCTACACCCTTGAGTATAATTCCCTTCAGATTTATATTCATTTGCTTTATAACTCCTTTCTGCTATTTCAATTTGTCTCTTTTGTCTCTACGAGCCCACGTATATATCTACAGATACGATACCCGAATATATTGGCGTGCCTGCCGCGACAGATTGCGATAGCACCGTGTTCTTTTTATCTCCGTTTTGTATACTGTACACCCTGCCTACAACGAGCCCGACCTCCGCAAGCTTCTCGCGAGCCTCATCGGGTGTAAGCCCCGACAGATCCGGAACTGTTTTTTCAGAGTGTCCCATTCCCGCACTTACCGTCATATCCACCGGGGAACCAAGCTCAAGGCTTGAAAAAGGAGCGACACTCTGCGAGAGCACCGTACCCGCGGCACGATCTGAACTCACATATCCTATTTTTCCTATTTCAAAGCCCGCCGCTCTCAAAATTTCCGCGGCTTTTACCTCGGTAAGACCGCAAACATCGGGAACTGAGGCATATTTTCTTTCCTTTCCAAGGCTTACGACAAGTTTTATCGTTTCACTCTCCGCAAAGCTCTCACCTGCCGACGGCTCTGTCGATATCACGTATCCTTCGGAAAAAATATCCGAATATTCGCCCGACACCTCAACCTTTACGGATTCGTTTTTCAGCTCAAGCAACGCTTCTCTTGAGTTTTTAGAGACATAGTCTCTCATCGTGAGCTTTTTCTCCCCAAGGCTAACGGTAAGTGTGATCTTACAAGGGTCTCCCCTGCGGTAAACTCGCCGTCTCGCTCCTGCCGAGGGTGTTTGATCCAAGATCAACCCCGCAGATGCGCTATCATCATAAACGTAATTAACTTGGATTTCAAATCCCGAGAGATCCATCTCGCTCACCGAATAAAATCCTCCCACAAATTCGGGAACGCTGACCGAATCGTAAAAAGCTATATGTCCTTTGAGGAGAAATTTATAGATCACCGCCCCAAAAGACACCGCCGAGACGAGAACAAGCGCGCAAAGCGCTCCCGCAAGAGTTGGAAGGATAGAGGGCTTTTTCGGTCTTGCGGCTTTCGCGAGTCTTGCAGCTCTAATTTTAGAGACTTTTGTCTCTACTTTCTCTTTTGTTCGCTGTCTAAACAAAGCAAACCAAACCGCATAGCGTCCGGGGTGCTTTATCTTCTCCCGCTTTTTGTGATTTTCACTCAAATACGGATCATAAAAGCTTCCAAAATCATAAAAAGCTGCGGTTTCTCCAACCTTTGCGTCGGTTTTCTCGCTTTGATCATTTGGCAACCTCTCCTCTCGGAGTGTAGGAAGCAAAATCCCCTCTGCTTTCTTCACCTTTCTTTTAAGAACGGTACGCTTTTTTAGAGACGAAGTCTCTTTTTTGATCTCTGTTATTCTGTATTTCAATGCTTTGTCCTCTCATTTATTATGTACGGACAAGCTTTTTCTGTTTTTACTCTGTTTTTTCCTTTTTCTGCTCGTGTGCGCGGCGGAGCTGACCGCAGGACGCGTTTATATCCGCACCGAGCTTTCGCCTTACCGTTGCGCGAATGCCAAGTCGCTCAAGCGTTTTCGCAAATTCCTTTATAGAATCGTTATCCGAGCGCTTAAAGTCCTTTTCGATGACCTCGTTTACGGGTATAAGGTTTACGTGGATCGGCATAGTCGATGTTCTTGTGCGAAGCTTTGAGTTTAGAAGCGACGCGAGGCGCTCTGCCTGAGCCTTTGAATCGTTTTTGCCCGCGATGAGCGTGTATTCAAAGGAAATTCTGCGACCCGTGTGATCGTAATATCGCTTGCACGCGTCAAGGAGTGAGGATACGTTCCACTTTTTATTTACCGGCATTATCGAAGATCTCGTCTCGTCGTCAGCCGCGTGAAGTGAGATAGAAAGCGTTATCGCAAGATCCTCCTTTGCGAGCTTGTCTATCTTATCAACAAGACCGCATGTGGAGAGAGATATGTGTCTATAGCCGATGTTAAGTCCCTTTTCGTGACCTACAAGGCGCAAAAATTTCATCACGTTATCGTAGTTGTCAAGCGGCTCGCCAATGCCCATCATTACTATGTTCGAAATCCTCTCGCCCATGTCTTTTTGAGCCGAGATTATCTGACCGAGGAGCTCTGAGGGCAAAAGATCGCGCAGCTTTCCGCCTATAGTTGACGCACAGAATGCGCATCCCATAAGACAGCCGACCTGCGAGGATATGCAGATGGTGTTGCCGTGCTTGTATTTCATTACAACGCTCTCGATACAGTTGCCGTCGCGAAGCGCAAAGAGATATTTCACCGTGCCGTCTATCTGTGAAACGAGCTTTTTCTCTATCGCGGGAAGGTAATAATAGGACACACGAGAAAGCTTTTCCTTGAGCGCCTTGCCGATATTCGTCATTTCCTCGGGGGATACCCCTTTTTGCAGCTGCTCGTACATCTGCATCGCTCTGTAGCGCGGTTCTCCAAGCTGTGCGAGGAACTCCGTGAGCTCTGCAAGGTCAAGCGAGAGCAGATCTATCTTTTGATTTTCTGTTGATTGCATAGAAAACTCCTATAGCTATCTATTTTCTCCTCACCATACGCGCGACAAAGAAGCCGTCAGTATGGTGAATATCGGGATATAGAGACAATGTCTCGCTTTCCTGTGTAAGCGGACCTACCGAAAAGCCGTCAAGCTCAAAATTCGGTGAATCCTTCAAAAACCTCTCAATATTTTTATCGTTTTCCTCGGGGAATATCGTGCAAGTGGAATAAACCAACACGCCCCCGACCTTTACGTAGCGAGAGGCATTATTAAGTATCGCGAGCTGTATATCGGGAAGAGGCGCGGATTCTGCGGGATCCTTGTATCTGAGCTCGGGCTTTTTCGAGATGACGCCAAATCCGGAGCAAGGCACGTCGCAGAGCACTCTGTCTGCCGCCCCCTCAAGCTCGGGGATAAACACTCTCGCATCTCCCTGTGCCACGCTTATTATGTCGATACCAAGCCTTTTTGCACCGCTTTCTATGAGAGAAAGCTTGCTTTTGTGCAGGTCAAAGGAGCGAAGCTCTCCTTCATTTTCCATATCTATCGCCGCGCCAAAGCTCTTGGAGCCTGGACATGCGCAGGTGTCGATCACACGCTCACCCGCCCTTGCGCCAAGTGCCGCCACACATATCTGCGACGCCTCGTCCTGAACAAAGAAAAGCCCGTCGTCAAAGCCGTAAAGCTCGCGCACGGCGCCGCCGACGCGAAGTCCGACAGGAGATATCTCGGTGGGCTCTGCCCCCTCGATATTTTCGAGGAGCTCCTCTCTTGTAGCTTTCAGCGTATTCACGCGAAGCGTTGTTTTGGGCGTTTCAAAGGACGCCAGAAGCAAGGACTCCGCTCTCTCGACACCAAATATCGAGACAAGCTTTTTCGCAAGCGGCAAGCATACCGAATATGCCACCGAAAGGTAGTCCTCGGGCGTGTTTTCCTTGCTCGGAAGCTCTACGGGCGCGGGAAGTCGAGTGTAGGCGCGAAGTATCGCGTTCACAAACCCAGCGCTCTTTCTACCGCATAGAGACACCGTCTCGTTTATTGCCGCGTGGGGCGGAATTCTATCCATATATCTGAGCTGATAAAGCCCTATTCTTATCGCGCATCTCGTTTCCCTGTCTATTTTATCGACATCTCTCGACGAAAGCTTTGATATGATATAGTCAAGCGTTATCCTGCGCTCTATCACTCCGTATACCAAGGCGCTTGTAAGTGCCTTGTCCGCAGAGGAGAGCTCCGAGGAAAGAAGCGCGTGATCGAGGGATATGTTTGAATATCCCCCGCTGTTTTCTGTTTTTATTAGTATTTTGTGCGCCAGCTGTCTTGCGGTCATATCACTCACCGTCAATCTCGGCGTCTACCGCCTGCCAGCACCAAAAGTCTGAGCAGTGTAAGAAGCGAGGATGCAAGCGCCGCAACGTAGGTAAGCGCCGCCGCTGTGAGCACCTTTTTAGCCGCCTTCTGCTCTTCCTTGTCAAAGGATCCCGACGAGCTTATCGCCGCGAGTGCGCGAGCGGACGCGTTGAACTCAACAGGGAGTGTAATGAGCTGGAAGAGAGCCACAGTTGCGTAAAGCAGGATACCAAGGCTGAGAAGCGGCTCTGCCGCCGCGATCAGGCCTATAAAGAATATAGGCATTGCAAGCATTGAGCCGAACTTTGTCACGGGGATTATCGCAGTTCTCACCTTTATCGGGAAATATCCGCGAGCATGCTGCACCGCGTGTCCCGCCTCGTGACAAGCCACACCCACCGCCGCCGCTGTAGAGCTTGAATATACCGAATCCGAAAGACGTATGACGTTTGCTCTGGGATCGTAGTGGTCGGTAAGATTTCCGGGAACTCTCTCGATCGCAACGTCGAAAAGTCCGTTTTCGTTGAGAACGCGGCGCGCCGCATCAGCGCCGGTAAAACCGCGCTTTGTTCTCACCTTTGAGTATTTATTAAACGTGGAGGTGACGTTAGCCTGCGCCCAAACCGAAAGGATCAAAGCAGGAAGAACTATAAGCACCGTCCAGTCAAAATAAAACCATCCAAAAAGCATAGTTATCTCCTTTTGTAGAGACAAAGTCTCTTTTATTTCAAGATATCTCCTTTAAATATCTTTCTGCCGCGAATGAAATCTGCGGCGGGCATTCTGCCCTTGCCCTCGGGAAGCACCGCCAAAAGCTTTACCGCTCCCTCTCCACATGCCACGGTGATAGCGCCGTCCTCTATCGAGACGACCTCACCGCACTCAGCGTTGTATCTTGCCGCCTCGTCTCTCTCTGCCGAGATCACCTTCAGCAGCTTTCCGTCAGGCGTGTGAGTAAACGCAAGCGGGATAGGAGAGAGTCCGCGAATAAGGTCGTGTATCTGTTTTGCCGAGCAAGTGAAATCTATAAGGCAATCTGCCTTTTCTATCTTTGCCGCGTAGGTGGCAAGAGATGAGTCCTGAGGGGTGGCGGGGGCAGTTCCTTCTTTTATAAGCTTTACGGTGTCAACCAAAAGTCTCGCTCCGCAAAGTCCGAGCTTATCGTGTATCGTCTCAAAATTATCAGAGAGCTCTATGTCTATCTCCTCTTTGAGTATCATATCTCCCGTATCGAGACCGATATCCATATACATCGTAGTGATTCCCGTCTTTTCCTTGCCGTCGATTATCGCCCTCTGCATAGGAGCCGCGCCTCTGTATTCGGGAAGCAGCGAGCCGTGAACGTTTACACAGCGGTATTTCGGGAAGTTTATAACGCTTGCGGGGAGTATCTTGCCGTAAGCCACAACAGCTATAAGGTCGGGAGAAAGCTCAGAAAGAAGCTCAGAGAAGCTCTCGTCCTTGAGTGTTGTCGGCTGCCATACGGGAAGCCCCTGTGATTCCGCATACACCTTGACGGGTGGCGGTGTCATTGTATAGCCTCTGCCCTTGGGTTTGTCGGGCTGAGTTATAACTCCGATCACATCCTCGCCCGCCTCAACAAGAGCCTTGAGGGAGAACACCGCGAAATCGGGTGTGCCCATAAAAAGTATTCTCATTTTCAGCTCCTCCGGGGTCAGTCTCTCTCGAGATCCTTCGCGATGTCCACGTAAAGCTTACCGTCAAGGTGGTCAAGCTCGTGACAGAACGCGCGAGCCAAAAGCTCAGAGCCTGTGACGTCAAAGGTCTCACCGTGTCTGTTCATCGCTCTGACAGTAACGTGCATCGGACGTGTCACCGTGCCGGATCTTCCGGGCACGGAAAGGCAGCCCTCCACACCGGTCTGCTCACCGGAATATGCGATGATCTTGGGGTTGATAAGCTCTATCACCTTGCCCTCCTCGACCTCTATAACGACCACACGGCGAAGAATGCCTACCTGAGGCGCGGCAAGACCGACACCGTTTGCGGCGCGCATGGTCTCAACCATATCGTCGAGCAGCTGAAGAGTTCTGGGAGTTATCTTATCGACAGGACGGCAAACGCGTCTGAGCGTGTCGTCTCCTATCTTTACTATCTTTAATTTTGCCATAACACTATTCCTTTATTACAATATTTTTAAATCAAAGGTTTGAGGGATTAAGATCTACTGAAAGTGAGAGCCCTTTAACCCCCGCTTTTGAGAATTTTATCATTATTTGCGAGAGCATCTCGCGGCTACGCTTATTGAGACGGCACTTGAGTATCATTCTCATTCGGTACTTGTTCTCCACCTTGTAAACAGGCGCTTCAAACGGCCCGAAGACTATCATCGGAACGTCGGAGAACTCGTGCTCTGAGAAATCCTTGAGTGTATCCGCAAGCTTCTTTGCCGCCTTGAGCACCTCCACCTCGACAGAGCTTGATACCGTCATTACCGCGATATCGCAGAAGGGAGGAAAAACAAGGAGCTTGCGAAGCTTTATCTCGGTCTCAAAGAACGCCTCGTAGTCCTGTGCGCAGGCAAGCTTTATACACTCGTGGTCGGGATTGTTCGTCTGTATTATCGCCTCTCCCTTTCGGCAGGCGCGTCCCGCACGTCCAATGACCTGAGTTATCATCGCAAAGGTCCTCTCGCTCGCTCTGTAATCGTCAAGATAGAGCGACGCGTCTGCAAGCAGAACACCGACAAGCGTTACGTCGGGGAAGTCGTGTCCCTTGGTGACCATCTGCGTACCGAGGAGTATATCCGCCTCGTGCCGTCTGAAAACACCGAGCTTTTCCTCGTAGGCGTATTTTGTAGATGCGGAATCGGTGTCCATGCGAAGCACCGACGCGTCGGGAAGCAGCGAGGACAACTCCTCTTCCACTCTTTGCGTTCCGTATCCCATCTTTGCCATGTGCGTGCCGTGACAGCTCGGGCATTCGGCGGGAGTGGGCATTCTTCTGCCGCACCAATGGCAACGGAGCTCTCCCCGCTCATATCCCTCGCCAACAGTGTGATACGTCATCGACACACTGCAAACAGGACATTTTACCGACTCGCCACAGTCTCTGCAGCTGATAAAGTTGTTATAACCTCTCCTGTTGAGGAAAAGTATCGACTGCGCACCGTCAGCCTTGTTCTTCACAAGCTTGCGGCAAAGCAAAGCGCCAAGCGGCGATAGATTTCCCGCCTGCGCTTCGGGGCGCATATCGTACACCGTGACCTCGGGAAGCTTTGCCTCGCCAAAGCGCTCGGTAAGTTTTATGAGCGTGTATTTTCCGTCAACCGCCTTTTTGTAGCTCTCGACAGACGGTGTCGCCGATGCGAGAAGCATCAAGGCATTGTTATATGTACAGCGATATCTCGCAATATCCCTCGCGTGATATTTGGGGTTCATATCGGATTTATATGTGTGCTCCTGCTCCTCGTCTATGATTATGAGTCCAAGGTTTGTGACAGGCGCGAACACGGCGGAACGAGTTCCGATAACGAGATCCGCCTTGCCCTCTTTTATCCTTGTGTAGGTGTCAAGCCGCTCGCCCGCGGAAAGCGCCGAGTGAATGACCGCAACTCTCTTTCCGTATCTTGAGCAGAAAAGCGAGAGAGTTTGAGGAGTGAGCGATATCTCGGGGAGCAAGAGTATAACACCTCTTCCGTCAGATAGCACTCTGTCTATGATCTTCATCATAACGCAGGTCTTTCCGCTACCCGTGATACCGTGAAGCAGAGCCGCCCTCGGCTCACCCGTGTCAACGAGCGCCTCAAGCGTTGCAAGCGCGCTATTTTGCGCCTCGCTCAGCTCAAAAACCTTTGCCTCGCCGATATAATCATCGACCTCGCTGCGATCCACCTTCACCGCAATTTGTCTGAGGAGCCCCTTGTCAACAAGCGCCTTTATCTGCGTGTGAGACGCCCCCGTGTCAGCGGCAAGCTCCTCCTCGGAGAGCGCGCTCTCGCCCGCGGAAAGCAGACGGCGGAGTATCTCCTTATGCATATTCGAGCGCAGCTTTATCGCCTTGTCAGATCCGTCGAGGATAGCCAAAGCCACGTCAGCGCCAATATTCAATTGATAGTGGTTCTCTGTCTTTTCCTCTTTGTTCTTGATCTCATAGCTGCGAAAAACAGCCCCGCATTCGCGGAGCTTTCTCAGACTGGAATCTAAGCTCGCCCCGAATCTGCTTTTGAGTAAATCAAATCTGACGCTTCCATGCTTACGAATGTACTCGTAAACAGAAAGCGTCGATCTGTCAAAGGTGCTTATAGTGTTGTCGTCCGCCGTGCCCTCGGAAGCCGCGTAGACCTCTACGAGCTGGGAGATGACAGAGGACGGTATTATCGCGCGAACAGCCTCTCCAAAGGTGCAAAGCGTTTGCTCCTTCATAAAGTAGCAAAGCTTTAGCTGTTCGTCGCTGAGCGTGAGCCTTTCGTTGCAAAGCGAGAATATCGGCTTGCAGGGTATATTCGGGTCAAGCGACGACTCCTTCAGCGCGGTGACCACCGCAAGCTGACGTCTGTTTGCCATACCGAACGGAACGCTGACAAGCGCGCCCACGCTTATGTCCCCGCGAAGCTCCACGGGAACAAAGTAATCATAGCCTTTATCAAGAAAAAAAGGAGTGTCCAGCAGGTATATCTCGGCATACTCAAAGATCATAGCCGACCTCCTTTATTTTTTATTACTCGGCAGCAGCCTCTACCTCTGCCTCGACCTCGGAGACGACCTCGTCTGTCTCCTCCTTGCGAACGATATTGTACTCGCCCTTGTGGATGCGGGTAATAGCGTTCTTTACAGCCTTTTCTTCTCTGTATTCCTTGTTTATCGTGTTGAGTGTGCTTCTGTCAGCCTCTTTGTTGCCTGTAGATGCTCTTTCAGCCTCCTCACAGCGCTTTACGTACTCGTCTGTGATAACGCGAGCGCACTTTGCGGTAGCAAGAGCAAGCGCATATCTGTTGAATTCGCCTTTTGTGAGTTCGTTGATTGTGGGATAGATCATTTTTTCTCTCCTTGAATGCTTTGGTATAATATATTATTTGAATTATTTTTGCCTTATTAGTCGCGAGTGTCAGTTTTCGAAATATTTTTTCTCCGCATCAGGATTTCTCGCGGTTGTAAGCTTTTCCGCTCTGACGATAGAGAGGATGTCTCCTGCCGCCTCGCTTATCTTGCCGTCCATGTTGTAAACGATATAGTCGTAAATTTCAAGGTCGGTAAGCTCCTCGCGTGTGCGTGCAAGTCTTGCCTTTATCTTTTCCTCTGTCTCTGTAGCTCTGCCGCGCAGACGAGCCTCCTGAGTGGAAAAGCTGGGGGGCAGAAGCATTATAAGTACCGCGTCGGGGAATTTTTCCTTTACCTGACGCGCACCATCAACCTCTATCTCGAGTATGACGTTCTTTCCGCTCTCGAGGATCTCGAGAGCTTTTTTCTTCGGTGTGCCGTAGAAGTTTCCGCAGTATTCGGTGTACTCAAGCATATCGCCCGAGGATATTGCCTCCAAAAACTCCTCACGGGAGATGAAGTGATAGTTGACTCCGTTGAGCTCTCCGGGACGGGGACTTCTGGTGGTTGCGGATACCGAATAAACGAAATCCTCACGCTCTAAAAGGAGCGAGTTTACCGTTCCCTTGCCGCTGCCTGCGGGACCCGAGATTATAAGAAGTAATCCTTTTGTCATTTTCTTGTCCTCTGTTTTCTTTTTGACTTATTCCTCAACCTCATCCTCGACTATGTCGGAGTCGAGTCTGTTTGCTATCGTCTCTGCCTGTATAGCGGAGAGGATAACGTGCTCGCTGTCGGTAACGATGACCGAGCGTGTACGTCTGCCGCAGGACACGTCGATAACTCTGCCCGCATCCTTTGCATCCTGTATAAGTCTCTTGATAGGCGCGGAATCGGGCGAGACGATAGTCACTACCTTGTCTGCCGCTACCATGTTTCCAAAACCGATGTTTATAAACTTCATAGTAAGCCTCGCTTTATTCTAAGTTCTGTATCTGCTCTCTTATCTTTTCAAGCTCGCACTTGACGTCAACCACTCTTTGTGTTATCGCAGAGTTAGATGCCTTAGAGCCTATCGTGTTGATCTCACGGTTGAGCTCCTGTGTGAGGAAATCAAGTCGTCTGCCCACGGGCTCGCTTGACTCAAAGTTTGCTCTGAACGCCTCAAAGTGAGATCTGAGTCTGACAAGCTCCTCGTCTATCGCCACCTTGTCCGCAAATATCGCACACTCGGTGAGTATGCGGTTCTCGTCAAAGACGATACGGTTGTCGGAGAGCATCTCGCGAAGTCTCTCCTCAAGCTTTTGACGATAGTTCTTGGTATCGCTCTGCGAGAGCGTGTCGATCTCAGAGACGATCTTCTCTATGTTGTCGATCTTTCCGAGCAAGTCGCGCGCGATATTCGCGCCCTCGCGCTCTCTTGCCGCGATAAAGCTGTCGATCGCGGGGTCGAGCACAGACTTCAGCGCCTGCCAGTCGCTCTCCATATCCTCCTCGGGCTTTACCTGTATGAAAATATCTCTGTTTTGAGCCACACTCATTACCGATATGTCGTCAACAAGAGAAAATCTCTCACCGAGCTCGCGAAGCGCCGCGATGTATTTTTCGGCATATCCCGCGTCGAGCGCGATATTTACCTCAGGCGAATCAACAACGTCGATGCTTATGAAAACATCAACCTTTCCTCTCGCGATAGAGCGCGAGGTGAGGTGGGGCTTTACCCTCTCCTCAAGGAAGGAAAACGCCCTCGAAAGCTTTACCGAGCAGTCAAAAAAACGGTTGTTGACCGACTTTATCTCAACGGTTATATCCTTGCCGCAGACAGTGCCTCTGGCTCTGCCGTAGGCGGTCATGCTTTTTGCCATCTAAAATCTCCTTTCAGACCCTGAAAAGCCTTGATTTATATACAAATATACATAGTAAATTATAATATATATAGCCTTTTTTGTCAACGAATTTTTGAAATTTTGCGCTTTTTTTACTCTTTTTTGAAAAAGTACTTGAAATCACAGCGAAAATGTAGTAAAATAAACTGTAATTTAATATGTAACAACAATATTATAGTAAAAAAACAATTTTCGGAGGTAAATCACAATGGTAGTAGCCGGCGATTTCAAAAACGGTATAACCTTTGATATGGACGGTTCCGTATTCCAGGTTATCGAATTTCAGCACGTAAAGCCCGGAAAGGGAGCTGCGTTCGTGCGCACAAAAATAAAGAACGTTATCACAGGTTCTGTTATTGAGAGAACTTTCAGCCCTACTGATAAGTTCGAAAACGCTTACATCGAGAGAAAAGAGATGCAGTACTCCTACACCGACGGAGATCTCTACTACTTCATGGATATGGAGTCTTTCGACATGATCCCCCTCAACGCAGACAAGCTTCCCGACAACTTCAAGTTCGTTAAGGAAGAAATGCTTTGCAAGATCGTTTCCTACAAGGGTAACGTATTTGACGTTGAGCCCCCCACGTTCGTTGAGCTCGTTGTAACTCAGACCGACCCCGGTTTTGCAGGCAACACAGCAACCAACACACTTAAGCCCGCAACACTTGAGACAGGCGCTGTTATCAAGGTTCCGCTTTTCGTAAACGAGGGCGATACACTCAAGATCGACACAAGAACCGGCGAGTATCTCTCCAGAGTTTAATCGGAGGTGCGCCATGACAGTAACTGAAAAGGCAGCTTACATCAAGGGCCTCGCAGAGGGACTTGAGATAGACGCAAGCACAAAAGAGGGCAAAGTAATTTCCGCTCTTATCGACCTCGTATCCGACCTCGCTATGAGCGTTGCGGATCTCGAGGAGGACGTTCTTTACCTCAACGACTACATCGAGGAGATCGACGAGGATCTCGGCGAGGTTGAAGAAGTTCTCGTAGAGGACGACGATGATTACTGCGAGTGCGACGATTGTGAGGACGATTGCGACCACTGTGATTGCGATTGCGAGTACAAGGATGACGAGACAGACTATTTTGAGGTAGAGTGCCCCTCCTGCGGAGAGACGATCTGCTTTGACGATAGCATCGATCCCGAGGATCTCACCTGCCCCGCTTGCGGTGAAAAGTTTGAGTGCGTAATGTCTGAGGACGACCTCAAGGCACTCGACGGCATCGAGGACTAATTAAAAACAAAAAGGACACCCGAGGGTGTCCTTTTTTATCTTTATCGCGCAAAAAAGAGAAGCTTTTTTCAAAGCTTCTCTTTTGCTTTTTTATTTTTGTACGTATTTATCAGCATGCTCTCTGCCGTGAACAGCACCGGAAAGTCCGTGTCTGACACCGCGGGAGCTTGCCTTGCCCTCGGGCTTGATATCGCCAGCCTTGGTGAGCGCCATCTTTGTGAGCGCAGGACCAAAGATCTCGTAAATGAGAACCGCGAAGAGCGTGATATTTGCAACTATATGACCCTCAGGGCCGAGTGTTTCAGCCTTGATAGCCATACCGAGTGCCACGCCCGCCTGGGGAAGAAGTGTGATTCCAAGATACTTTACGATACTGTCGTCGCAGTGAACCGCCTTTGCGCTGAGCAACGCGCCACTGTACTTTCCTGCGGAACGAGCGAGTATATAAACGATACCGATAACGACGATCGCGAGCTCTGTGAATACAGAAAGCTCAAGCTCTGCGCCGCTTATTACGAAGAAGAGAATGAAGATCGGTGCTGTCCAGCGGTCAACTCTGTCCATAAGCTCCTCAGAGAAGTCACAGAGGTTGCAGAACATAGTGCCGAGCATCATACAAACGAGAAGCGAGGAGAATCCGATATGTATGCCGCCGACCTCAAACTTGAGCATTGAGAGAGCAACTGTGATGAACACGAAAGCCACAGACATCGAAAGTCTCTTTGAACGGGAGTGGAAGAATCTCTCGAAGAAAGTGAAAAGCACACCCATAAGCGCGCCGAGAGCTACAGAGAGAACAATCTCGAGGATAGGCTCGACTACGATAGAAACAATGTCCATCTTGCCGACGATAAGCGCCTTTGCCACACCGAAGGATGCCGCAAAGAGCATAAGTCCTACCGCGTCGTCAAGTGCGACTACGGGAAGGAGAATATCGGTGAGCGGTCCTTTCGCCTTATACTGACGAACGACCATAAGTGTTGCCGCGGGTGCTGTTGCGGAAGCGATAGCACCGAGTGTTATTGCCGCAGGAAGCGAGAGTTTGTCTGGCATTGCGAAGTGAAGAGCGATGAGCACCGCGTCAACTACAAGAGTTGTTATAACAGCCTGAAAGATACCGATAATCGTTGCCTGCTTACCTGTGCTCTTAAGCTGGGCGAGACGGAACTCGTTACCGATCGAAAAAGCGATAAAGCCGAGAGCTACGTCGGATACGATACCGAAAGCCTTTACGTTTGCCATGCTTGTAAATCCAAGTCCGGGCACTCCGAGAGCGCCGAGGCAGTAAGGACCTATAAGTATTCCCGCTACAAGATATGCCGTTACGGCAGGCAGCTTCATAAGCTTTGCCACACGCGAGAGCATAAGTCCCGCCATAAGCGCCACCGCCAAAACGAGCAAAGAACTCATTTCGTTCATTATATAACCTCCAAAAGCAATAAGAGAATAGTTACTTTATAATAGCTTGCGAAACCGCAAACGATAGCATTATATCACCAATCTATATATAAGTCAATAGGAAAATAAAGTTTTTTTGATTTTGTGCCGTTTCCCTGCTCCGCTTCGGCAAAATGTTTAAAATAAAGTTCAAAAATCCGTACAAATACCGATTGACTTCGCCGTAAATAAGTGATATAATAACAAAAAAGTTCAAAATAGAGGATAATATGGAGCCAAAAAATTATACGCTCACTAAAATCGAGGGTGAGTACGCGACACTCACCGATGAAGCGACGGGAGAAGAGCTTTTCATCGCCCTCGCTCTCTTGCCGCTCGGAGTTGACGTCGGCACTCGCCTTCACTTTGAAATGATGGAATATACCATTATCTGATATTAAAACAGGAGGATACCTATGCCTGCACAAGCGTCAATTTACAAACCGCAAAAATCCATAGACATTTCTACTATATTCTCCATAGCTTATATCGATTCGGACTACACCTTCCCCGAGAGGGAGTCAAGCCCCGACAACTGGGTAATGATATATATCGAAAAGGGCGAGTACACGCTCGTCACGGGAAAAGAGCCCCTCGTGCTTCGACAGGGAGAGCTTTTCCTACACAGAGCGACAAACGAGGAGCTGATAGCGCTCAAGCAAAAGTCACAGGAGAGCGTGTGCGCGCTGATCATCTCATTCCGTTGCTCATCCTCCGCGATGCACTTCTTCAACAGCAAGAAGATACCGGTCAACATAACCGCAAGGCTTCACCTCTCCACGATCCTTTACGAGATACCCTACACAAGATATCTCCCCTTCAACTCCCCCGAGATCGTAGGCTTTAAGCACCACCTTGACAAGTCCCTTTGGGCGGGAGATCAGACGGTGATAATGCGTCTTGAGCTTATGCTGATCGACATAATAAGATCCGACAGCACCTTCAAGAAGATCCCGTCAACAATAATCAAAAAGGACGACGCGCTCAGCGACGACCTTTGTCTGAAGGTCATCGAGTACATGGAGCTCCACATCAACGAAAAGCTCTCGATGGAAACGCTTTCGCGCTCACTGTCCTTCAGTAAATCCTACATATCAAGGCGCTTTGCAGCCACATACGGTTGCTCGATAATAGACTATTTCAACCAGATGAAGCTAAACGAGGCAAAACGCCTTATCCGAGACACAAACAAGAACTTCTTTGAGATCTCGGATATGCTGATGTTCTCGAACTCGCACTACTTCTCTACTCTCTTCAAAAAGCACACGGGCCTCACCCCCACACAGTATAAAAAGGTGTGTATTACGAGTGCGGAGGAGTCGATAGACGAGGACCGCACCAAGGAAAAGCCAAAGCGTGCGCGTGCGAAAAACACCGCAAAGCCAGAAAAAGAGCGCGCTTCTAAAAAAAGTACAAACAATAAAGAAAACAAATAAACAAAAAGGAGATCGAAATGTACAGAATTCACAAGATCACATCAAACCCCACTGTGGACTTTGCCGCAGAAGAGCTCAAGAAATATCTGAGAATGATGATGCCGAGAGAGGGCGAGATATCTATCGATTATGACCCCGCGGCGACCGACGGCTTCCGCCTTGGTCTTATGGCGGATTTCGGACTTGACACATCCGAGGCAGAGGACCTTGTACTTGACGATATCGTCCATATAGACACCGACTCCGAGGGAGGCATAATCGCGGGCAGCAACGTGCGAAGCGTTCTCCTCGCAGTTTACCGTTTCCTCCGCAAGAACGGATGCAGATGGCTCTTCCCCGGCATCGACGGAGAAGTCATCCCTATGAAAAAGGTAGAGGGAGTAAAGTATCACAAAATGGCTGACTGCCGCTACAGAGGTCAGTGTAACGAGGGCGGCGAGTATCAGTTCAATATGATGGAAGCTATAGACTTCACGCCCAAGATAGGCATGAACATATTCATGATAGAGTTTGAGATACCGAAGTATTACTACAACTCTTACTACAACCACGCAGGAAATGAATCCAACCGCGAGCCCGAGCCTGTATCCGAGGAGACGATCCTCCAGTGGACAAAGCAGTGCGAGGTAGAGATCGCAAAGCGCGGTCTTCAGTATCACAGCATGGGACACGGCTGGACATCCGATCCCTTCGGTATGGACTCCTCCTCCGCTTGGGATGCAGGAAACGTTGAGATCCCCGCAGAGGTAAGGAACTACGTCGCTATGGTAGGCGGCAAGAGAGATATCTTTGCAGGCAGCCCGCTCAACACCAACTTCTGTATGTCCAACGCTAAGGCAAGAGAGATAATCAACAACTACATCGCGAACTACGCAGAAAAGAACGGACACGTTGACTATATCCACGTTTGGCTTGCAGACGCGTCTAACAACCACTGCGAGTGCGAGGAATGTCAGAAGATGATCCCCACCGACTGGTACGTTATGATGATGAATGAGCTCGACGAGGAGCTCACACGTCGCGGACTCGACACAAGAATAGTATTTATCAGCTACTTTGACACAATGTTCCCCGCAGAGATAGAGAGAATAAAGAACCCCAAGAGATTCTCTATGCTCTTTGCTCCTATCACAAGAAACTACGTTGAGTCTCCCTCCCCCACCCCCACAAAGTACGAGATAACAAAGTACGTTCGCAACAAGATACACAAGCCCGCAAACGCTGACGAAAGCCTTGCTTACATCAAGGAATGGATGGAAACACAGAATCTCCATTCCCTCGCGTACGAGTATCATTTCTGGATAAACCAGTGCTTCGCGCTCGGACTTATGCACTTTGCGGAGCTTATCCACAATGACGTCAAGGGATACAAGGCAAACAATGTCAACGGTATCATCGAGGACGGCTCACAGCGTTCCTTCTTCCCCAACGGATTCAACTTCTACGTTTACGGCGAGACTCTCTTCGATAACGACGTTGACTTCGGTTATCTCACAGAGGACTACTTCAGCCACGCTTACGGCGAGGACTGGAAACAGGTAGTTGACTTCTTCCACACTATCGACAAGGGCTTTGACAAGAACTATATGACAGGCAGAAGCTCTGCTGACATCGAGCTTGGAAAGTTCTATAACCCCGAGGCGGCAGCTAAGATGAGAGCGGCGTGCCGTGTAATCGACGAGTTCGCTCCCTTCGTTGAGGCTCACAAGAATATGCCTCTGCGCGCGCAGACCGTAGCGTTCAGAATACTTGCAAAGTATCTTGAGTTCTGTCGTGGCATCGCAAACGCGCTTATCCTCAAGGCGCACGGTGCTGAAGAGGAAGCAGAGCGCGCAAGCCGTGAGTTCTTTAAGGACTTCGGCAAGCACGAGGTCGCGATCGAGAGATATTACGATCAGTCGCTTTACGAAAAAGCATACACTTGGAAAATATTCAGCAAGAAAAAGTCCAACATCGGAGGACTTTGATCTGCCGAGATACAAAAAGGACAGAGAACATCGGTTCTCTGTCCTTTTATTTTTATCATCACAAGCTGCATATCAGCTTTTCTATAGCCATATATCCCTGTGGGGAGCGCTTGAGAGCAAGGTCGGCTTCTGTGCACAGCTCAAGTGTGCGGCGCAGCTTTTTCATGCTCTGATCCTTTACCGCAGACATATAAAGCTTTACTCTGTATTCATTCTTTTTGAGAGCGGAGGCTATCTCTGCGGAGTTTTTGCCCGAGTCCATCAGCGAGCGCACCGATATCATCTCACACACAGTGCTCGACACCTCGGAGAGCACCACGATCGGGTCAATGCGGCGGAACTTCATCACCGCAAGCACCTCAAGAGCCTTGTCTGCCCTGCCCGCCTGTATCGCGTTTGTCAGCGCAAAGGAGTCGGCTGAAAGATCGGCAGAGCACACCTCTCTCACGTCAGCCTCGGTTATCTCACGACGGGAGTGGGCGAGCGCGTAAAAGGAGAGCTTGTCGCACTCTGCGGCGAGCTTGTACATCGAGTCTCCACAGTATTCTATCATAAAGGAGCAGACCTGCGGCGAGGCATTCACTCCGTTGTGCGCAAAGTGTTTTCCGAGCCAATTAACAAGCCTTGCGGGGCTGACCGACTCAAAATGCACAGGGGTGAGATACTGCGAGAGCTTTGTGAGGGTAGCCGAGGGGGCTTTTGGCAGTCTGCCCGCATCTATTCCTCCCGCGGGGACAGAAAGTATCAGCACGTTGTAATCATATTCGGGAAGTGTGGCAAGCACGTCGCAAAGGTCGTCTATCTCGGAGGGCTTGAGCTGGGAGATATAAAGACCGTTCACCGTTACTATCTTCTGCTCGCTCATCATAGGGAGCGGCATCAGCGCGTCAAGAAGGGCGGGCGCTGTGTAATCTATCGGATCTATAACTATGTCGTTGAACACCGCAAATCCCTCGTCGGCACATATAGCCTCGCGAGCGCTCTTCAGCGAAAACGCCTTGAGGTAATCCTCGTCTCCAAAGAAAAGATATCCGCCAGAGAGCCCGTCCTTTACGAGCTTTCGAAATCCATCTTCTTTGATAATATCCATATCGCACCCTCCTTTCTCGGGATTTTTATAAACTATCAGTCGTTTGAATCAATATCGTAAGGTCTGCCGCAGATGTGACGTTTGCCACAGGACGGGCATTTGAGCAGCGCCTTGTCTGCTCCGGTGGAGAGCACGCGCACCTTTTTGTTATAAAAGCGGAATCCACACACAGGGCAAACAAAAGGCTTTGAAAGCACGTCGTTCACACGTTTGGCAAAGTTGACTCTTACTATTATGCGCCAAATAATGGTCGGCAAAAGCGCAATTAACAAGATAACGCCAATTACTATTTTAGAGATCATTTCGTCAAACATTTCTTTTCTCCTGTGTGTTTTTTAATATTATAGCATAATTTTGCCGAAATGTAAAGAAAAATCTGCGCTTGATATAAACTCCCCGACATACAAAAAAGCCCCGATCGGGGCTTTTCGTTTGTCTTTTTTGAGTGCTTTAGCTTACACGCTTACCGTTTTACTTTTGAAATGACTCCGCAGGCGATCTTCTTGCCCGCGTTCCCCGACGGCTGTGTTGTGAAATCGTCGGGGCGGTCGTGAATAACAACGGTCTTGCCGAGGATCTCATTCAAGCTGAAACGGTCAGTGAGAAAGGCAAGAAAAGCCCGACCGCCGGCCACAAAAAGCGGCGGCATATCCCCCGCGTGATAGGGATGTGGACACCCCTCGGGATTATAATGAGTTCCCGCGTTTGCAAACGGATCTTCTTCGTTTCCGCCGCAATCCGATCCGCCGTGGATATGGAAAGCAAAAACAGGGCTCTTGCACGCCCCCGACGAAACGGGAAGCCCGAGGATATCCGCCACTATCAGAACACCTCTCGCCTCCTGATAAAACTTGACTGTTCCGTGAATCTCACTGTTTTCTGCGCGCCCCCTCATCACCGCCGCTGCGTTTGGCAACCTTTGAGGCAACGGATAAAGATCAGTTCCATTATTCCTGTAATACATATCGACCTCTCACGTTGTAATATTGTAATATCGTTACAGCTTATGCCACAAGATCTTCCAAGGTGACAAAAGGACACAAAAAAGGACACCCGAGGGTGTCCTTTAGATTGTGTGTTTTTAGCTTAATAGATGTCTAAAATGTTTTTTGCAAAAAATCAAACAACATACCCCAAAGCTTTATCATGGGGAGGGATAAAACGAATGCAAAAATATACTCAAAAAACCAAGCCCATTTTGTAAAGTTTAGCTTTTCGGAAGCTTTAATACTTAGGACAAGCATAACGATCAAGCCCAACAAGGCAAATATCCCGATAATAACGCAAAAAGGGATAAATCTCGGGTATCGTTCTGTGCTGTCTAATGAGATCGCCATAGAAAAGCTCAACAAATTCAAAAGACATCTCATTCCCAAGCTCAAAAAGATGGCATTTGTCAATATGAAAAAAGGAAGTATGATAAAAGTTGATTTTTTCATTTTTCCACCGCCCTTCGCAAGCATATTATACACTTTCACCCAAGGTGAAAGTCAAGCGATTTTTCATATCAAAGAAAAAGAATTAATAAATTCCCCGTCTTATGGGACGTTTGTTGATAGCCTTGCGAGATTCAATTAAAGAAACAACTGCTCCTCTTGTGTATCCTTTTCCTCGGCAGCCTTTTTCAGCTCCGCGCCGTGCTTGAATATCATAGACATAAAGAGGAAAAAGAGTCCTGTTGAAACCGAAACGGACATATTGATCTCAGATTCAAGAACAGCTGACTCCGCAAGCATTCTCGTCACGCCAAAAACGATCCCGCCGACAACCGAAACCGAAGCGGAGATTATAAGCGAGGTTATAGCGAGGCGGAAGCACTCCTTTGCGCCCTCAAAGGTAAAGGGTGTTCCCACGCTCAAAACCTTTTTGAAATATCTCTCTGCCAAAAAGGAAAAAACAGCCGAGCCTGCAGTGGCGAATATGCTGGAGATAAACACAGAATATGCAGAAAAGATATCAAGCCCCTCTGCCTCCATCATCTCGGTGGCAAACTCATAGGCTACGGGAAGCGCAAGGCATCCGAGCAAACTGCATGCCGCACCGACGATGCAAAGGATAAAAGCAACCTTGGCAAGGATCCTTGCCACCTTGAAAACCACTAAAATGTTTGATAACGTTTTACTCATAGCTTTATTTCCTCTCTGTATTTTTGAGTATTTTATTTTTGAGTGTTTTATTGAAATTTATTTGATATGATCATTATAACATGTTTTTTCAAAAAAGTAAAGCATCTTTTGTAGCGGAGAGGTATCCCAAAAAACAGACAAAAACGACCCACACCATAATGATGTGGGTCGTTTTTTATCAACTGTTTTTAATAAGCTATTAGAAATCAAGTATCTTCTTGTCGTCATAAACGCCGCTCCAGTCGTTATCGAACTTTCGCAGGCACTCGTCGGTCATAGGGTGAGTGATGAGAGACTTCAGAATTTCGGGTGTAACCGTTGCCGCGTGACAGCCGTTGAGCGCGCACTTATGTACCTGGTCAGCATTCTTAAAGCTTGCCGCGAGAACCTTACAATCAAGGTTGTAGTGCTCGAACTGCTCTACGATCTGTGCCGCGACCTCGCATCCGTCACCGATGATATTATCGATACGGTTGACGTAGGGTGCTACGTAAGAGGCGCCCGCATTTGGCGCGATAAGCGCCTGAGGGGGTGTGAATATAGTTGTGATAAGCACGCGAATGCCAAGCTCCTTGAGCATCATAGTTGCCTTGAGTCCTTCCTCGCACATCGGGATCTTTACAACGAAGTTGTATCCAAGCTCGCCCTTGAGAAGCTTTGCCTCCTCAACGATCTTAGATGCCTCTGTCTGAACCGTCTGCACCATCAAAAGCTTGTCCTCACCGATAATAGTGCGAATGCCCTTAACGAGCTTCCAAAAATCTGTGTTCTCCTTGGAAATGATCGTGGGGTTTGTTGTAACGCCGCTTATAGGATAAAACTCATTACAATATTTTATCTGCTCCAAATTTGCCGTATCCAAAAAATATATCATTTTCTTCTCCTTTGATCTCACTGACCTTGTTTTGTAAAATTAAGCGTTTTTCAAACGTTCAAGCAAGAGTATAGCACAAAAGAATTGACATGTCAAGGAAATTTGCAACTATTGACGACAAATTTTAAAACAGGTGCCACTCGCCGTTTTTTTGCACAGTGGCGCTTGCCCGTGCAAAAATCCTCATATCAATTTATTTTTCGCGTACACGATACCTCTGTAAGCCGACGGTGTCGTGCCGCGGTATTTCTTGAACACACGGTTGAAATAGGACACCGAGGAAAATCCAACCTCGAGAGATATCTCGGTGATCGAGTTCTGCGTGGTAGTAAGCAGATTTTCTGCCTTCCATATGCGCACAAAATTGATGTATTCTGTCGGAGTTACGCCCGTTGCACGCTTGAACACCCGACAAAAATATTCCTTGTTCATGCTCAACTCAAAGGAGAGCTTTTCAAGCGTTATCACGCTGTTGTAATTTTTGTCTATATACTCGATGATCGGCCACACCTTGCGGATCGCATTCCTGTTGTAGCCCTCACCGATGTTGTCAAGTATGCCGTTGCGATAGAACGTACCGAGCAAAATATCCATATATCCGCGCACGAAGACCTCATAATTATCTCTTTGCGCACAGTTCTCCTCGTGTATATTCTTGATTATGGAATACACCTCGCCCGTGAGCTTCTCCTCGCGCGGCAGATAAATGAACTTTTTTCCGCTTGAGGACAGTATCAGCGCAAGATACTTGTTGATGTTCTCAAATTCCTCGGGGTGCAGCTTTTCTATTCGGAATTGAAGCATTATCGTGCTGGTGAAAGGCACGCTCTTGCGTGTGGAATGCGGCACGCGGCGGTTGATCACGATGACGTCTCCCTCTCGCAACTCGATCCTTTCATCTATGCAGACCTCAAGAATCCCCGAATATCCCGCAAGTATCTCAATATCGTCGTGCAGATGCAGGGCGGACACAGAGCCCACAACAGGCTTGGGCTTAAGATCCCCCGATATGCGAAGCGGCAGACCCGGCACGTTGGTTTTTACGACCTCAACCTTCATAAAACTTCTCCAATCACAAAAAGTCAAAATAGTTCAATAAAAAGTCATTATATATATAGCGGCGCGATCGCGTGTTATATTATAATTTTAACATAGGATGCCGGTAATTGCAACAATCAAAAATGTTAATTTTGTGAAATAATATTTCAGGAGGAAAATAAAATGTCTTTACCGATAGCACTTCAGGTTTACTCGGTACGCGGTGACGCGAAAGCCGACCTCAAAGGAACACTAAAAAAGATCAAAGCAATGGGCTATGACGGCATAGAGCTCGCAGGACTTTACGATCACGCCCCCGAGGAGGTAAAGGCTATGTGCGAGGAGATCGGTCTCGTTCCGATATCCGCACACGTCCCCTATCTCGCTATGATCGAGGACACAAAAGCGGTGCTCGCTCAGTACGCCACGATAGGCTGCAAATTTGTCGCCGTTCCCTATCTCACCCCCGAATACCGCCCCGGAACAGATCTCTTTCCCGAGGTGATCGAGAACATAAAAAAGATAGGTAAGACGGCAAAAGGGCTTGGTATACAGCTCCTATATCACAACCACGATTTTGAATTTATCAAGCTCGACGGCAAGTACGCGCTGGATATTCTTTATGACGAAGTCCCCGCAGAATATCTGCAAACAGAGCTTGACGTATGTTGGGTAAACGTCGGCGGTGAGGACCCCGCAAAGTATCTCAAAAAGTATGCGGGACGCGCACCTGTCGTACACCTCAAGGACTTTTACGGCGAGCGCTCAGAGGATATGTACGAGCTCATCGGCATCGAAAAGAAAGCTCCCAAAAAGCCCGGCAATTTCGAGTTCCGCCCCGTAGGCAGCGGTCTGCAGAAGATACCCGCTATTCTTGAGGCAGCCGACGCGGCAGGTGCTGCCTGGCTCATCGTAGAGCAGGACGGGCCCTCTATGGGGCTTGCTCCTCTCGAGTGCGCAAAAAAGAGTATAGATTATCTCAAATCCATTTAACGTCAAAAGGAAAAGCGTATATATTTAAGGAGGAAAACAAAATGTCAGATAAATCAATGGCAGGTCTTAACCAATTCACAGAGCAGGAGGTCGCCGCGGCGATAGACACCAACAAAAAAATGAGAATAGGCATCATAGGCTGCGGCTGGATCGCAGGTAACCACGTGAGCGCATATCTCAAGCAGCCCGATGTAGAGATCGTGGCGGGCGCGGACCTCGTCCCCGGCAAGGCAAAGGCGTTTTTTGAAAAATACGGCATCGAGGGCGTAAAGACAGATTACGCGTCTCATAAGGAAATGCTTGATGACGAAAGTCTGGCACTTGATGCAGTTTCTGTATGCACCTACAACTGCCAGCACGCAGAGCCCACTATATACGCGCTCAAAAAGGGCGTGCACGTGCTGCTCGAAAAGCCCTTCACGGTAACGCTTGACGAGGCAGTTGAGTGTATGAGAGCCGAAAAGGAAAGCGGAAAGATACTCTCTATCGGCTTCCAGCCCAGAATGGAAGCAAATATGAAGCAGATCAAAAAGATCGTTGAGTCAGGCGAGCTCGGTCAGATATACTACATTCAGACAGGCGGCGGCAGAAGAAGAGGCATCCCCACGCCTTTCGGCACGAGCTTCATAGCAGCGGAAACAGGCGGTATCGGCGCACTCGGTGACATCGGCTGCTACTCTCTCGATATGGTGCCCAACGCCGTCGGCAACCCGAAGCCCCTTACCGTTTCGGGCTATAAGTCCTCCTTCTTCGGCAAGAGCCCGAGCTACTCGGGATACCCCGACAAAAAGAAAGCGGAATATTCAAAAATATTCGGTGTTGACGATTTCGCGGCGGCATTCGTTCGCCTTGAGGGTGATATAATCCTCGATTTCAGAATTTCTTGGGCGATGAACCTCGACACCCCCGGCGATACCATCATCCTCGGTACCAAGGGCGGCTTGCGCATCCCCTCTACAGAGTGCTGGAACGGCTCGGTAGGCGGTCCTATGAAGATATATCACGAGGTAGGCGGACTTCAGGTCGAGACCGAGATCCCGATACTTAAGCAGAAGGAAGGACTCTTTGACGTAAAGATCCGCACCTTCCTCGATGCCTGCAAGAACGGCGACAAAGCGCCCGTTCCTACGTCCGAGATCATTTATAATCAGGCGATCATCGACGGTATTGCAAAATCCGCAGCTCTCGGCAGAGAGGTCGAGATAATTATTCCCGAGATATAAAATAAAGCAAAATTCCACCGCAAAATAAATTAATACAGAGGAGGATCGTATGAAACCGGAAAAGCTTCTTGCCGCAGCGCTTGCGGTGCTGATGTGCTTGGCGGCACTCATATCCTGCGCCAACAAGACAGACGCACCCACGGATACCGTTACGACTGCGAGCGACACCTCTGCAAAGGAAACGGAGGCAGAAAAATTGCCCAGCAAATTTGAACTTCAATTCTCAGAAGAAAATGAAAAGCTTTTAGCGGAAATACTTGCCTTAGATATTGAGACCGTAAGCGTTGACGAAATCATACCCGAGCTCTCTGTAGCCCCAACCGCTAAGGTGAAAGCGGGAGAGGGCGCATGGACGTATATATACGAAAATGCCACCAAGGAGCTTTACGACGAGTGCCGCGATGCTTTGCTCAGCACCGGTGAATTTGCGCAGTACACCGAAACCGAATTCAACGGAACGCTCAAAAAAGAGCTCAAAAATTACTTCACCACACTTCTCTCCCGCGCGGCTCAGGTTGATATCGGTCTGCACGATGCATTTCCGCGTATGTACGTGACCGTCACACCCCGCTCGGCGTCCTTGCCCCCTATGAGAGAAGTGCCCGAATACACGCCCGTGGGAGACGAGTATCCCACGATCTGGACACAGTTCGGACTTGAGGATATAGACAACGAGGAAAGCTCCCTCGGATATATCGTCAGAATTGCAGACGGCAGCTTTATCATCTTGGACAGTGGCGAGCCCTTTGAGGGCGTTGAGGAAAGGATCTACGAAATACTGAAAATTCAGGCCCCCGATCCCGATAATATAGTTATATCGGCGTGGATACTCACTCACGCGCACAGCGACCACGTCGGCGGCTTTATCCGCTTTGCGGAGCAGTACGGCTCAGACGAAACGGTAACAGTAAAGCAGATGGTATATAACTTCCCCGACCTTTCCAATCTTTCGTCCGAGGACATCGTGATGCAAAACGCCGTGAGCGAGGCGATAGAAAAGCTGCGAGGCGAGCCCGAGATACTCAAGCCCCATACAGGCAACGTGCTCTATTATGCCGACGTCGCGATAAATATACTCTATACGCAGGAAGAACACCTTGCAGTGAAGGGATATTTTGATAACTATAACACCTCATCCCTAGTAACGCAGTTCGTTATGGAGGACGGAACAAAGCTGCTGATCGGCGCAGATCATCCCGTCAGCGGCAATTGGACCTGGTGCGAGTCTGCGCTTTGGAACTGGTACGGCAGCTTTTTGGAGAGCTACGTTGTGTCTGCATTCCACCACGGATACGGTGGCGGTGCAGATAGTATCATTTACACCGTGATCAAGCCAAAGCTCGTTCTCTGGCCCATTGACGAATACCGCATTGATCTGGACGAGCTGGACGAATCGAACACCAACCGTTATTTTACCGGCTCGGATGCCGCCGATCGCGGCGTTGTCGGATACTACGTTGCAGGTGACGATATCGTCATTCTTAGCTTTGCCGAAGGCAAGGCGACCGCGACACGATACAACACCTTTTCCGATTACAAAGCGGGACGGATAGCTGAATAAAACGGCAAGCTCAAGTGTTTCTTAAAACAAGACAGGTACGCTGCTGTGTCCAAGCGACACAGAAGCGCACCTGTCTTATGCTCGCGGAGCGGTGCGCGAAGCAACTGTGCCCCAGCCAACGCAAAAAGGACACCTTTTGGTGTCCTTGGTTTTGTGTTTCGTGCCCGTTTTAGATGACATCAATTTTCAGGATAATCAAACAAATACGATCTGCAATCGATATGCTCATTGGTGCTTTCGTTGATGTTTACCCACACACTGTTATGCCCAAACTCAATGCTACCTTTTACAGTTCCATTGTCAAACATATATTTACCATCATCGAGGTTTGCCGTAACGGAAAGTTCCGTTTCATAAATCAAAACTGATTCTGAATACTTGTTATAAATCATTTCGAAAGAAACACTTTTATCTGAAACAGAAGTAATTTTAACTCGATCGTCTTTAATTATCGAAGTAAGCTTATATGTTTGAATTTTCGGCGTAGCAGCTTCAAGTAACGGAAGAACCGTCAAATTGGCATAATTTTTCGTGTACTCTCGTTCATCCCATCCGAAAGGACAAATGTCATATTGGGCATATAGTTCATTCCAATCTTCCTTGGAAACAGGTATTTGCTGTTTACCCTCTAACTTGTGCCAATTTCCTTGTTTCATCGCATCACATCCAATAGCAACCTGTGGTTTAAGCGCGCCTTCGGATATCTCGTAAGTAAAATACTTTCTGCCAGCCATATACTGACCTTCCATAACAAGCTGCTCCATACGAACTAAGCCACTTTCATCAAGCCAAATCAGACAGTTGACATCTTCTTGTGTTATCAACGTAACGGCATCACCATTTTTTATCGTGAAAATCGCAACGATATCAAACGTGCTTTCCATAAAAATCAGTTCTTCAATTCCGTCACCGTTAATATCCTTTTTTGCATATCCCATATCCAGAGGGGTTCTGCATTTTTTGGCGAGTTCATACAGCGTTCTTAAAGCCGCCGAGTCTGTTTCACTCGTTTCGGGGAATGTGGCATTATTCTTTTTGCAAAGTAGTAATTCCTTGTATTTTTCAATTACATCTTTATATGGGTCGTTCCCTTGGGAAGTTGCATTTTCATCAGACGAATCTATATTATCCTGTAGCGTTTCCGAGTTAGGATTACCCGTATTTGAAGGTTTCGAACAGGAAACGGCACCAATGATCAAAAGCAAACACAAAAGAATAGAAAATAATTTTTTCATTGCAGCACCGCCTTTCTGTGTTCATTATAGCATACCCTTGCGAAAATGTAAAGTGTTTATTGTAGGGGCGACCACCCCTCGCCCTCTTTTGGCACAGGGATTCTTCTTGTCTTTGGCGACGCACGTCCATTCCTTATTTAAGGTTGTGCGCCGCCAAAGCCTTCGGTCACCGTTCAAAAACAACACACCGTGTTGTTTTTTCACTGCTTCGAATCCCCGCGCCCCAGCCTAAAATAAAAAAACAAAGGACACCGATTGGTGTCCTTTGTTTTTTTGTGTTTGGTGACCGTTTTAGATGACATAGTTATTTTCGATAACGTCAATCCAAAGATGAGCCGTTTGCGACAACAGAGCCGCCTTTTTCGTAAACAAAATAAGTATATCCGTTGAGCTGATATTTTACGCAAATATATTTATCGGTTATAAAGATGCTATCTACCCCCGAAAAATCATAGATATCGGCTAATTTTTTCGTTTCAAAATCAACATAACCAAACTTGCCGTTTGAATCAAGTATATAAGCTCCGTTCCCATCAAAATCTATAATTTGAGTTCTCTTTTTGTCATACTTAAAAACAGTTCTGAGCTCGTTTGTTTCACGATTGTAGGCTGTAATTTGGTTTTCGCTAATACCACTTATCAGCGGATCTGCCTTCACGGAATCTCGGCGATTGCTCCCCGAAGTAGAAAACCATATCTCATCGTCCATAGGCTTTGCCAAGCCCTCCATAATACAATAACTGCCGTCGTCTTGTGATTTATACAGGTTTTCCGCAAAGTCCAGAATTGCTCGCTTTTCCGCGCTTGTTTCTTCTTTAGTGATAGACGTAAATCTATCCCGGATATATCCCGTTCCGTTACCAAGCACGCAAAAAGAAAAAGCTTCAATATCGAAAGACCTTTCTTCATACAATTCTCGCATTTTTTCTCGTGTTAATGCTTCCCCTATATAAAAGCGATCTATTTCTTTGCCTTCATAATTGTACGTAATTACGCACTCATAATATACATCTGTCATTGTATTCTTCAAATAAGTTCCCAAAAAAGTATACTCTTTGACCGAAGACTCTAAAAATTCATATTTATAAGAATTTACGCTGTCGCGATAAACTTGAGTAGTTTCGGAAATGGAGATGTTGCGATCAAATTCCAACCAATAAACTGTTCCGTCAATTTTATTGATCAGTCGATCCTCAACGACTAACCACGTATCATTTTCAAAAATATGGTCTATTTGTATGTTCGGCATTAAGATACCTTCATTCAGTACAGAACATGATGAAAGTACCAGCATAGATATGACTAAACTAACACATAAAAGTTTCTTCATTTTCCCACCGCCTTTCTGTGATTAGTATAGCATAAAATCGGGGAGATTGCAAGTTCGTAAAATAAAAAATGCTTTTCGCCTTGGCGAAAAGCTGCCTTACTCCTTCACTATTCACTATTACTTATTACTTGCCAAAAAACGACAAGATATTTTAGTGAAAAGTGAAGAGTGAAAAGTGAAAAAGTAAAAACGACAACCTTCTGTCGAAGATTGTCGTTTTTTGCGCAAAGGCTACGAAAAAGATATTTTTTGCGTTTTGCAATAAGGTTTCGAACTCCCACGGGATAACCATTTTAGATAACGTTGCTTTTCAGATTTGCATCAAGCTCAAAATTTTTACAGGGGTATATATACGCAATTTCGTGGTGTGATTGCAACGAAACAATATAGAATTCATCGCCGGAAATTGATATGTTTTCAAGACCTTTCGAGCTGATATAAAATTCCTTGCTCCAAGCATAGTGCTTATCTACATTCGGAACTCTCCAAGAAGAACCACTGTTGAAATAATAAACGGTTATAACTTTAGTGGCGCGTGCTCGTCTTCCCACTCTGTGCGGCTCATAGATAGTTTCGTTTGCGATGTGACTGAAAACTTCATTTGAAATTGAAATCTCTCCTCTTTCAACTAACGATATGATAGCAAGTTTGCTTTTCTTGTGCTCTCTATATTCGATCACGTAGCGAACGATATGGTAAGCAGCAACAGCAAAAATAAGCAACCCGACAATCACGTTCTTCAGAAGTACGCCTGCCATAACTGCCAACAGTGTAATTGGAACAATATACGAAAATCGCCAATCGTTTTTGTTTGACAGCTGAAAATTTACCATTTTCATTAAATCTTGTTTTATGGCTTCAAGTGTAATCTTTTCTTTTTTCATAACCCCACCGCCTTTCTCCGTTTATTATAACATATTTTTCGAAAAATGTAAAGTCCGTGATAGATAGGCACTAGGGTACTCGCCTGAGGCGAGAATTCGCACGCTCTGTCTCGCTGTGGCTCGGTCACGCTCGCGTTCTGACATCACACCGTGATGTCATTCATTACGCTCACGCCGCTTCGCTACCTGACAAGCGAGCTTGTCGATCTCTGAGCGGCGAATGCGAACCCCATTCTGCTTCACGCTTCGCGCTCGCAGAGCGGCGCGCGAAGCAGCTGTGCCCCAGCCAACGCAAAAAGGACACCCGAAGGTGTCCTTTGCGTTGTGTGTTCTGACCTTAATAGATGCCATCATTTAATATTCTATCTTAAAACCCAAACCCTCGAAATATGATATAACCTCTGGGACATAATCCAAATGAAACAAGCTCTTGTTTTTTACGCTTTTGAACACAAGATATGGTGATTGTGTGCGCCCTCCTGCTCTCCACTTCACCTTTTTAATGTTACACAACAAAACGCTTCTTTGCCGCTTTTTGAAAAATGGATACTCAATAATTTTAATCGTTTCACCTGCTATTTCAATATATGCATGATTCATATTGTAAGCGAGAATTGCCATTAAAAATGCAAAAAAGAGTGATAGAGAAAAAACAATGAGAATAGGAAATATGCTTTGAATATCAATTGAAATTACAATTCCAACCATAAAAAAGACGGCGGTAAGACATACAAAAAATGAAATAAGAACTCCTGTAATCCATTTCGGCGTTTTTCCACGAGGGGTTCTGCCATACATATAAAATTTCACTTTTACACCGCCTTTCATTTTCATTTTCGTCTGCTATCAAGCCGACTGTAATTATCCTCTAATAGCTTTTTGCAAGAAAAGTTTTTGAAAATTATTTGTTGAGAGTATTATAACATAAATTCAGAAAAATGTAAAGAAAAATATGTTTGGCACTAGGGTAACTCCGCTTCGCTCCGTGATTCGCACGCTCTACGCCTGGTGTGCAAGCACCCCGATCTCCGAGCGGCGAATGCGAACCCCACCCCGCTTCACGCTTCGCGCTCGCGTAGCGGCGCGCGAAGCAGCTGTGCCCCAGCCAACGCAAAAATCGGCACAGGGATTCTTCTTGTCTTTGGCGCCGCACCGCCATTCCAAAATTGAGGTTGTGTGCCGCCAAAGCCTTCGGTCACCGTTCAAAAACAACACACCGTGTTGTTTTTTCACTGCTTCGAATCCCCGCGCCCCAGCCTAAAATAAAAAAACAAAGGACACCGATTGGTGCCCTTTCTTTTTTTGGCTGGGGCACAGGGATTCGAACCCCGGAAATGTCAGAGTCAGAGTCTGATGCCTTACCGCTTGGCGATGCCCCAATATTAACAAG
>JAZOLL010000037.1:0-3097 GCA_045653105.1 Eubacteriales bacterium
GCTTATGGGATACGATTGGTTTGATAAGCTCGTTCACGTTCCTTACGGAACTGTCAGCATAAACGGAGCAAAGCTTGCTACAAGAACAGGAAACGTAATACTCCTTAAGGATCTTTTCGCGCTTGCTATCGAAAAGGTGGCTGCGATAATGGAGGAGAAGAATCCGAACCTTCCCAACAAGGATGAGGTCGCAGAGGCAGTTGGTGTCGGTGCGGTCGTATTCTACTATCTCTCGGGTAGCAGAATGAAGGATATAAACTTCGTTATGGAGGAAGCCCTCAGCTTTGACGGAAACACAGGACCTTACGTTCAGTACACCTACGCGAGATCCTGCTCGCTCCTTGAAAAGGGCGGAGCACCCGATTATAGTAAGGATATAAAGATAACCGCGCCCGAGGAGGCGGATCTTATAAAGACTCTCTCCCTCTTTGAGGAAAAGGTCGTCGAGGCGATAGATTCCTACGAGCCCTCGGTCATCATCAGATATATACTCGACGTTGCGGCAGCATTCAACAGATTCTACCACAACTGCAGTATACTCAGCATTGAGGACGAGGCTGTAAAGAATACAAGACTTATGCTTGCAGAGGCTGTAAAGTGCGTCCTCGGCAATGCATTCGGACTTGTTTGTATCAAGAAAACCGAAAAAATTTAAAAGGCAGGTATATACAAATGTCAGGACATAGCAAATGGGCTAATATCAAGCACAAAAAGGAAAAGACCGACGCGCAGAAGGCGAAGGTGTTTACAAAGATAGGTAAGGAGATTGCTATCGCGGTAAAAGAGGGTGGCGGAGATCCCACATCCAACTCCAAGCTCAGAGACCTTATTCAGAAGGCTAAATCAAACAACGTTCCTAACGACAACATTGACCGTATAATCAAGAAGGCGCAGGGTACTACCACCGAGAATTACGAGGAGATCGTATATGAGGGCTACGGTCCTGCGGGAATTGCCGTTATCGTTGAGACAACTACAGACAACAGAAATCGCACAGCAGGTAACGTTCGTTCCTACTTCTCAAAGTATCACGGAAACCTCGGTCAGTCCGGATGCGTTGGATACCTTTTCTCCGAGAAGGGAGTTATCGTTATTTCCAACGAGGATGGCGATATCGATGAGGACAAGCTTATGGAGTGCGCTCTTGAGTCTGGCGCTGAGGACTTCCTCGCAGATGAGGATATCTTCGAGATATACACAGTTCCCGAGGATCTTTACGATGTTAAGGAGGCGCTTGAGGCGGCAGGATATACTATCGCATCCGCTGAAAAGACAAAGATCCCCTCTAACTACGTAACACTTGATAACGATGACGATATAAAGTTTATGAATCTTCTTATCGAGCACCTTGAGGACGATGATGATGTTATGAACGTATATCATAACTGGGAAAACTGCGACTGATAGGGCAGTTTTGCGAAAATGAGCAAATCTAAAAATTTGATCTCTAACACCTTGATCCTTGCCGCAGGTACGTTTGCGTCAAAGATCATCGTGCTTTTGATGACTCCGATCTATACGATGCTCCTTTCACCGGCAGAGTTCGGTGCGGCGGATATCGTGGCGCAGACCTCGAATATGATAATCCCCATAGCCTGCGTAGGTATATGCGAGGGACTTTTCAGATTCACGCTCGACTGCGAGGATAAGAGAAGAGTCTTTTCAACCGGAATATTCACACTTTTGGCGGGATCTCTTGTAATGGCGCTTTGTCTGCCGCTCTTGTCGTTTTTTGACATATTTGACGGCTATATACTGCTCATCGGTGCTTATGTCACCTGCGCAAATCTTCATTCGGCTTGCGCGCAGTATATAAGGGCGCAGGGCAGGACAACGCTTTTCGCGGTGCAGGGAATTGCAAATACGGTACTGACCGTTGTGCTCAACATTCTGTTCCTTGTGGTGTTTGATCTTGGCGCTTACGGATACGTTTTGTCTATAGTTCTCGGTGACCTTATCGTTACTGTGGCTATATTCCTCTTCGCGCGTCTTTACAGAGACATTTCACCGAAGAGTGTATCTAGAGAAACTCTCTCCGAGATGCTGAAGTTCAGCATCCCTTATATTCCGACGACTATGCTCTGGCTTATTACGTCGGTATCAGACAGATATATCGTGAGAGCCTTTTGCGGAGGTGTGGAGAACGGTCTTTATGCCGCGGCATATAAGATACCAACGCTTCTCACACTCGTTTGCGGTGTCTTTATCGAGGCTTGGCAGTTCTCTGCGGTAAAGGACTCAGGGAAAGAGGACAGAGGGGGGTTTTTTGGAGGAGTGTATCGCTACTACCTCACGGTGATATTCATAGCCGCATCTGTTTTGATAGCGGGGAGCAAGATATTTACAAGAATACTCCTTGCAGATACTTATTTTGATTCTTGGAGCTTTGTGCCGATACTCGTATCGGCAACCGTGTTCTCGACGCTGGTTTCCTTCCTCGGAAGTGTTTATTTCGTTGAGAAAAAGAGCGTGTACTCTATGCTTACGGCGCTCGTCGGAGCACTTATCAATATCGTTCTTAACTTCGTAATGATACCCGACCACGGCGCGATGGGAGCGGCTGTAGCCACGCTTATCAGCTATATGGCGGTCTATATTGTCAGAGCGATAGATACAAAGCGATATATAGAGTTTGATCTATGTACGGGAAAGCTTATTTTGAATATGGCACTTATCGCGGTGCAGACGGCGCTTATGTATAGCGGAGTAGGGTATTCATGGATACTTCAAGCCGCGTGTCTCTTTGCGATACTGATTATAAACGCCAAAACTGTTTTTGAAATACTGCGCACATTTTTCTCGGTGATATTTAGAATAGAGAATAAAAAAATTCAAAAAAAATAAAAAAATGCAAAATAACTATTGCAAAAGACAAAAAAGTGTGATATAATATCTCGCAGTGTGCGATAAAACACAGAAAACAAGGGCAGTCCGCTGCGTAGCTCTGCATGAATGCCCGGATTATTAAGGAGGACTGAAAAATGGATATGATTCAGGCTTTTACAAACGAGCAGCTTAAAAAGGATGTTCCCTCTGTAAACATCGGTGACACGATCCGTGTTCACAACAGAATCAAAGAGGGAAGCCGCGAGAGAAT
>JAZOLL010000038.1:0-23661 GCA_045653105.1 Eubacteriales bacterium
GAGGCGACGTCGATACCCTCAACTCTTACTTCGGCTACACCATTCAGAACAATCGCGGCAAGCCCACAAACTCGGAGTTTATCGCGATGATCGCAGATAATTTGAGGCTCAAATATAAGCTTTATTAAAAAACAATAAGTAATGCCCCTGCATTTTGCAGGGGCATTACTTATTGCAAGGGGGAATTTTCGCCGAATATGATGTAATCTACAGATACGTTGAAATATCTCGCTAGGGTTACCAGCATATCGACATCGGGGCTTCGCTTTCCGTTTTCATAATAGGACAATGCTTCGCGGGTGATTGAGAGATCCATAGCCACTTTTAGTTGGCTGAGGTTTTTCTTCTTTCTTATTTTCTTCAATCCAACAAGCTCCATTATTTTTTCCTTCCTAAAAAATTTTCAATAACCTCTTGACATAATTGTAACATTGTGTTACAATTGTAAACGTAACAATTTGTTACATAAATATATATTGCTGTTGCTCTTACGCTTTATGTTAGACAAAAAGGGAACGCTTTATTTATGCCGAAGAGCAAAGCACTAATTATTTAAGATAATCTAAGTAGAAAGTCCCGCCTTTCTCTTTGATTATAGGTTTTTTCTCTAAAAATAAAAAAGCTGTAATCAGCTCAAGCCTACGGAGTGCCAACTGTAGGCTTGTTCCCATTTTTGGCATGTGTATCTCAAATATTCTTGACAAAATCTAATTTTAATGATATAATACTATTGTACTTTTATTATGGGAGGATATCACTATGAAAAAATCTATCAAAGTATTGGCTCTTGTAATGACTGCGGTTATTCTTTGCCTCACTCTTGCATCCTGCGGTAAGACACTTTCCGGAACATATTCCATGGAAGCGTTTGGAACAGGCACAGAGTTTGAATTCAAAGGAAACAAAGTAACTATAACTGCTAAGGTTGCTGGAGCTCAGGTCGGCGATCCTGTTGAAGGAAAATATTCCATCAAGGACGACAAGATAACCTTTGAGTTTGAGTCTGATGACAAAGAAGCAGAGGAATACAATGGTACATTTGATTTCGAAGAGGGTGACGATTACATAAAGATCGGCGCGTTCGGCGTTTTCAAAAAGAAATAATAAAAAATAAAAACCGTACGCACCATTTGGTGCGAGCGGGTTTTTTTGTTCACCTTATTTTTCGGTGTTCCGGCGATAAAGGATTTTATATTGTCGATAACTATATCAAGCAGACGCTCTCTGGTCTGGAGAGGCGCCCAAGCGATGTGAGGGGTTACGGTGATATTCGGCACGTTGTAAAGCGGGCAATCAGCCGCCATAGGCTCTTTTGTAAGCACGTCAATACCCGCGCCCGAAAGCTTACCTGACGTAACAGCCTCCAAAAGCGCGTACTCATCTATAACTCCGCCTCTTGCCGTATTTATAAAATAAGCGCCGTTCTTCATTTTTGCAAACGCCTCGGCATTGAATATCTTGGCGGTCTTATCTGTGAGCGGGCAGTGTACAGAGAGAAAATCACTTTCTGCGAGAAGCGTATCAAAGCTTACAAATTCAACGCCTTCAATCTCTTTGGGGGTTCTTGAATAAGCGATAACGCGCATATCAAATGCTTTTGCGATTCTCGCTACCTGAGTTCCTATTGCTCCAAGACCGAAAATTCCGAGTGTGCGGCCCGCAAGCTCGAATGTGGGCTTTGAGAAAACAGAGAATAGGCGAGATCTTATCCAGTCGCCCTCTCTTACTACCTTGTCGTACTTGGCTACGGCAGAGGCCTGCTCAAGTATGAAAGCAAAGGTATGCTGTGCAACCGCGGCGGTGGAATAAACGCCCGCATTGCATACCGCAACGCCGCGAGCTGCGGCATATTCAGTATCTATGTTGTTATATCCCGTTGCGAAAAGTGCGATGAGCTTGAGATTCTTTGCCGCGTCAAGCTCGCGCTTGCCGATGACTGTCTTGTTGAGAATAACCACGTCAGCGTCCTTAATTCGCTCTGCGGTGAGCTCTGCGGGGGTCTCGTCGTAGTATATTACCTCCCCAAACTGCTCAAGGACAGTGAGGTCGACGTCGTTGTTTGATACGACTGTAGCACAGTCTGTAAGTACTATTTTCATAATTTATTCCTCCGAATCCTCGTCGTCGAGTTCATAATTTTTTACGCCCTGCATACGTCCTGCAAGCTTAAATCCGTCTATTTCTCCCTTTTGGATAGCGCCGAATATTCTGTATCTGAGGCCTTTGTTCTCTCTGTCAAGCTTTGCGAGGAGCTGTTTCATTTCCTCGCGCTGTGTATTTCCGTCAGCAGGGCAGGGAGACTTGATAACAGGTAGATCCGCAGACTTTGCAAAGTATCTCACGTCCTTTTCGGGCATGTAGATCATAGGTCTTATAAGGCGCAGATCCATCCTTGAAAGGTATGTCACGGGCTGGAAGCAGCCGAGACGGCCTTCAAAGAAAAGATTGAGCATAAAGGTCTCGACCACGTCGTCGAAGTGGTGACCGAGCGCCACCGTATTGCAACCGAGCTCCTTTGCTGCGCTATGGAGCGCGCCACGGCGCATCTTTGCACAAAGCGAGCAGGGATTTTTTTCTTTTCTTACGTCAAATATTATCTTGGATATTTGTGTGGGAACGACCGTATACGGAACGTCGAGCTCGTCGCAGAGCGCCCTGATTTTTGAGAAGTCCGCCCCCTCAAAGCCCATATCCACGGTTACCGCACAGAGCTCAAACTTTTTGGGATAAAAGCGGCGCAGATCCGCAAGCGCGCAGAGCAGGGCGAGCGAATCCTTGCCCGCCGAGACACCGACAGCGATCTTGTCGCCCTCGCGTATCATCTCATAGTCATCCACGGCGCGCCGTGTATAACTGAGTATTCTTTTAGTGTTTTCCATAGAATTACACCTCTGGATATATCATTTAAAATCTTCAAAGCTCATAGTGTCGTATATTTTTTGTGCCTTGTCGGACAGCGCCCTCGTGCCGCTTTTGTCTATGGTACTGTGGAGTATAAGCGGCGCTGAAATGTTCAGCGATGGTGCGGCGCCTTTCTTGGCGCATAGTAAAATCATAGACGGGGCAGAGTTCTCGTCAGCGTGAACGAAGGTCAAGGTCTTCGCCTCAAGTGAATTTTCCTTGAGTGCTGCAAAAAGCTCTGTGAGACGGTCGGGTCTCCAGACACAGTAGAACTTTCCTCCGTGCTTTAAAAGTCTTTTTGCGGCGGCGCAAAAGTCACCGATATTGCCGCACACCTCGTGGCGCGCGATGTATTTTATGTCCGCGTCGTTGCGCTTTCCCGAGTCGGTACGCATATACGGAGGATTTGAGAACACAACGTCAACCTCCGCTCCCGTGTCTCGGGCTGTAATATCGCGCACGTCGGCGCATCTGCATACAACACGCTCGCCGAGTGAGTTCATTTCTATATTTCTGTTTGTCAGCTCGGCAAACTCCTTTTGTATCTCAAAGGCATCTATTTTAGCAAATTTTTCTCTCGCAGCGCACAAAAGAGAGATTATTCCCGTGCCGGAGCCGAGCTCCACGGCACGTGCGCTTCGCTGAGGCTTCATATATGCGGCAAGCAAAAAAGCGTCTGTACCGAAGGTCAGACCGTCTTTTTTCTGTATAAGAGACAGGTGCTCGTTTACAACGTCTATTCGCTCGTCATCAAATATGAAATCATTTTGCATATCAAACTCCTTAAATAACAGATAAAACAAAAACGGAGCAGACAGGACAGGTGGCGTGAGCATAAGCTCGCTCTCCAAACTGCATATCTACTCCGTTTGTTTTACGAAATTATTACTCAGCTGCGGGAGCGTCAACAGGGCAAGCCTCTGCGCAAGCACCGCACTCGATGCATTCATCAGCGTTAATTTCGTACTTTGTGTCGCCTTCCTTTATTGCACTTACAGGGCAAGCCTCAGCGCATGCGCCGCAAGAGATGCAATCGTCAGAAATCTTGTATGCCATAATTTATGTACCTCCATAATAATTATTTCATATACATTCTATCACAATAATTTATAATTTCAAGGGGTATCTCGAAAAAAATTTCAAAAAATTTTTGGAAAATCGATAAAAAGCTTGTTTTTACGGGGCAGACAAGCCATTGTTTTACGTCATTCTTCGTCATTTTCCTCGTCGTTCTCGACGGGCTTGAGTGTGATTATTGCCTTTTCTATGCGGTGATCCTTTACGTCTGTGACCTCGACTGAGAATACGTCGTTCTCTGTGTGGAAGGATGCGCCGTCCTCTGGAATAGAGCCGAGGATACTGATGATGTAACCGCCTATAGTGTCGCAATCGTGTTCATCAAGGGTTCGGTCAAGCACCTTTTCAACCTCGGATATCGGAGCAATACCCGATACCGCAAAGGTGATCTCGTCTATTTGTTCGATCTCGGGGATCTCGTCCTCTGCATTTTCATCGTCTGCATAATCTATATCGCCCACGATACATTCAAGCAGGTCTGTGAGAGTAACGATACCGCTCGTACCACCGTACTCGTCCATAACTACCGCAAAATATTCCTTTTTTGCACGCATATTGCGGAGCAAAACGTCAGCCGCGAGAGTTTCGGGAACGAGGTAAGGAGCTTTTAAAACACTGTTCACTATATTGTCTATGCTCTTGTCCTCAAGTCTGAAATAGTCCTTTGCGTTGAGCACGCCGATTATCTTGTCAATGCTGTCCGTATAGACGGGGAAGAAGGTGTGGCGAGTGTTGTGTATGATCTGTTCCCACTCCTCGGGGGTGTCCTCGGTGCAGAGCATATCTATATCGGTTCTGTGTGTTGCTATCTCACCTGCGGTGATATCGTTGAACTCAAATACGTTCTGAATGATCTCCTTTTCGTCCTCCTCGATAGAGCCTTCTTCACTGCCTGCGTCCACCATAAGGAGAATCTCCTCTTCAGTGACCTTTTCTTCTTCCTTGTGAGGATTTACACCGAAGAGACGGAGTATTCCGTTTGTAAGCTTAGTAAGCAGCCAAGCAAGAGGAGCGAATATCGCAGAGGTCAGTCGTACTGTGCCGAGGAGAGAAAAAGCTACCTTTTCGGGCTTCCTTGTCGCGATCTTTTTTGGGATAAACTCGCCAAAGAGCAGTGTGACGAGCGCGAGTACCAGAACGGCAATTATAATCGCTACGACCTCAACCGCCTTTGTACTGATGTGTACGTACCACTCTGTATTTCTGATGAGTACGTCAAATCTGTACGCAATCTCGCCCGAAAATCTCACCGCGGCAAACGCGCCCGCAAAGAGGGAAGCAAACGTTATCGCGCTTTGCGTGGTGGAGAGATACTTTGCCTGATTTGAGAGGATCTTCTCAAGCTTTTTGGCTTTTTTATCTCCTTTTTGTGAGAGTTGAGATATCCTTGCCTCGCTCATCTCGGCAATGGCCGTTTCCGAGCACACGAATATCGCGTGAAGTATTATAAGTATAAGCTGCAGTAAAAGTGGATAGAATAAGTCCTTCATTTTTCTTCCTTTTGTTTGATGTTTTATCGCGGATCTTTAAAACAACGCAAAAAAGCATAGCCTGACGGTCTCCCTGCAGGTTATGCTCCGGTATGTATAGAATATGATCGATCGGTACAGTCAGTACTGTCGCAAATGTCCACGATTAAAGTCCTTTCAAAAAATCATTTTTAACATTATAACATATAAATGATACTCTGTCAATAGCGTTTACAAAAAAGGATCTTTGGCGGCACTGCCGCCAAAGAGCCGATATTCTTTACAGCATACAGACTGAGTTCTTTATAAAAAGGATTTTGTCCCCGCTGGTGTCAACCAAAAGCGTGTCGTTTGCAGAAAGCGTACCCTCTATCACGAGAGAGGAAAGCTTATTCTCAATGCGCTGTATGATCTCACGTCGAATAGATCTCGCGCCAAAAGTGTCGCTATAGGCAGTGGCGGCAAGGTGAGCGGGTACGGCCGGAGAGAATTCAAGGTCAATTCCGATATTCTTTGCGCGCTTTACGAGCTCGTCAAGCATCTTTGAAGCGATCATCTCAATGTCCTTTTCCTTGAGCGGCTCAAATTGAACTATCTCGTCTATGCGGTTGAGAAATTCGGGGGAGAGGATTCCCTCAAGCTCGGATATAATGCTCTCGCGAGAGGGAGCTGATTCCTTGCTTGAAAATCCAAGTGTTCTGTGACGAAGCTTGCCGGTGGCGATATTAGATGTCATGATTATCACGGTGTTTCTGAAGTCTATACGTCTACCTGTCGAGTCGGTCACCGTTCCGTCCTCGAGGATAGACAACAGGACGTTAAAGATGTCGGGGTGCGCCTTTTCTATCTCGTCAAACAGCACGACAGAGTAGGGATGTCTTCTTACCTTTTCGGTCAGTTGTCCTCCCTCGCCGTAACCTACATAACCGGGGGGCGAGCCTATGAGCTTTGATACACTGTGCTTCTCCATATACTCAGCCATATCAAACCTTATAAGCGGCTGTTCCTCACCGAACATTATAGAGGCGAGCGCACGGGCAAGCTGCGTTTTTCCAACTCCCGTCCGTCCCACAAAGAGAAATGAGCCTATCGGTCGCGCGGCGTCCTTGAGACCCACTCTTCCTCGCCTTATTGCCGCGGATACGGCGGATATGGCGTTATCCTGACCGATTATCACCTCTTTTAATTTGGCTTCGAGATCCGCAAGCTTTTTAGCTTCTTCCTCAAGTATTTTGGATATCGGGATACCCGTCCAAGCGGTGACTATCTTTGCGATATCTTCCTCTGTGACGCTTATTTCCGTCTCATTTTCCCCACTCTCAGATACCTCGGACAGAAGCAAAAGCTCCTCGGTGCGAAGCCTTTGTGCCGTCTCGAAATCCTCTCTTAAAATAGCCTCCTGCTTTTCTTTTAAAAGCTCCTCGTGGAGAGCATTAAGGTCTCGCTTTTGAGAGGGGATCGTGCTCCCCGAGATGCGAAGCCCGGATGCGGCTTCGTCGATTAGATCTATCGCCTTGTCGGGCAGATATCTGTCGGTGATATATCTTTTTGAGAGCTTTACTGCGGAGCGTATTGCCTCGTCGGATATCTTTAGTGAGTGGTGTGCCTCGTATCTCGGACGGAGTCCTCTTAGGATATCTATCGCTTCGTCCTCTGTAGGTTCGTTTACGAGTACCGGCTGAAAGCGTCGCTCAAGTGCGGCATCCTTTTCGATATGCGCTCTGTACTCGGCAAGCGTTGTTGCGCCTATTATCTGCAGCTCTGCGCGGGCGAGCGCGGGTTTTATAATATTGGCGGCATCAACCGCACCCTCTGCCGCGCCTGCGCCCACTATCGTGTGTATCTCGTCTATGAAGATTATGATGTCGGGATTTTCCGTGATCTCAGCCATCACGCGTTTCATACGTTCTTCAAACTCTCCGCGGTATTTCGCCCCCGCAAGCATTGCCGATACGTCAAGCGTTACTATTCGCTTTCCAATAAGTGTATCGGGAACAGTTTGCCCGTATATCCTCTCGGCAAGTCCCTCTATTACCGCGGTCTTTCCAACACCGGGCTCACCTATGAGACAGGGGTTGTTTTTAGTGCGCCTTGAAAGTATTCGTATTACGTGCTCGGTCTCCTTGTCTCTGCCGATTATTGGGTCTAGCTTGCCTTTGGCACACAGGGCAGTAAGATCCTTTCCGTAAAGGGAAAGAGTGGGCGCGCCCGCGATCTTCGGCGCTTTTTCGCTCTTTTCTTTGCTGTCTGTTGGCTTTGTTTTCTCTCTTGAGAGCAAATATGCCGCAAGCTCGGCTTTTATGTCTATGAGGGATACATCACAGAGTGTGAGTACCCTTGATGCCACGGCATCCCTATGCTCGAGGAGTGCAGAGAGAAGATGCTCTGTTCCTATCTGTGTCGCTCTGTTTTTCTCTGCCACGGCGGCAGAGGCCTCGATTATTTGTCGCAGGCGAGGAGTCATGTCTTCTGCGCAGAGTGTTGAGGGTGTACCTTTTGGCATTATCCCCACTATTTTTGAACGTACATTTTTCTCGTCAGCACCCTTTGATGTGAGCATAGCGCGAGATATCGAGTCCTCTACGGTGACAAGTGCTAAGAGCAGGTGCTCAGAGCCTATATAGGTGTGGCCAAGCTCTTCGGCAAGCTGCATCGAGCGAGTGAGTGAGCTTTGCGCCTTTTGTGTAAATTTGTTCGTCATATAAAACCTTCTCCGCCTTCTTTATTTTTGTTCTGAAATAAAAGTGTTCGCTTTAAAATATTTTACACTACGGTGTGGAAATTTTTTGTCGAAACAGAAGGCTCAGTTAACATAATTTGCGGCATATTTGCTCCATGCCTCAACGAGAGAATCCCAGGTCTCCTTATTTACCGCTCCCGTCTCATTTATTTTGTTTTTTCGCTGAAATACGCGTATATTTTCTGCGGTTGCTTCGTCGTACATTCCGCTAACGAGAAGCGGAATGAATGAGTCGTATATTATTCGCAGTTCATTCAGTAAAAACTGTATTATACTGACAAGGAAAAACTCGTCTCCGAGGGCGACCGAGTATCCGTTGGGGACTCTCGGGAAGATATCAAGGGAGAGGGGCGGGGAGTAGAGTGCTAAGGAACGCAAATATTCTTCATATAACTTATCCCAGCTTTCTTTGTCCGCGATACCGCTTTGGGGTAGAGAATAGAGCTTTTGGAATTCGATAAGAGATCTTCTCGTTTTATCCTCGAATATGCCGTCAACGGGTGGCGAGGATATGCCCTCGTTTGTATAGGATAGCTGCCGCAGATATCTTTGCAGATTAGTGACAGCTGTTTTGTAAGTCGTATGTTCTGCCATAGCTCGCTCCTTTATTCGCCTATGTTGTAGCCGGGAAACTGTCCCTCGCCGAGTCGCGAGCCGTTATAAAGGTCGCTGTACAGGGTTGTGAGAGCAAGCCAAGTAGCCGCGGCAACAGTGCCCGTGGGTTGTATTCCGAAAAGCCGCTGAAATGTAAGTACGGCATTTTGTGTCTGTGTCCCAAAATATCCCGTGACGGGAATAGTGGGTATCTCGGGGTAAGCTGTTGCCACGAAATTGAGATATTCCTGAAGAAGCGTCACGGCATCCGAGGAAGAACCTAGGCGAAGTGGCACTCCGGGGTATGGAACAACGTTGCCCTCGACGTATTTGAGCGGTATCGTTGAGACAAATCCCAGATATGTTCTGTATATCGTCTCCCACGTATCAAGATCAAGGGCGCCAGTAACGGGGAGCGAGAACGTGCTTTGCACGGCACGAAGGGCATTTTCAGTTTCCGAGCCGTATATTCCGTCTATCGTGAGCGATGGGATCGTGTTGTAAAACGCGGACAGATAGTCGATAAGATATTGCAGATTTGCCACCTCAACACCTCTGTCGCCAAGCGCGAGACCGTCGGGATACTGATCGGTTACCTCGGAGAGAGAAATACCCTCAGAGTCGAGTTCGTTGAGCCTTTTTACCGCATTGTAGACGAACTGTGTCTGATACCAGGTTGCCTTGCCCACGACACCGTCGGGAGTGAGCCCGAATATCTCCTGAAACTCTCTCACTGCATCCTCTGTGTCGTAGGAGAAAACTCCGTCGGGGAGCGCGATCTTTGGTATCGCGGGGTAGTTGTCGGATATTCGGTTGAGACGTATCTGAAGCGCGCGCACCGCGTCTCCTGCGCTTCCAAGCCGTAAAGGATTTCTCGGAACACTTGAGGTGATAGCCTCAACGGGCGCATTCTGTATGATGTCTATGTCGTCTCCGTAGTAGTACGTGAGTATTTCATAAGGGGTATATCCTTGGTTTGCAAGCTCAACCGAACCCCATTGAGAGAGACCGTTGCAGGTCACCTCAACACCGTCGCAATACCTTGCGAAAAGCGGTTCAACGCTTCCTCTCCTCGAGATATAATCGTTGAATATCTCGTTTGTGATCTGATAAATATTTTCAAAAATATCTCTTCCGTTTACAAAGGACTGATCGATCGAGGTTGAATTTGTAATGTCAAAATCATATCCTCTTGAGGGATAGAACTGAGTGTATATCCTGTTGAGTGCAAAGGAGATCTGCGCGTAGATATTTGCTCTTATGGCACTTTCGGGCCAGGTGGGGTATATCTCGCTTGAGGCAACATTTGCTATGTAGTCAACAAAAGGCACTGCCACGTTCTGTGCGTCCGAGGTCGGAGGACCTAAATGCACCCTCACGAATTCGGGAATAAAAGGTGTGTTCGCGTTCAACTGTCTTCACCTCCCCGCACGTCTGAGGGTGAGTAATCCGCCTTTGGGTCAAAGGAATCTGTGTATTCATTGTCGGGAAGGGGGATCATAATTGCAGGCTGTACCGAGGTTATCGAATCAAATATAGCTACGTTTGAAAGCTTTAGGGGTATGTATCCGTCCTTAAAAACATCAACGTTGTAAAGTGAATAAGGTCTTTTGTTGGTTGGCGTTTCACTCTCTTTTATGTTTGGGGCAACAAGTGGAACTTTGCTCGTGATTCCGTTTCTGTCGCTTTTTAGCGAGTATATCACGTCAGAGCTTTCCTGCTCAAGCGCGCGTATCGTTACCAGCGCGCCCTCGATAGGTATAGCCCCAAGGGCGGTGGACACCTTTACGATAAGATATCCAACGCCCGTAGTGCTTCTTGGGGTGTAGTTGTTGTTCATAAAAGCCATCCTTTCCTATGCGTTCATAAAAAGTATATGCGAGAGGCAGGATGGGGTGTGATTTTAGTTTGGCGGTGGCGATGTTTTTTCTATCATGTCAAATGAAAATCCGCCGATAATTATGATAGTGGCGCTCATAATTATATGCTCAAGAGCTTCTTTATGTATTATTGCCAGCACGTATCCGGGGATGTCGGGTGTGGCGAAAAGAAGTGCTAAAAAAGCGCAAAGATATAGAAAAATAAGGGGCGCGCCGATGTGAAATATAGTCATAGATATCCGAGAAATGTTCTCGAAAGAGCGTCGGATACTTGAGTTTTTTTGAGATATCATTAAAGCTCCTTTTGAATAATTATTCTTTTTTATATGAAAACAGCTAAAAATAGGTATCGGATAAAATTTCCTGTCCGTATTTTATTTTGCTACGGAAAATCAAGGGGGTACATATAAAATTATAGCGATTTTGGAGAGCAAAGTCTATTATAAATTGCTGGTCGTAGAGGCGAGATTTAGTAGATTTTCAATATTTTTGAGCGAGAAGCTTCCAAAAAATGCATTTATATTCTCGATTTTGCCGAAATATTCAAGAAACTCCAAAAATCCTGCATATTCGACGCTTTTTTCAAAAACCTCGGGGGTAAGATCTGCAAAAAAGAGGAGTATAATGAAGCTGTTTTCGATATTCGCGGAAAGGAAATAGAAAAATGTATAAAACATCTACCGATAAAGAAAACGGTATCAGCATACTCAAGGCAGAGCGAAAAGCTTTTGACACGTTTTCCCTGGAATACAGACTTTATAAGCTCGGCATTGAGGGTATGAGAACACAATATGCTATAGCGGTTATAAGTGTGCAGGAGGGGAGTTTCGTGTCGATTGGCGATGATGAGGCATTTGCCCATCGCGTGTATTCGGACATAGTTTTGGGCGCTGTAACGCCAACTTCACTGCGAGAGTGCACCGAGGACAAAATAAAAGCAGAATATTTGTATTTATAAAGTTAAAAAACCTTTACTTTTTCAAAAAAATATGTTAAAATGGTATCGGAAACGAAAAGTTGAAAGGAAAGTGACGGGAACTTCCTGTTGCGAACGGTTTTTGATATGAAATGTCCTGCGTGCGGAAGCTTAAATAACAAGGTGGTCGACTCAAGACCTATGACGGAGGGAAACAGCATCAGGCGTCGTAGAGAATGTCTCGACTGCCAGAAGAGATTTACCACTTACGAGATAATAGAGAGCGTACAGATGTTCGTTATCAAAAAAAGTGGCGCAAAGGAGATCTTTGACAGAAACAAGCTCCTCTCCGGAATAATGAAGGCTTGCGAAAAGCGCCCTGTAAATGCAGAGGATCTCGTCTCCGAGATAGAGTCCGAGCTCCAGAACTCTCTTTCGGGAGAGGTGACCACCAAGGAGATAGGAGAGATGGTCATGGACAAGCTCAAGGCACGCGACGAGGTCGCTTACGTCCGTTTTGCTTCGGTCTACAGAGAGTTCAAGGATATCGACACCTTTATCAAGGAGCTCAGTTCTCTCAAGCGCAGAAAGTAATTACTTTTTGAGCGCGTTTTCGACGTGCTCGAAAAAAGCACTCATATCCTCTGGGGATAAGATGGCGTATGCCACGTAGTCTCCGTATATTCGCAGCTCTGCCGAGTCAAGCTTTGGCAGCTCCTCCCCTGCATAGCTTGCGATAAAGGCGCGTTGCGAGTCCTTCATCTCGGACAGGTATTTTTCCACGCTTGCGGATATTTCTGTTATTTGGTCTTCGTTTGCGGCTCGGAATATACCGACTTCGTCTATATTCTCTTGTGCATATGAGTAAAGAACCACACAGTCTGAAGATGCTATATCCCCAAAGAAAAAATCAACAAAATCCTTGTCGTACATATCATAAGTCTCGGCGCTCCTCTGGGTAAGAGGAGCGCCTTTCATTATCTCCTCACAGGAGAGGTCGTTTCTGTATTTCGGTGCTTTTGAACACGCAAAAGAGAATAAAAGAGTGAAAACTATGGATAAAAGAATGGCTTTTTTCAAAATCATACCTCCGAGATCTATTTGTATCCGTGTGTGCGGATATATAAGAGCATTGTCTCATAAGCCGCTTTTGTGAGGTGGTGTCCGTCACCTACGTCAAACTCAGGGCAGAGAAATCCCTCGCTGTCCTTCAGCGCCTCTGCGGAGTTCAGATACCTGATGCCAAGCTCCTCACAGAGCGAGCGAGACCAAAGATTTACTTTGTCTATATATCCGTTCAGTGTTTTTGCGTCCACCGTGTAGTTTTTCATATCCATGCTTTTGGCTATGGGAGGAGCTGACTGAAGGATTATTTTTGTCTCGGGAGAGGCGGCGGAGATGGATTCTATAAGCTTTCGGTAGCACTCCTTGAAATAATCCTCGCCAAGCCTTATATTTCTTGGCGCTCCGTTTAGACCAAAGGTCAGAATTACTATCTTCGGTCGGGAGCGCGCGGCGGCATCAGCTATTGTTATGAGCTCTCCCGTTTCGGGATAGAGTATCTTTTGCTTTTGGGTTGAGGTGTCAAGCGTCATAGTTCCGCTTTTTGGCATCCAGATCTGACGGGTGTTTTTACCGCCTGAGAGCACCGCGCGGTCCTTTAGATGATACGTGGTGGATTCACCGATAAAAATAAGACTGTCGATATACTCATCTCCCATATCATCGGTAGCGCCGAGTGTGGGATCGCTTTGATATACGGTATTTACAAATTCATCCTCGCGAGAGGGGATACGAGCCTCGCAGGATGCGAGCGTGAATACCAAAATCAAAGTTAAGGGGTATATCGACAGTCTTATTTTCATTTTTTGCTCCTTGTGTGTTATGTATAAGCTTCACACAAAGAGGAGCGATTTATTTCTTTTTGAACTGGGATGTATACTTTTCGTTTTGCTTTGTGTTTGCCTTGTATCTAGAACGAATGAGCGAGTAGATACCGAATATTATCAGATACAAGACAGAGAAGAGCGCGATGCCTACGATGAGTGTGGAGGTATCGAGCGAGAGGGGGAGAAGCATACAGGTGTAGAAAGCGGCGAGGGTGAAGATGTAGTGAAGCAGAACTTTAGCACCGCCACCGAGCGTTTCTACCTTGAATATGCCGTTTGCCGCCGCAAAGAGGATAGATGCCATAAAGAAGAGCAGAACACGTGAGACCTCTATAGATACGACAGCGTCGTCAACGTTGACTATAGCGGATATTGCAGAGTATGCCGCGGTGAACACGGTAAAGCAGATACACGCGTTTTTCAGTATATGTTTGATCAGAGGTTTGAGATTCATAGAAGAATATCCTTTCAAAATTATATGCTAATGATATCACGAATATGAGCCATTTGCAAGATTATTTTGTAAATTTTTATTTCCTACACTTCAAAAATGCGGAAAAAGGGGTGTGAGGAATGAATAAATTTATAAATATTCATTATATTCTTGACTTTCATATATTTAAGATATATAATGTATTAGTATGGATGATTATGCGCTCGCGCATTTTTGCTATAATTTTTCAATAAAACGAAAGGAATATTGGAGCTATCCGATAGATGACGTTATGACAAGAAAAGAAGCAAGAGAGACGGTTTTCGGTCTTATATTTGAAACAGAATTCAGAACCGAGGAAACACCCGAGGTGATATACGAGACCTCTGTTGAAAACAGAGAGATTCCCGACGATAAATACATAAAAAACGCGTTTTTCACAGTTTGCGAAAAGCGCGAGGAGATAGACGCGCTCATCGGAGAGCACGCTAAGGGCTGGAAGACACACAGACTTACAAACGTCTCTCGCTCTATCCTTCGTCTCGGCGTTTACGAGATGCTTTACGATGAGTCTATTCCTTACAGTGTTTCTATAAACGAGGCGGTAGAGCTCTCAAAGAAGTTTGACGACGAAAAGGCAAAGGCATTTATTAACGGAGTTCTCAACTCTGTAAAGAGTGCTCTTGAGGAAAAAGCAAACTGAAATGAAAGAGTGTTTTGTCGGTATAGACACGAGTAATTATACCACATCTGTTGCGATAACCGATAATGACGGTCGCGTTTTGGCAAACTTGAAAAGACCTTTGCCTGTAAAGGCAGGGGAGTGCGGACTTCGTCAGTCGGATGCGGTGTTTGCTCATATTAAAAATCTGCCCGACATAATGTCTGAGCTGAAAAATACGCTTGCAGATGAGTATTCTGTGCTCGCGGTTGGAGTTTCGGCTACACCGAGAGATGCCGAGGGATCTTATATGCCTTGCTTCCTTACCGGACGTGCGGCGGCATATTCTTTTTCGGCAGCGAGCGGCGCACCCGTTTTTGAGTTTTCTCACCAGAGTGGGCATATAATGGCGGCGGCATATTCAAGCGGTGCGGCAGAAAAGCTTTTCGGCGGCAGATTTCTCGCCTTTCACGTCTCGGGTGGAACTACCGAGGGGCTTCTCGTAACTCCAACCGAGGACGGCTTTTCCGTCGATATCGTAGGCGGTACGCTTGACCTCAATGCGGGACAGCTCATAGACAGAGTAGGGGTTATGCTCGGACTTGGATTTCCCTGCGGAGTCGAGCTTGAAAAACTCGCCACAGCTTATGAGGGAGAGCACGAGAGGATAAAGGTATCGGTAAAGGACGGATACGCTAACCTATCGGGTATAGAGAACAAGGCAAGGGCGCTTTACGAGAAGACCGCGGACAAGCCCCGCACGGCAGCTTTCGTGTTTGACGCGATACGCGATAACATTACAGAGATGACCTCACAGCTGATGGAAAAATACGGTGAGATTCCCGTGCTTTTCGCAGGTGGGGTGATGTCAAACAGATATATGAGAGATAGGATTTCTGCTCGATTTGAAGCGTATTTCTCCGAGCCCGCTTTCTCGGCGGATAACGCGGCGGGAATCTCGCTCCTTTGCAGAAAGAGATTTTTAGAAAACAACGCTTAGTTTTAAGAGTTGCCACGGAGGACGAATGAACATAAATGAAAACTGCATAAGCGTCTCCGCGGTAAACGCATATATCAAGGAGATGCTTGAGAGGGACGATATCCTCTCGGCAATAGCGATAAGCGGCGAGATATCTAATTTCAAGAGAAACTCGTCGGGACATTTTTATTTTTCCCTCAAAGACGAGGGCGCTACTATAAGCGCGGTGATGTTCAGAGGGGATGCATCAAGACTTTCCTTTATACCCACAGACGGCATGAAGGTAGTGGTCTTTGGCAGAATATCGCTCTATGAAAAGAGCGGACAGTATCAGGTGTATATCCGCACTATGATAGCAGACGGGGCAGGCGAGCTCGCTCGTGCCTATGAGGCGCTCAAGCGAAAGCTTGAGGCGGAGGGCCTTTTTGCTCCCGAGAGAAAGAAAAAATTGCCAAAGCTCCCGAGGAGGATAGGAATCATAACCTCTCCCACGGGCGCTGCGATAAGAGATATGATAAACGTGACGGGGCGAAGATATCCCCTTTGCGATATAGTCATTTTCCCTGCGGCGGTGCAGGGAGTTGAGGCACCGCCTCAGCTCAGATCGGGTATTGAATACTTCAATGCAGTGGGCGGTGTTGACGTTATCATCATCGGTCGAGGCGGAGGATCTATAGAGGATCTTTGGGCATTCAATGACGAGGCGCTCGCGCGTGCGATAGCCGCGTCGCGAATCCCCGTAATATCCGCTGTCGGTCACGAGACCGACTTTACACTTTGCGACTTTGTTGCGGACTGTCGCGCGCCTACTCCCTCGGCGGCTGCCGAGATAGCGGTGCCCGACGTAAACGCGATAGAGGCATATACGGCGCAGTGCAAAACAAGATTTGATCTTGCCATCACATCAAAGCTCACAAGATGCGGTGACGATATTATGAACCTTGAGCGTATAGTTGCGCTCAATTCACCGAGCGCGATACTCGAAAGACACGCATTGAGTTTGCAGAATCTCGGTGTTCGTATAGATGGTGCAATGAAGGCAAAGCTATCTGAAAGCGGCGCGTCTCTTTCCGAGATATCCGCAAAGCTTGCGGGGCTTAATCCTATGGCGGTGCTCACCAGAGGCTATAGCGCGCTCAAAGACAGAGAGGGTCGTGTGGTAAGCTCGGCTAAAGCTCTGTCGATAGGTGAGAGTGTAGAGATAGTTATGGCAGACGGTATGGCAGAAGCCCGCGTTGAATCGGTAACTTTAAAGAAAGCTTGAATGGAGGAATTATCGTATGAATATAGAGGGACTTTCCTTTGAGGAAGCTATAAGAAAGCTCTCTGAGATCGCCGCAGAGCTTGAGCGCGGAAGCGCGGATCTTGAGAAATCACTTGCTCTTTACGAAGAGGGAATAAAGCTTATAAGATTTTGCAATAAGACACTTGACGAGGCACAGCGCAAGGTCAAGCTGCTCGGTATAAATGCTGACGGAGAACTGACAGAGGGCGATTTTTCTGTTAGTACAGAAGATAAATAACTCACCCTTGGAGGGACTATGACACAGAATGTAAAAGAGAAAATAAAAGCCTCGGCAAAGCTTACCGAGGATAAGCTCAGAGAATATTTTGAGAGATACGACGAGGATATAAAGGAGCTTCTCGAATCCGAGCAGTACTCTCTTTTCGCAGGGGGCAAAAGGATACGTCCTTTTCTCGTGATAGAGTTTTGTAAGCTCTTTGGTGGAAAGGTTGAGGCGGCGCTTCCGTTTGCGGCGGCTGTTGAGATGATACACACTTATTCTCTCATACACGACGATCTGCCCTGTATGGACAACGACGATCTCCGTCGCGGAAAGCCCACAAATCACAAGGTGTTTGGTTATTCAACCGCGCTTTTGGCGGGAGATGGACTTCTCACACGTGCATTCGGCGTTGCGGCATCAAACCCTTACGTGGATAAGAGGACCGCAGTAGAGGCTACTGTCGCGCTTTCTGACGCGGCAGGGGATTTCGGAATGATCGGCGGTCAGATAATAGACCTTTACGGCGAGGAGCAGAGGCTCTCGGAGGAGAAGCTTTTAAAGCTCCACAGCCTAAAAACAGGGGCACTTATAAAGGTGTCCGCTGTGATGGGCGCGCTTGCGGCGGGCTGCTCACAGGACTCTCCCGAGATGAAGAGCGCTATCGAGTATGCGGCAGGCATAGGACTTGCGTTCCAGATAATCGACGATATTATGGACGTGACGGTCAGTGAAGAGGTGCTCGGCAAGAGCGTAGGCTCTGACGAGGAGAATAACAAGACCACATTTATGACCTACTACACGGTCGATGCGGCAAAGGAATATGCGGCAAAGCTCACGGCAGAGGCGATATCCGCTATAGCGGAGTACGACGGCTCTGAAACACTCACTGATCTCGCGGCATATCTTTTGGACAGAGAGAACTGATGAGAGTAGACGTTTATTTGAGTGCCGCGGGATATACGCAGAGCAGAAAAAAAGCGCAGGATCTCATTGATCTTGAAGTTGTATTCATAGATGGCAAACAGGTAAAAAAATCCTCGGAGAATATCGACGAGACGGTAGAGCACGAGGTGGTGATAAAGCAGGCGTTTAAATACGTCAGCCGCGGCGGTATGAAGCTTGAGGCGGCACTTGACGCGTTTTCGATAAACGTCAGCGGAAAGCGTGCTGTGGATATAGGCGCGTCAACGGGCGGGTTTACCGATTGTCTGCTCAAAAGAGGAGCTGCATCGGTCGTAGCTATTGATGCGGGATACGGTCAGCTTCACGAGTCGCTTCGCGCGGACAAGAGAGTCACCGTGATAGAACATTTTAACGCCAGAGAGCTCTCTCTTGACGTGGTGGGTGCGCCGTGCAGGATAGTCACAGAGGACGTTTCCTTTATATCGCAGACATATATTATCCCAAGGATCGCCGATATAATAGAGGAGGGGGGCAGCTTTATAAGTCTTATAAAGCCCCAGTTCGAGTGCGGTCCGCAGGGAATAGGCAAGGGCGGTATCGTGATAAATGCGGCATATCGCTATCTGGCTGTTAAGAGAGTGATAAGCTGTGCGATAGAGTGCGGATTTGACTGTGTTGGGCTTATTCCTTCGCCTATAACGGGGGGAGACGGCAACACAGAATATCTCGCGCATTTTATAAAACAGACCTGCATCAAACCGAGGATCGACGATAAAATGATGCAGAGAATTACAAGATGATTTTTAAGGAGTGGGGCTTATGAAAAGAGTCACATTGATCGCCAATTTTAATATAAGAGAAAAGGCAAGCGCGGCTATACAGGTCGCGGAAAAGATATCTTCCTTCTGCTCTGAGATAGTCATCTCCGAGGTGTATAAGGACAGGATATTCCGTATGCACGCGCACAGCCCCGAGTTTATTTACACCCCGGCTGACGATCTTTACGTCGGTGTGGATATGGTGGTAGTGCTCGGCGGTGACGGATTTATACTTGAGGCGGCAAGACGCGCGTCTGTGGAGAACGTGCCGATACTCGGTATAAATCTTGGCAGGATAGGATATATGACAGAGCTTGAAATTGACGAGCTCGACCTCATAGAGAAGGTATTTGCGGGAGAGTACACTATCGACGAGAGAACTATGATCTCTGTCGAGGTGGTCAGCAAGGACGGCACTCTTCGTTCCGAGTCCTACGCGCTCAATGAGGCGGTGGTCGCAAACGGCTCTACCGCGAGAATAATAGACCTCAGACTTTCGGACAACGGCGTGCTTGTATCTGATTTCAGAGCGGACGGACTTGTTATAGCGACTCCTACGGGCTCTACTGCATATTCGCTCTCCGCGGGAGGACCTATAGTTGACCCCAAGCTCAACTGCTTCTGCGTAACACCGATATGTCCGCATTCGCTCCTCGCAAGACCGCTTGTGTTCTCGGATACCGCGCGTCTTGAGGTCAAGAATATATGCGTGCGTGAAAAGCTTTTGCATCTTACTCTTGACGGAAGGGTCACATACGACCTTTATTACGGCGATACGGCGATAATAACCCGCTCAAAGCTGACAACAAAGCTCATACGCGTCAAGGAAACAAACTTTTACACAAAGATAAGAACAAAGAAATTTTTATGATATAGGAGTTAAGTGTGAAAAACAGACGTCAGGAAAAAATACTTGATCTCATAATGAAGTACGAGATCGAGACACAGGAAGAAATGATAAGCAAGCTTCTCGAGGAGGGATATAACGTTACTCAGGCAACGATATCCAGAGATATGAGAGAACTCAAGCTCACAAAGGTGCTCACTGCAAAGGGTACTTACAAATATGCTGCGGATAACACTCGTTACTCCTCAAACAACACCATAAAGATAAATACCGCGATAGCTGATGCTATAGTCAAGGTAGACTATGCGCTTAACACTATCGTTATAAAGACATTCCCCGGTCTTGCCCAGGCGGTGGCATCGGGTGTTGACTCACTTAATATGGAGTGTATTCTCGGCTGCGTGGGAGGAGACGATACGATAATCGTGGTTACATCCGACGAGGCATCTGCAAAGGATCTCAGCGAAAAGATAAGAGAACTTATGAAGGTGTTTTGATAGACGCTCAAAGGAGAGAGTATGATTTTATCACTTCACATCGAAAATATTGCCGTTGTCAAAAGCCTTGACGTTGATCTGCGGGGCGGATTTACCGCGCTGACGGGCGAGACGGGAGCGGGAAAATCGATAATTGTTGACTGCCTCAAGATCCTTGGCGGATCGAGAGCGGATAAGGATATGATCCGCAGAGGCGAGAGCTTTGGCGAGGTATCGGCGGTATTTGGAAATATAAACGAAAGAGCAAAAGCGATACTCGAAGATCTTGGATTTTCGCTCGATGACGATACCGTGATGCTTTCTAGAACTGTTTATGCAGACGCGCCCTCAAAGGCAAGGATAAACGGACGAGCGATAGCAAATTCGGTGCTTCGTGAGATATCCGCGGCACTTTTCAATATACACGGTCAAAACGATAATCAGAGGCTTTTGGATAAGGAAAATCATCTTGCGCTTCTTGATACGTTTGCGGGCTGTGAGGATATGGTCGAGGATTACTCGGCAGTATATAAAGAGCTTCTCCACATAAGATGTCAGCTTGATGCCCTCAGCCGCGATCTTATGGAAAACAACCGTATGCGCGAGATACTCAGATATCAGATAGAGGATATCTCGGCACTGAAGCTTAAGGAGGGCGAGGAAGAGGCACTCGTGGCTGAATCCAAGAGACTCCAGAGCGCAGAAAAGATAAAAAAGAGCGCATCTGTTCTTGACAGAGCCGTTATGGGCGGAGACAAGGGAGCGGGCGCGATATATCTCATCGACAGAGCGCAAAACGCACTTTTGCAGATGGCAGATGCCATTCCCGAGGCGAAAGAGCTTGCAGAGCGTATGGGTGAGACGAGATACGAGCTTGAGGATATAGTTTCAACGGCACTCGCGCTTGCCGATTCTCCCGAGGGCGATCCCACGGCAAGGATCGACAAGATAGAGGGCAGACTTGACGCGATATCCAAGCTCAAGAGAAAGTATGGGCCGACGGTTGCCGACATACTCAAATTCAAGGAGGACGCCGAGGCGCGCCTTGATATGATAGAGAACTCCGACGAGGAGACCGAAAAGCTTGAGAAAAGGATACGCGAGCTTGAGTCTCTTGCCAGAGAAAAGGCGCTGAAGATAAGAGAGCGACGCGAGGCGGCGGCAAAGCTGCTTACCGAAAGGGTCGTAGAGAGCCTTGTGTTCCTCGATATGCCTAAGGTGAGATTTAAAATAGCTCTTGAGACGAGCGACGAGCTCTTGCCGAGAGGACTGGATCGGGCAGAGCTTTTGATCTCCGCAAACCCCGGAGAGCCGCTTATGCCTATGATAAAGATCGCATCGGGCGGTGAGCTTGCAAGAATAATGCTCTCTCTCAAGAGCGTGCTCAATGAATGCGACGGAATAGACACGGCTATCTTTGACGAGATAGATACGGGAATATCCGGCAAGACCTCTCGAAAGGTCGGAATAAAGCTCAGGGAAATATCCGACGGCACTCAGGTGCTCTGTGTAACTCACTCAGCGCAGATAGCGTCACTTGCCACATCGCACCTCTTTATATCGAAGAGCGAGTGTGATGGCAGAACCTGTACGGCGGTGGCTGAGCTTGACGAGACGGGTAGAATAGAGGAGATCGCAAGGATACTCGGCGGCATCGAGGTCAGCGACACTCAAAGACGCGCCGCTCGTGAAATGATATATGAATTTCAATAAATACTTGCAAATAAGAACGCCTTGCGGTATAATAAAAAGGTTGACCGAAAACTGATAAGGAAAGGTTTGTTTTATGATAACTATCAAGAAAAATATAGCAGAAAAGATTGCGGAAAAGATAAGCGCAGCCTTTGGCACAGAGATGGCGGCAATGGATATAGAGGCGATGCTTGAGTATCCGCCCGATTCAAAGATGGGAGACCTCGCGCTTCCTTGCTTTAAGCTCAGCAGAACGCTCAGATGTGCGCCTGTAAAGATCGCGCAGGATATAGCGAACGGCTTTGAGGTTGATTCTGTTTCTCGCGCTGACGCTGTAAACGGATATTTCAACATATATCTTAGCGCAGATTATATGGCAAATGCAGTGCTTCCCGCAATACACAAAAAGGGCGAGCGCTATGGCGCACCGAACATGGGAGAGGGAAAGACAGTAGTTCTTGACTACTCATCTCCTAACGTTGCAAAGCCTTTCCATATAGGACATCTCGGAACGACCGTTATCGGTCACTCCCTCAAGTGTCTGCACGAGTTTGCTGGATATAAGTGCGTTGGCATAAACTATCTCGGCGACTGGGGAACACAGTTTGGAAAGCTTATCGTTGCTTACCGTATGTGGGGCAACCGCGAGCTTATTGAGGCGGGCGGAATAGACAAGCTCGTTGAGCTTTATGTCAAGTTCCACGAGGAGGCTGAAAAGGACGCTACACTCAACGACAAGGCAAGAGCGGAGTTCCGCAAGCTTGAGGACGGAGATGAGGAGAATATTGCTCTTTGGAGATGGTTCGTTGACATAAGCCTTGTAGAATACAAAAAGACATATAAGCAGCTCGGCATAGAGTTTGATAGCTATAAGGGTGAGTCCTTCTATACCGACAAGATGCCCGCGCAGGTTGAAAAGCTTCGTCAGATGGGCATTATGAAGATAGACGACGGAGCATCCATCGTTGACCTTGAGGAATACGGCATGCCTCCTTGTCTCATACTCAAGCGCGACGGCTCGACTCTTTATCCTACCCGTGATATTGCGGCGGCGGTCTACAGAAAGAACGAATATAACTTTGATAAGGCTATTTACGTTACAAGTAATCAGCAGATACTCCACTTTAAGCAGTGGTTCAAGGTAGTCGAGCTTATGGGCTACGATAGGCACGATCAGCTTGTTCATATTCCTTACGGTACGGTTTCTCTCAACGGCGCAAAGCTTGCTACGAGAACGGGTAACGTAATACTTCTCAAGGATCTCTTTGCTCTCGCAATAGAAAAGGTTGCGGCTATTATGGCAGAGAAAAATCCGAATCTTGCCAACAAGGAAGATATCGCTGAGGCTGTCGGTGTAGGAGCTATCGTGTTCTACTATCTCTCGGGCAGCAGAATGAAGGATATCAACTTCGTTATGGAGGAGGCGCTCAGCTTCGACGGAAATACAGGACCTTACGTTCAGTACACCTATGCGAGATCCTGCTCCGTGCTTGAAAAGGGCGGCAAGCCTAATTATGATAAGGCGATCAAGATAACAACACCCGAGGAAGCGGATCTTGTAAAGACCATTTCGCTCTTCGAGGAAAAGGTTATCGAGGCGATAGAGTCCTACGAGCCCTCTGTGATCATCAGATATATTCTCGACGTTGCGGCGGCATTCAACAGATTCTACCACAATTGCAGCATTCTCGGAGTTGACGACGAGGAAGTAAAGAATACAAGACTTATGCTTGCAGAGGCAGTTAAGTGTGTGCTCGGCAATGCATTCGGACTTGTTTGCATCAAAAAGACTGAAAAAATTTAAAAGGCAGGTATATATAAATGTCAGGACATAGCAAGTGGGGGAATATCAAGCAAAAAAAGAAAAAGACCGACGCG
>JAZOLL010000039.1:0-2695 GCA_045653105.1 Eubacteriales bacterium
CCGCTATGCTCCCCGCCGGAAGTTTTCGCCCGCCGTTGTGCCTATGTTTTTCGGTTTCCAAAGGTGCTTTTTTTAAAAAGCACCTTTGGCGCGGTGTGGAGCGCGTAGCTCCAGGAAAACGGCGCTTTTCTTTTTGTTAGCTTTTTCTTTTGCGCCTACATCATCAAAAGAAAAAGCGGCAGTAAAAACTCACTTTCGGCTACAGTAAAAAAATACACCCCGAACAGTAATGACACTGTTCGGGGTGTGGATATCTCCGCACGGTTCCACCCGAAGCTTTAACTCTTTTTATTCAATTTACGCCTTGAGTGGTATCAATAGCGCGCGCATACAGAAGCTCTCACCAATACTTCCTCTCTGTAATACCGCCTTCACTACGACGTGTCTCTGCGTTATTTCTTTCTGCTTTTGTTGTACTCGGAGTGAGGGTTGACTATCTCTCTCCAATCAAGGTCGCCTCTGTCAAGCGCCATGATTATGACCTCCGCGGTCGCGATATTTGTCGCAACGGGAATGTTGTAAAGGTCACACATTCTGAGAAGCTCCTGCTCCTCATGGGTGTATTTTGCGTCTGCGCGAGTATCTCTGAAGCAAAGCAAAACGTCTATCTCATTATATGCAATACGAGATGCGATCTGCTGCTCGCCGCCGTGCTCGCCCGACATAAGCTTATTTATCGAAAGACCTGTTGCCTCGGATATATATTTAGCCGTTACCGCAGTAGCACAGATGTTATGCTTACTGAGTATGCCGCAATATGCAATACAAAACTGAGCCATAAGCTCTTTTTTAAGATCGTGCGCGATTATAGCAATTTCCATCTGTCGTCCCCCGTTTCAAGAATTCCGCAAGCCTAACCCAAGAGCCCGGCAGACTGCCTTTCCGTTATTATACCACCTTTTCGCACAATTTGTCAATATGGTGAGAAAGATTTATCAAAAAATCCCCACTTATAATTTTTCTAAATGCACTTGTAATTTGACAGTTTTTGTTTTATAATTATACTGGAAATATTTTTGGAAATATACGGAGGTGCAAACATGATCCAGAAAAACATTGAAACAGTTCGTATGACAGACCCTGCTGTTGCAGCGTCTATAGAGGCGGAGCTCAAGCGTCAGAGAGACGGTCTTGAGTTTATCGCATCCGAGAACGTAGTTTCCGAGGCAGTTCTCTCGGCTATGGGCTCTATCCTTACAAACAAATACGCAGAGGGTTACCCTGCGAAGCGTTACTACGGCGGTTGCGAGTGCGTTGACGTGCTTGAGACCATCGCTATAGAGAGAGCTAAAGAGCTCTTTGGAGCAAAATTCGCAAACGTTCAGCCCCACAGCGGCGCGCAGGCAAACACCGCGGCTTATTTCGCTCTCGTTAAGCCCGGCGACACTATCATGGGTATGAGCCTTGCTCACGGTGGCCACCTCACACACGGAAGCCCCGTAAACTTCTCGGGTATGTACTACAACTTCGTTCCCTATGAGCTCGATCCCGAGACCGAGATGATCGACTACGACGAGCTCGAAAGACTCGCAAAGGAAAATAGCCCCAAGCTTATCGTGGCAGGCGCTTCCGCTTATCCCAGAACTATAGATTTCAAGAGAATTTCCGAGATCGCTAAATCTGTCGGCGCTTATTTTATGGTAGATATGGCTCACATCGCAGGACTTGTTGCCGCAGGCGAGCATCCCTCTCCCATTCCCTACGCTGACGTTGTTACAACGACAACTCACAAGACTCTCCGCGGTCCTCGCGGCGGTCTTATCCTCACAAACAGCGAGGAGCTCGCAAAGAAGATCGACAAGGCTATATTCCCCGGAACTCAGGGCGGTCCCCTTCTCCACATCATCGCCGCAAAGGCAGTTTGCTTTGGAGAGGCGCTCAAGCCTGAATTCAAGGACTACCAGAGACGCATCGTTGAGAACGCAAAGGCACTTGCCGACGCGCTTCTTGAGGAGGGCTTTGACCTCGTTTCCGGCGGTACAGACAACCACCTTATGCTCGTTGACCTCCGTCCTATGAAGATCACAGGCAAGGACTTCGAGGCAAGACTTGACGCCGTTCACATGACCGTTAACAAAAACGCTATTCCCAACGATCCCGAAAAGCCTTTCGTTACATCGGGTATCCGCGTAGGTACACCCGCTGTTACCTCCAGAGGTCTCGGCACAGAGGACATGAAGGTCGTTGCTAAGCTCTTTAAAGAGACCGCTACAGACTTCGAGGGAACTGCTGACTCGGTAAGAGCAGCCGTTGCCGAGATCTGCAAGAAATATCCTTTGTATTAATCCGAAGGACAAGCAGAGGGGGGGAGGAACTTTTTTAGAAAAAAGTTCCTCCCTCCCTCTGCACTCCCACCCACTTCAAAAAACTTTTGAAGCGGGTGGGAGTTTTTGTTTTACACTCTACGGAACGCTATAATTTAATCAAAGAAAGAGAGGAGAAAAGCCGTGGCATTTCTCCTCTTTCATGAATAACGAAAACCACGCGATAGTCGCGTGATTCAAAAGAGGTTAACCGATGAGAAGAATCAAACAAAATATAGTGTGAGAACGCTCCTGTGCCAAAGGCTCCCTTGTGTAAAGGGAGCTGTCAGCGAAGCTGACTGAGGGATTGTTTTGTGGTATAATCTTGCTTTTACAATCCCTCCGTCTCGCTTACGCGAGCCACCTCCCTTTACACAAGGGAGGCTTGGAAT
>JAZOLL010000040.1:0-26889 GCA_045653105.1 Eubacteriales bacterium
GCTTTTCTTCTTTCCTCAAAGCATGCGCTGCAGTAAACAGGTCTGTCATTTGAGGGCTGGAAGATTACTTTTGCAACACCGCCGCACTGTGCGCATGTTGTCTCGAAGTATTCGCGGGGTGCTTTTGCTGCGTTCTTCTTAGCATCACGGCAAGCTCTGCAGCTCTTGGGCTTATTGTGGAGGCCTTTCTCTTTGTAGAACTGCTGCTCTCCGGCGGTGAATACGAACTCTTTGCCGCACTCTTTGCAGACAAGAGTTTCATCCACGAATTCGCCTTCCGTGTCTGCTCCAACTTTTACTTCTTCTTCGTACATTGTCTTACCTCGCTTTATAAAATGGAATTTGTTTTGCCCAAAGTATTCCGATAGCGTCTGACTTTCGGTATATCAGTAGGACTATATCTGATTCGGCCTTGCCGTATCATTCTTTTTTCTCAACCGAGGGTATTTCGCAACTTTCTGCGGATCCTGAAAACAGCGTTTTCTATAGACTTTTTACTCTTTCCAACAAATTGGGCAATCTCCACCGCGGTCTTGCCAGACGCGTAAAGACACCAAACTCGGTACTCAAAATCGGAAAGCGCAGCTCTTATCAAAGAGTCGATCCTTTGCAAACTTTCTCTCTCGATGACACGGCCTGACGGCTCGTCCTCTCTCTCCGAGATAGAATCTTCAAACTCGCAGGAAAATTGCTCTGCTTTTATCTTACTGAGGTGTCTAAGCTGTGATATAACCGCGTTCTTTATGCAAATCTTAGCATAAAGCCCAAACTCCACCCCATCATTTTCAAGGTCGTAATTAAGTATAGCGTTATAAAAGACAAGCGTAGCTTCCTGTCGGATATCCTCTTCGTTAGATTTGGATACCTCATCGTTACTGTATCTCGTTATAACCGACTCTATCAAGGGTCTGTATCGCCCGAGAATCTGCTCAAAAGCCGCTTGATCTCCTACTCTGACCGCTTTTATAAGAACAGATATATCTGTTTTTTCATCGTAAGATATCATGATTTTTCCTCACAAATTCCACAAGACGCAAAAATCCCCTTGAAAACACCATACAATTAATTATACCCATTAATTTGTATAATGTCAAGAGGAATTTTAAAAATAATTTTGTAGAAAATTAACGAAAAATGGTTTTTTGAAGCAACATACACAACTTTATTAATGTTGTTTTGTCGACAATTTTGCGATAATTAAAGTTTACATATCAAAAGAGACATTTTATGTGCAAAAACTTTGTCTATTTTAACTATATTACGAATCAAACAAATAATTTACGTTTCCTGCCAAAAGTGCGATAACACCTCTGTATATAGCCTCAGGACGCTCGTGGAAGTTTGCCTTCATTCTTTTTGCTCTGTCATAAGTATCAACCACCAGCGACTGAGAGAAGATATCCTTGCCTTTTTCAAGGAATCCGCATGTAATACGGTAACGTCCATCATCTGTTTCCTCTATTGTACACTTTGACTCTATGCCTCTCTTCTTGAAGTTGAGATATCTGAGTGCTTTTGTAAGGCTTTCGTCAAGAATACTTGAGGTGATATGTCTGGAGCTGAGCTCCCTTGCCACGTGTCTTCCTTTTTCTGTTACTATATAAAGCTGATCGCGTCCAAGATCTATCCTCTCGATAAGACCTCCGTCAAGCATCTGCGCAAAGCCCTCGGCAAAGTCGAGATACATTATGTAGTCGGTCTGCATAACTATATCGTTTATAGTTACAAAATCAAGCGGATAATTTATATTTTCCATAAGATAAAGCACGAATATCTTTACGTTATCCATGCTTCCAATAGGTGATGATGCCATTTGAGTTTCCTCCGTAGTTCTTACTTTTATTCTCTAAATAATTCTATCATACTTTTAAATTTTTTTCAATATGTATTTGCATTTTGCTAAAAAATATGGTATTATATATCTATAGTTCTGTTTAACGATAAATATTTCTCAAGGAACGGTGATTTAAATGGTAAAAATAGCTATTCTCGGCTTCGGTGTAGTAGGAAGTGGAACAGCCGAGGTACTCACACAAAACAAAAAAATAATAGAAGAACGTCTTGGCTGCGAATACAGCATCAAATACATTCTTGACCTCAGAGACTTCCCTGACTCCCCCTTTACGGATCTCGTAGTACATGACTTCAACGTTATACTCAACGATCCCGAGGTATCTGTTGTTGCCGAAATGATGGGTGGATCTCATCCCGCATACGACTTTTCTCTTGCGGCTCTCAAGGCTGGCAAGCACGTTGTTACCTCAAACAAAGAGGTCGTTTCAAACTTCGGTGTTGAGCTTTGCTCTGTAGCCGCTGAAAACGGTGTCAGATATCTCTTTGAGGCGAGCGTTGGCGGCGGTATTCCTGTTATCCGTCCTATGATAAACGACCTTGCTTCCAACAAGATAACAAAGATCTGCGGTATTCTCAACGGAACTACAAACTACATTCTCACAAGAATGAGAGACGAGGGAGCTTCCTTTGAAGACGTCCTCAAGGACGCGCAGAAGCTTGGATATGCCGAGGCTAATCCCTCCGCAGATGTTGACGGTATAGACGCGGCAAGAAAGATAGTTATCCTCTCCGCTCTCGCATCCGGAAAGCTCGTATCTCCCAAGAGCATTTACACCGAGGGTATCACCGCGATCTCTCAAAAGGATATCAAGGCTGCAGAAGCGCTCGGTTGCTCTATCAAGCTCATTGCTCAGTCTCATATAGCTAAGGATACACTCCTCGCTTTCGTTTCTCCAGCTATGGTACAGAAGGCTAACCCCCTCTCCCGTATAGATGACGTATTCAACGGAATACTCATAAACGCAAACATGGTCGGTGAGGTCATGTTCTACGGGCCCGGTGCCGGAAAGCTTCCTACAGCGAGTGCTGTAGTAGCGGATATAATCGACATTATCGCAAATATGGAATCCGAGCTCAAGACTATAAGCTGGGAATCTGCAACCGATGCAGATCTTTCAAGCTTTGAGTCCTTTGCCGCAAAGCGTGCATTTATCACTTCAAAGGAGCTCTTCTTCTCCGAAGACGTTGCGGTGCTCCGCACTGCTCGTACCGAGGACGGATTTGTATATATGACATCCGAACTCACAGAGCTTGAGGTCAGCGAATTTGTCGCAAAGAATAATGATACCATATCTTCGGTATTCAGAGTTCTCTAATAGAGAAAGTAAAAGACTGCTTCGATTTTGAAGCAGTCTTTTTTATTCTCTTTTGCGATAAGGATATCTGAAATCTATCCTGCAAAATCTGTTGTATTGATTTTTTGAATCCGATATTCCGCTATATTCTCCCTCTCGTAAAAGATTTGCGTAAAACGGAAGTTGCGGCGAGGTCGAGGGTACTGTATTTCCTATATCCCGCCAAGTATATTCGGCATCTGTCACGTATATCTGCGTGGGAAATATCCTCGTTACGTTTATAAGACCTACATCCTTTAAATTTTCAGAGAGACAATCCGCTGATGCCACCCCACCGTGAACGGTATCGTACATTACGCTCACATGAATATTACAGTAGCGCGATGGCTGCTCTCCTTTTACAAAGAATCCAAGCTCGCCGCGCGCTCCTCGTGGATCCTTGCGACAGGCATCTGTCATAAGAAGCCCGGAATCCCGACAGTACTCTGCCTGTACTATGCTCGCATCCTGCTCAAAGCCCATCAAAGTCTCTCCTTGTGAGATGTTCTTGTGAAGCGCTGTCATAACATCATTCCAAATCTTTACTGATGAATTTGCAGGGATTTGATAAAGAGGCTTGGGGTATTCATATCCGTACCAAACACCGCAAATATAATAAGGTGTGTAACCTATGAACCATCTGTCACAGTTGTTTTGAGTAGTTCCTGTTTTTCCCGCACACTCTACTATATCGTCAAGTGTTACGGCATTTCCTGTTCCCTCTTTTATTACGTTTTCAAGCATCATTGTGATAAGGCTTGCCGTACTCTTTTTTAAAACGATCTCGCCCTTATACTCATTCTCAAGAATAGTTTTTCCGTTCATGTCGACAACCTTGAGGTATGATCTGGAGTAGTTATATATACCCTCATTTGCAAGGATAGAATACGCCGCAGTTATATCTCTCACGCTAACACCATAGCAAAACTGTCCAAGGGCAAGCGCTGCATAATCCTTGTCTGTTATTATCTCTCCACTTGCTAATTCCTTTGCCTCTATTATCGAATCTATATGAAGCTTATCTTGAAGAAAAGAAAAAGAATTATCAAGTCCAAGATCATCTACCACCTTAACAGATACAGTGTTTATAGAATGCGTGAGCGCATAGTTTATATTTGTAAGTCCGTTATATACACCGTTTGAGTTTTTTGGCCAAGCTTTATATTCGGTAACACCACCTGCCGCACTCTCTTCAAATCGCACAGGTACGTCATCATACACGCTTGCCCAGTTTATTATCCCCTTATCAAGAGCGGGCGCATACACAGAAAGCGGCTTGATTACAGACCCCGCGGGGCGGAGTGTTTGAGTTGCAAAATTCTGAACCCTATTCGCTCTTTTTTCACCGATTCCTCCGACCACTCCAAGTATGTCTCCTGTTTTTGGATCGATCACTATCATCGAGGACTGAAGCATGTTATCGCCCTCTTTATCCCTATGAAAATTGCTTTCGTTTTTGTAGTACTCCTCCATACGCGTCTGCACGTTTATATCCATCGCGGTGTATATATTTAACCCACCTGTATATACCATAAGTGTTGCCACCTGACGTGTACACTCCATCTCGGTCATAAGGTCATTTATAACATCCTCAATGACCATATCAACGTACCACGAAGTGATAGCGTTCTTCTCGCCTCCGTTATATACGTTAAGCTCTATCGGTGTTGCTAACGCGTTATTAAGCTCCTCCTCGCTTATATACTCTTGAGCATACATTTCACGAAGAATGATATCTCTTCTCTTTTTGTTGTTTTCGGGGTTTCTTATGGGATTATAATACGTGGGGCTATTGGTTATCGCAGCTATACACGCGCTCTCTGCTAAAGTAAGTTCCGCGACCTCCTTTGAAAAATAATACTTTGAAGCTGCACCAACTCCATAACATCCCTCGGAAAAATTGATCACGTTTAGATACATCTCAAGTATCTCATCCTTTTCCATCTTTTCTTCAAGATCAAGAGCCCAGAATATCTCCTGTATCTTGCGCTGAAAGGAATACTCGTCCTTCTGTGTTACGTTTTTTATGAGCTGTTGGGTTATGGTAGAGCCGCCGTAGCTGTCGTTGAACTTCAAAAAATAGTTAGCTCCCGCGCTTATAGATCTTAGCCAATCCACACCAGAATGTTTATAAAATCTCTTGTCCTCTATACTAACAAATGCATTTATAAGATGATTTGGAACGCTGTCTATCTTTACATACTCACATCGATATCCGCCGTATAGCTCTTCTTTTAGCTGTATCGCCTCACCTTCTCGGTTTTCCCTGTCAGTAAAATCATAATAATAGAGTTTCGAGGAAGACCCGCTGCCAAGTCGCACAAAGAGCTCCTCGTCTATGCTTTTTTCAATATGCCTGTCCACGTATATCGCAAATATAAGTCCGAGCACGAGAATCGTCGCAAAGAGTACAAGCGTAAATACTGTCAAAACTTTTAGAGTTTTAAACATCCAACCTCTTCTCTCTTTTTCTTTCCTTTTTTTATTCATCAGAACAAACACCTCGTTTTTATACTATTATATTATTGTGCAAAAAACGAATATCTAAACACATCGGAGGTGATAATATTAACAAAGATTCACCCCCGGAGGACTATTATGAAAAAGGAACGCCAGTTGACTGCTCTTATCGGTACTTATTCGTCAATTTTGCTTATTGTATCGATACTTGCTATATCTGTTTTCTTTATCAAGAAGCCGCAAACGAAAATATTACGAAAAAAAGTAATACAAACAGAAAACATATACGTTTTTGTTGAGGGAGAAGCTACGTCAACAACTACCGAAAATAAAAGCATCAAATTTATAGCCCGTGAATATAACGGGATAATCGGCATTTTCAATCCGGATGGGGCTCTTTTGCGAACTGTAGAGGTATATACAAAAACCCTCCCTAAAACAGATCAGACTCTGCTCAGGGAGGGTATTAAGCTTTGGAGCGAAGATGAGCTTCGCGCTTTGATAGAGGATTATTCAAGTTGATCAGCGAAGCACAACGTTGTCGTTGCCAAGGAGTGTTTTAAGCTCGTTTACAACGTATGGGCTTGCATCTATCCCCATATTCGTTGAGATGTATTTGCCTGTAGATGTATCATAAAAGATAAGCACTATCCTGCCCTCAAATATGGTAGCAAGATTATATGCTTTTTGGTATCTTTCTCCCGACATATCAGGGACACGCAAAAAGATCTTTGTGTATTCTTTAGGCGTCTCTTTCATTTCTGGTTTTGCAGGCTCATTTTGTACTACGGGAGATGCTTTTTTCTCGTATTTCGCATTCTCCATAAGTTCGGAAACACCTGAAATAAGAAGCTTTGGCGGTTCGTCTTCTCTGAGACTGATAGCACCCGATATGAGTACTGCATTATCTTGGCGGAAGAGATGCGAGAACTTTGAATATGCACCCGCAAAGGCGATGCATTCTATCTCACCGTATCTGTCCTCAAGCATTATAAACGCCATTTTTTCATCCTTGCGAGTGGTTTTGATGGTGACACCGCTTATTACTCCCGCAATCTTTATCTGCGCTCTATCGAAGATATTCTCGTCTGTTATCATCTCGTGGATAGGTCGCACGGAAAGATCACTTACGTGTTTTGAATAGCTATCTAGGATATGTCCCGAGAAATACATTCCCGAGGCTTCCTTTTCCTGCATAAGCTTTTCCTTAAGTGAAAATTCGGGTATATCGGGGAACTCAAATTTCTCACCTATAGAGTCGCTGACGTCTGCCATTGAGAATATATCAAGCTGACCTGAGAGGTTTTTTCTTGTTTTCTCCGCAGAGATATCAATCACCTTTTCATAGGAGCGAAGAAGCGAGCTTCTTGTTGTTCCAAGTCCATCAAACGCGCCGGATTTTATAAGTCCCTCAACCATCCTCTTATTGAGGTCATATTCAGACATTCGTTCAACAAAATCTCCAAAGTCGGAAAACTTTGCCTTACTTCTCTCCTCCATGATATTCTCAATAAACTGCTTACCTATATTTTTGAGAGCAAGAAGTCCAAAGAGAATGTTCTTTCCGTCAGGGGTGAAATACATTCCGCTTCGATTTATATCGGGAGAGTGAACGGATATTCCAAACTTAGAGCACTCATTTATATATTCCGCAAGCTTTGGAAGATTTCCAAGCACGGATGTAAGAAGCGCTGACATATATTCGGCTGGATAATGCGCCTTTAGATATGCCGTTCTGAAAGATATTACGGCATATGCCGCCGCGTGAGATTTGTTGAAGGCATAGTTTGCAAATGAGGACATGTCCTCAAATAGCTTTTCGGCATCTTTTTCAGATATTCCGTTCTTTGCCGCGCCCTCGACAAACCCATCTCGCTCAGCGCTGAGCACATCTGCCTTCTTCTTCGCCATAGCTCTGCGGACTATATCCGCGTGACCGTATGAATATCCCGCAATCTCTCTGAAGATACTCATTACCTCCTCCTGATATACGGTGCAACCGTATGTTGATTCAAGAATGGGCCTGAGCTGTGGCAGAAAATACTCGGTCTTGTCAGGGTTGTGTCTTGATTCTATATATTTAGGTATCGAATCCATAGGTCCGGGACGGTAAAGCGCTATCGCGGCTATTATATCTTCAAATCTATCGGGCTTCAGCTCAGTAAGAACCTGTCTCATTCCCGCAGACTCAAGCTGAAATACGCCGAGTGTATTTCCAGCAGAGATAAGCTCGTAGGTCGCCTTATCGTCAAGCGGTGCTTTTGTTATATCAAAATCGGGTATTCGAGCCGCTACCGCCTTACACGCATCATCTATGATCGTGAGATATCTTAGCCCCAAAAAGTCGAACTTAAGAAGTCCGAGTTTGCCGATAATATCCATGTCGAACTGTGTAACAGTAGTTCCGTTGCTCTGTGCGAGAGGAACACTGTCAAACACCGCTTGATCGGTGACGACAAGACCTGCTGCATGTATCGTTATATTCCTAGGCATTCCTTCCACCTTTGCGGCGGTATCGAGAAGCATTTTGTATTCGTCGGAGGATTCGTAAAGTTCCTTGAGCTCAGCAGATCTCATAGCCTTAGCAAGTGTAACACCGAGATCCTTCGGTATCGCCTTTGCCACAACATCAACGTCGGCATAGCTCATACCCATAGCTCGTCCCACATCTCGCACCGCGGCTCTTGCCGCAAGAGTGCCGAATGCCGCTATCTGTGAGACGTGATCCGCACCGTACTTACGGTACATATAATCTATGACCTCTTCGCGTCGGTTATAGCAAAAATCTATATCTATATCAGGCATGCTGACTCGCTCGGGATTTAGGAATCGCTCAAAGAGGAGCTCAAACACGATAGGATCGACATCGGTTATTCCCGTCAGATATGCCGTAAGGCTTCCCGCACCCGATCCTCTTCCCGGTCCTACGGGAATATCCTGCGAACGCGCATAATTAACATAGTCAGCAACGATGAGAAAGTAGTCGGAAAAGCCCATGCTTTCTATGGTGGAAAGTTCATATTCAAGCCTGTCTCTGTACTCTGCCTCGGGGTGATCATCAAAGCTTATAACTCCCCTTTTGACCTTTTCGTCAAAGCCGCGCTCTGCCATATAGCGCAGATAGTCGCCTGCTTTTTCTCCGTTTGGCGTTTTGAATCGAGGAAGCTTGGGAATATCAAAAGAGAACTCAAAATTGCACATATCCGCGATCTTCTTTGTGTTCTCTATCGCACCGTCGTATTTGCCGAAGATACGCTGCATCTCCTCGGTAGATTTATAGTAGAACTCGTCGGTTTCAAATCCGACAGGTCTTCCCTCGGTTATCACATTATTCGTCTGAATGCACATAAGGATAGCCTGTGTATGCGCGTCCTCACGATTGAGATAGTGTGTGTCATTGGTTGCAACTAGACCAAGCCCTGTGTCCTTAGCGAGCTTTTCAAGAGTATCAAGTATCTGCACCTGCTCGGGAAGTCCGTGGTTTTGTATCTCTATATAAAAATTCTCTTTTCCGAATATATCGCTATACTCACGCGCTACCTTGATCGCACCCTCATAGTCACCCGAAACAAGAAGTGAGGGTATCTCCCCCGCAAGACAAGCAGAGAGTGCGACAAGCCCTTCAGCGTGTGCGCGGAGAAGCTCTTTATCAACTCTCGGCTTTGAATAAAATCCCTCTGTATACCCTTTCGATACGAGCTGTATAAGATTTTTATATCCAGTCTCATTTTTGCAGAGCAAAACGAGATGGTGAGGTTTTCCAAGCTTTATATCCTTTTCGTGACGGCTTGTAGGCGCTACGTACACCTCGCAACCGATGATCGGCTTTACACCGTATTTTTTGCAGGCGTCAAAAAAAGCGACCGCGCCATACATAACACCGTGGTCTGTAAGCGCCACTGCGGTATGACCGCACTCTGCCGCCTTTTTGGGGATATCTGAAATACGGCAGGCGCCGTCAAGCAAGCTATATTCACTATGCAAATGAAGATGAACGAAATCCGCCATAAGCGCCTCCTTATCTCAAAAAAATAAAATGTTATTATATGTAAAAACGTACGGTTATAATATCACATTTTTAACTTGTTGTCAACTCAGCTCTTTGATATCATTTTAAGGATATATGCCGCAGAAGAGACTCTCATTCCATAGAGCATATCGCCAGATTTAAGCCTCTCTGCCGCAGTTCCGCTATAGTGATAAAAGCTGGCTGCATTATCTATCAAAAAGTATTTGTTAAGGGTTCTGTTAGAAGGAATTTTGGGATCCTTGAGCGAGAGTCTTCCGTCGCTTGACTCAAGAACCGCATGTGTTCTTTTTCCTCCCTCACCAAACACGTCAACTACCTTTCGTCTCTTGTAAACGACCCCGTTTGGCATAAATATGGTATTTGTGTTTTTATAAGCTTCATTCCAAAACTTGAGCGCGTGAACGCTCTTTCCCGTATCTACAAGAACGTCAAATTCCTCGGAAAAGTTTTTGAAATATACAGATACCCCGCCTATATTCTCTACTCTGTATCTCTTTTTGGCGCACTCTGTCTTTAGTTTGCGCAGAAAGCGGCATCTGAAAGAAGCCCTTTTGATATAAGGAAAAAATATAAGAAAAAGTATCAAAAAAAGCAAAATCAAAAACAGCATAAAAGTCTTCCTTTACATGATACAAATGTTAGTCATACATATCGTATATTTTGTGGGTAAGAGTCCTTTTTCCGTTAATACCTCTTATTACAGCGGTTATCCGTCCACACTTCAATAGCATAACGCTTGGCATAACATCTATGTTATACCTCTCTGCAATCTCCTCTTCATTGTCAACGTTCACCGTAAAAAAATCCATTCCGTAGATCTCTTCCGAAACCTCTTTGAAAATGCGATAAAACGCTCTGCTAGGTCCGCAGTGGTCTGCAAAAAACATCACCGCAGAATATCTCGAAGCGTCTATTCGTCTCTCAAAATCAAAACCAGTCAAGCTTTGCAACATAAGAACTCTCCTTTGCCAAAATCTTCACTCGTTAGTATTGTCAAAAAAGCAGTTCTAAATCGCAAATAGATCAAATATCATCTGAAAATCTGCATATCTTCTCGAGCCTGTGATTAAGTCCCGATTTTGATATCGGAGGCTCGTGCATAAGCGCGAGTTCCGAGAGGGTTACATCGTCATGCTCTAATCTGAGCATTGCCGTCTCTAAAAGCTCGGGTGGGAGAAGCGCAAGCTTATCCGCATCCTTGAGTTTATTTATTGCCACTATCTGCTTTTGCGCCGCAGCAACAGATTTTGATATGTTTTTAGCAACAAAATTTGTCGCTCTATTCTCGTTGTTTCTTATATCTCGCTCGATATAAGTATTAGTCGCCAAAAAGCCCGCGCTTTTGGCACCCGTATAGGTAAGAATATCGCATATAGCCGTGTTAGACTTGAAATAAAGCGATATCTTTTTTTCTCTTTTGAGAGTGTTTGGCATCATATCAAGCTCGGCAAAAATCAATTTGAGAGATTCTATTCTATCCCCGTTCTCCGGAAGGAGCGGTATCTCCAAATGATATCCCTTTGTAGGGTCGTTTATGGTTGACGTAGAAATAAGTACGCCTCTCAAAAAACATATAGCACACTCAGCACATCTGAATTTTGCGGCATCCGAAATACTGTCTCCCTGCGACACTCTGCCGATAAAACTCGCAAATGCCTTTGAGGAGTATTCAAACTTGAATATTCGTCTGCTCCCCCTCACAGCTGAGGATATATCCCCCTGCCCTTGATTTCCAAGCAAGCGTAATGCTAAAACGGCAGCCTCCTCAAGCAAGAACTCACAGGAAAAGCTTGTACCCTTTATATGTCTTGAATTGTAAAGCAACCCAAAAAGCAGAGCCTTTTTGCAGCAGGTCTGCTTTATAGGGGAATCTATAAGCTCTTTTTTTACTTCAAGCGAAAATGACATATCAACAGTCCTTTTTATAAATTATTCTACAAATATGACCTCTCTTTCAAGAGAAACCCCCGTCATATCCTTGACCTTTTCTCTAACAATATCCGAAAGCTCCAGAATATCTTTTGCCGTAGCCTTACCTAGATTTACAATGAATCCCGAATGCTTTGTGGACACCTCGGCATCTCCGACGCGCGTACCCTTAAGCCCACAGTCCTGTATAAGCTTTGCCGCGAAATACCCATCGGGACGCTTGAAAAAGCTACCTGCACTTGGAAGTTCGAGGGGCTGTGTAAGTCTTCTTTTTTCGCGGAGCTCATGCATTCTTTCCCTTATGCTTTCCTCTTTGTCAAGAGAAAGGATAAATTCTGCCGAAAGGCAAACGAGATCTGCTTTGTCCTTATAGACGCTATGGCGATAGTCAAAACCGTGATCCTTTGCGTCAAGTGTAACTATCCTGCCAAGGTTTTTATCATATGCTCGGCTTTTAACGAGGATATCCGCTATGGTCTCCCCGTGAGCGCCTGCGTTCATAAACACAGCACCGCCTACAGTACCCGGTATGCCGCAAGCAAACTCAAATCCCGAAAGAGAATTCCTTGCCGCCCTTTCCGAAAGTGCGGGAAGCATCACCCCTGCGGCGGCGCGCACACCCTTATGCTGGCCGTCGATATCATAGATATCAGTATCGGTGAGCTTTTTGGTTATGATTATAAACCCTCTGTATCCGTCATCCGAGAAAAGGAGATTCGAGGTGTTGCCGATGACCCTATACGGCACCCCCTCTGACTCAGCTGTATCTATCGCCGCTATAAGCTTTTCCTCTGTATCGGGATAAGCTACAACGTCAGCCGTGCCGCCCACTCTGAATGTAGATATCGAAGAAAGCAAAATGTCTTTTTTGCAATCTATATGTTCTTTCTGAAGTGTCTCAAGAAAAGAGTGCATAACCTCTCCTTATTTAAGCTGTAATAAATCGGTACACGTCCTCAAAGCTTTGAGAAATATTGGTTATCTCCATGCCCTCGGGGGCTCTTTTTCCTGCGGGATTATACCAGCAGGTATCTATTCCGTAAGCAATTCCGCCCTTGATATCCGCGCTGAGTGAATCACCGACGATAACAGCACTTGCTTTATCAAAATCAGGGAGAACGCGTTCAATGTGTTTGAAGAACTCAACAGACGGCTTTTCGTGACCTATCTCACCCGAAATAAATATGCCCTTGAAATACTTGTCAAGCCCGCTCTTTGCATATCTGCTCTTCTGTACGAACTCAATTCCGTTTGTAACTATATACATATCCGAGAGAGAGGAAAGCTTTGCGCAAAGCTCCTCTGCGCCGTCAAAAAGAAAGATCTGCTTTGAGAGGTTTTCGGCATATACTTTTGCCATTTCACGCGCATCTTTTTCAAAGCCGTATCTCTCAAAAAAGATTTCAAATCGACGATAAAAAAGCACGCTTTTTTCTATCTCTCCAAGCTCAAGCTTTTTCCAGAGAGAATCGTTTATGGCACTATACTCCGCAACCATATCGTCATCCGCATCTATATCAAAAGCCGCAAATGTCTGGCGTATTGCGATATCCTCGCCCTTGTGAAAATCAAAGAGCGTTCCGTCAGCGTCAAAAAGCAATGTTTTGTATTTCATAATCTCTCTCCCAAAACTCTTTTTATGTCATAATTATACCATATCCCCCGATCAATTGCAAGCAATCTTTTAAGTATAATAAAAATATTATAATATTACTTAAATACCCCTTGAAAAAAATAAAGAAATGGAGTAAAATATTATATAATGGTGTAAAAGTATCTTTTGGTTTTGCAAGGGGTTTGATGTTATGAAGAAATCTTTGAACATAGGTATTCTCGGGTTTGGTTTTATGGGAAAGGTGCATGCCTATTCCATAAGCAGCCTCAAATATTTTTACTCGGCTCTTCCCTTTGAGGCAAAGCTCTACGGAGTTTGCACTACCTCTCTTGAAAAGTCCGAGGCGGTAGCCTCAGAGTTTGGATTTTCTCGCGTATATGAATCCGAGGACGAGCTTATCGCAGACCCTAACGTTGATGTGGTAGATATATGCACACCTAACCATCTTCACTACAAAACGCTGAAAAAAGCAATACTTGCGGGCAAGTTTATATACTGTGAAAAGCCGCTTTGCATTTCCTATGAGCAGGCAAAGGAGATAGCTTTGCTTGCGGCAGAGTGTGGTACGCTATCAAATATAGTTTTCAACAACAGACACATCGCTCCCATAATGAGAGCTAAAGAGATAATTGAGGCAGGAGACCTTGGAAGGATACTTTCCTTCTCCTGCGAATATCTGCACAACAGTGCCCTTGATACAAAAAAGCCTGCCGGCTGGAAGCAAACAAAGGATATTTGCGGTGGCGGAGTTCTCGTTGACCTTGGCTCTCACTGTATCGACCTTATGTATTTTCTTTGCGGAGAATTTGAAAGCGTTTGCGGTATGTCACAGATAGCCTTCCAAAGCCGCACGGGTAGAAATGGTGAGCCCTGGCAGACGGATGCCGACGAGGCGTTTTATATGCTTTGCAATCTCTCCTCGGGGGCTAAAGGAAATATCACCGTGAGCAAAATCGCATGCGGCACTAACGACGACCTCAACTTTTCGATATACGGTGAAAAAGGAGCAATTTCCTTCTCACTTATGCAGCCTAACTTTTTGAGATTCTACGACGGATCATCCCCGACAGGCGCGCTTGGCGGATATTCGGGATTTCGCGATATAGAGTGCGTTGGAAGATACCCCGCGCCCGCATCCGGCTTCCCTGCTATCAAAGCGCCCTCCTCCTGGATACGCGGTCATGTTCAGTCTATGTATGACTTTCTCTCCGCAGTTCATGAGGGCAAACCCTCGCATCCCGATATTTCGGATGCGGCATACGTTCAGGCTGTCATCGAGGCAGCTTATTGCTCTGCGAAACACGGCGGATTTGTAAAGATTGCAGACGTCACAGGAGAGGCTTGATATGGCAAAAATAGTTGGCATTACAGGCCCCAGTGGCTCGGGAAAATCTCTCCTTTCAAAAGAGATACAAAAGCTGGGTATTCCCACAATAGACGCTGATGCGGTATATCATGATATGCTTATCCCCCCTTCCCGTTGCCTTGACGCAATTGCTCTGGCATTCGGTGAGGATATACTCTTTGCCGACGGATCTTTAGACAGACAGGTGCTTGCCTCCCGCGTTTTTTCAGATCCTGAGCAGCTATCTCTTTTAAATCGCACAGTACTCCCGATAGTTATCGAGAAAATAAACGAATTAATAACTGAGTTTGACACAAACGGAGCGCATACAGTGGTTTTAGATGCGCCAACACTTATTGAGTCGGGCTTTTACAAGTCCTGCGATATGATAATTGCTGTTATTGCACCGCTTTCCGACAGAATAGAGCGGATAATGATTCGCGATGGGATCTCGCGTGAGCGCGCTACAGAGCGAGTCTCCTCACAAAAGGATGATGAGTTTTACACCTCGGTCGCAGACATCACTCTTTTTAACGATCAGGACGAGGACTCTTTTTGCCTTGTGGCGAAGGACGTCGCCACCGCCATATCTACACTTTGACGAGGATATATGATGAATAATACCAACACAAAGCGCATAATCGCTATACTCTTAATTATATGCTTCTCAATCGGTGGTGGTATCGCCATAAACGAGATATGGAATACCCTTGAGAGATATACATACCCAACCAACTACACCGATATAATCGCAGAGGCATCGCGCGAATTTGATGTCCCACAGTATATAATCTACGCAACGATAAAAGTGGAGAGCGATTTTGATCCCTATGCTGAATCGAGTGCGGGAGCTGTCGGGCTTATGCAGATGATGCCCTCTACATTCGAGTGGCTTACCTCTGACGAGCATCTTGCGGAAAACCTTAGTCGAAAAAAGCTTGAGGATCCTAAAACAAGCATAAGATACGGAACCTACTATCTCTCATATCTCTATAGAAAATTCGACTATAATTGGGACACCGCTTTTGCCGCGTATAACGGCGGTGAGGGCAACGTTGCGGAGTGGCTTAAGAACCCCGAATACTCAGATCTCAACGGTAATCTTACAAAAATTCCTTTTAAGGAAACGAGAAATTACGTAAAGAAGATAAACTCTGCTATAGAAACCTATCAGAAGCTATATCCCGAAACCAAAGAAATGTAATAAAAATATAAACAAATATAAAGAAACGGAGAATTAATATGGAACAGATCAAAAACCTCGCTTACGAGAAAAAAACAGTTTATGAGAAAGCCGGCGCAAAGGTAGTAACTGAAGCATTTGAGTATGCTGAAGCATACAAGAAATATCTTGACCTCGGTAAGACCGAGCGCGAATGCGTTGCAGAGTCTGTAAAGATGGCCGAAAAGTGCGGATTTACCGAGTACAAGTTCGGTGACAAGCTCTCAGCAGGCGACAAGAAATATTACAACAACCGCGGAAAGAACCTCTTTGTTTTTACTATCGGTACTGAAGATATCAACAACGGTATCCGTATTTCTGCGGCACACGTAGACGCTCCAAGACTTGACCTCAAGCAGTGCCCTCTTTACGACGAGGCAGGCATGGGCTTCTTCAAGACCCACTACTATGGCGGAATAAGAAAATATCAGTGGGTAGGAACACCCCTTTCTCTCCACGGAGTTGTTGTCAAAGCTGACGGTGAAGTTGTAAACGTAAACATCGGTGAGGACGAGTCTGAGCCTCTCTTCTATATCAGCGATCTTCTCCCCCACCTCGGTCACCAGCAGGAAAAGCAGCCCCTTGAGGATGCTGTAAAGGGTGAGCAGCTTAACATCATCGTTGGAAGCATGCCTCTCGAGGGAGCTGAGGCTAACGCTGTAAAGCTCAATGTTCTCAAGTACCTCAATGAAAAGTACGGCATCACCGAGGAGGACTTCTTCTCTGCAGAGCTCTCTGCTGTCCCTGCTGACAAGGCAAGAGACATCGGCTTTGACCGTTCTATGATCGGCTCTTACGGTCACGATGACAGAGTTTGCGCTTATCCCGCGCTTACAGCTCTCCTTGAGCTCAAGGACAACACACACACCGCTATGTGCATCCTCGCTGACAAGGAAGAGATCGGAAGTGACGGTGTCAGCGGAATGCAGTGCGAGCTTATCCTCGACCTTATAAACGCTATCTCCACAGAACTCGGCGGCAACTTTGCGGTTGTCAAGGCAAACTCCAAGTGCCTCTCCGCTGATGTTTCTGCGGCATTCGACCCCGACTATGCAGAAGTCTTTGAAAAGAAAAACTCCGCTATGCTCGGTTGCGGTACTGTATTCAACAAGTACACAGGCTCCAGAGGTAAGTCCTCTACTAACGATGCAAACGCTGAGTATATCGGCTGGCTCAGAGGCGTACTCGCAAAGGATGGCGTAGTATGGCAGACCGCAGAGCTTGGTCGCGTTGACTGCGGCGGCGGTGGAACAGTTGCAAAGTATATCTCCAAGCACAATATTGAGACTATCGATATCGGTGTTGCGGTTATCTCTATGCACGCTACCTACGAGCTCATCTCCAAGGTTGACCTTTACGAGACATACAGAGCTATCCGCGCATTCTACAAGTATTAATAAACACTCAAAACTCTATGTTTGAAAAATTACAAGCTGCAGAGGAAAAATATATAAAGATCGAGGCAGACCTTGCCTCCCCCGATATATTTTCCAATCAGGAAAAATTCACTGCTTTGATGAAGGAGTACAAAACTCTTACTCCCGTAATCGAAAAATTCAGAGAATACAAAAAGGCTTGCGCGGACAACCGTGACGCGCATGCGCTTCTTGAGGAATCCCAGGACCCGGACATAAAGGAGCTTGCCGCAGAGGAGTTCAAAGAGACCAAGGCGGCTATAGAGGTTATACTTGAAGAGCTCAAGGTCCTGCTTCTCCCCAGAGATCCTAACGATGAGAAAAACGTTATAATTGAGATCCGAAGCGGGGCGGGTGGCGAGGAAGCCGCTCTCTTTGCGGGTGTTCTTTACAGAATGTACTCTATGTATGCGGACTCCAAAGGATTCAAAACCGCCCTGCTCTCCGCAAACGAAACAGAGCTTGGTGGCTTCAGAGAGGTATCCTTTAGTGTTGAGGGAGACGGAGCTTACTCTCGTTTTAAGTTTGAAAGCGGTGTTCACCGCGTCCAGCGAGTTCCCGAAACAGAGTCGCAAGGCAGGATACAGACCTCCACCGCCACCGTTGCGGTGCTTCCTGAGGTTGAGGAGGTTGAGGTAGAGATAAACCCTGCTGACATAGTGATCGAGTCTTGCAAATCATCTGGAGCTGGCGGTCAGCACATAAACAAGACTGAATCAGCAGTAAGACTTACGCACAAGCCCTCCGGCATCGTTATCGAGTGTCAGGAAGAGCGAAGCCAGTTCAAAAACCGCGACAAAGCGCTCAAGATGCTTCGCGCAAAGCTTTATGATATGAAGCAACGCGAACAGAATGAAAAAATCGCATCCGACAGAAGAAGTCAGGTCGGAACAGGCGACCGAAGCGAGCGTATAAGAACCTATAACTATCCTCAAGGCAGAATAACAGATCACAGAATATCTCTCACACTTCATTCGCTTGAGAGCTTTCTGAACGGAAATATCGACGTTATGATAGACTCTCTGCTCACCGCAGATACTGCCGAAAAGCTCAAGCAAAATTCTTTATCATAAGGTGTTTATAATGACAGAGATACTAAAGCTCGATCCCTGTGCGCCCGAATCTGAAAAGCTTATTCGGGCGGCAGAGATCATAAAGGATGGCGGCCTTGTTGCATTTCCTACCGAGACTGTTTACGGTCTTGGCGCGAATGCTACAGATGCCACGGCGGCAATGAAGATATATGCCGCTAAGGGACGCCCCTCCGACAACCCTCTTATAATACACATAACAGACCCAAAGGATGCCGAGCTCTATGCCCACACAAACGAGCTTTACTACAAGCTGGCGCGCGCGTTTATGCCCGGTCCCTTGACTGTGATACTTCCCAAAAAGGACACCGTGCCAAGCTCGGTAACGGGAGGTCTTGACTCTGTTGCTATCAGATGTCCCGCCCACCCCGTCGCATCCGAGCTTATAAGACTTTCGGGTGTTGCGATTGCCGCACCATCGGCTAACATTTCGGGAAGTCCGTCTCCTACCTGCGCCCAGCACGTAATATCTGACCTCTCGGGAAGAGTGGATATGATAATAGACGGTGGCGAGTCAGAGATAGGACTTGAATCCACAATAATCAAAATAGACGAGGACTCCGCGGTACTTCTCCGCCCAGGTGCTATCACCTGCGACGCGCTCTCTTGTATATGCAAAAACGTAGAGATCGCCGCAGCTGTTACCTCTCACCTTGCGGAAAACGAGCGTCCTTTATCCCCAGGAATGAAATACAGACACTATGCGCCAACCTCTCCCCTGGTACTCCTTGACGGAGATGATGACGCGGTGCTCAAATATATGAAAAACGCGCTCTGCACCGAGCGATGTCTTATCATATGCTATAACGAGGAGCTCTCATATCTTGGTTCAGATTCAACTATATCGATAGGACCGAGAGATGACCTTGCCGCTCAGGCAAACTCGCTCTTTGCCGCCCTCAGACAGGCAAACGATATCCCCTCGGACGTCATATATGCTCATCTTCCGAAAAAAGAAGGGCTCGGTCTTGCTCTCTACAATAGAATGATAAGAGCAGCCGCACATACAGTAAAAAATATATAAATCAGGACGGTATAACATGGCTAAAAAAACCAGAAAGAATCCTGCCGCAGAAGAACCCAAGGTGATCGCACCGATTCAAAACCAGCTCATAACAGACACTATAGAGAAAAACTATATGCCCTACGTTATGAGCGTCATAATCGCTAGAGCGATACCTGAGTTCGACGGATTTAAACCCGCCCACAGAAAGCTCCTTTACACTATGTACAAGATGGGGCTTTTGACCGGAAACAGAACAAAAAGTGCTAACGTCGTGGGACAGACGATGAAGCTCAATCCTCACGGCGATATGGCTATATATGAGACCATGGTACGTCTTACCAAGGGTAACGAGGCGCTTTTCCACCCCTTTGTAGATTCCAAGGGAAGCTTTGGTAAACAGTATTCCTCGGATATGAAGTTCGCGGCATCAAGATACACAGAGGTAAAGCTTGACCCCTTCTGTAGCGAGCTTTTCCGCGGAATTGACAAAAACGCAGTCGATATGGTGGACAACTATGACAGCACTATGAAGGAGCCTACACTCCTCCCGACCACATTCCCGAATGTTTTGGTAACTCCTAACACGGGTATCGCTGTCGGTATGGCGTCCTCTATATGTCCATTCAATCTCTCCGAGATCTGCGACGGCACTATTGCCGTGCTCAAGAATCCCAACGTCTCTATCGAGAAGATACTTGACATAATCAAGGCTCCCGACTTCCCTTGCGGTGGCGCTATAATATACGATCGCGATACGATGAGACAGATATACGAAACAGGCTCAGGCTCTGTAAAGATACGCTCAAGATACAACTATGACAAAGCCGCTAATTGTATCGATATCATTCAGATCCCCTACTCTACCACGATCGAGGTTATCCTAAAGAGAATAACCGAACTCGTAAAGGAAGGAAAGCTCAAGGAAGTAACCGATTTCAGAGACGAGATAGACCTCAGCGGATTCAAGCTCACGCTTGATCTTCGCCGCGGTGTTGATCCCGACAAGCTTATGACAAAGCTCTTTAAGATGACTCCCCTTGAGGATTCCTTTAAGTGTAACTTCAACATACTCATAGACTCCTCACCTAAGCAGCTTGGCATCGTTGATATAATCAAGGAATGGATAAAGTTCAGAATAGGCTGTGTTCGCAGAGAGCTTGAGTTTGATCTTGCAAAGAAAAAGGATAAGCTCCACCTGCTCCTGGGTCTTGGAAAGATACTCCTTGACATCGACAAGGCCATAAAGATCATCCGTCATACCGAAAAGGACGAAGACGTTATCCCGAACTTGATGAAGGGCTTTAATATAGATAAGCTCCAGGCTGAGTATATCTGCGAGATAAAGCTTCGCAACCTCAACAAGGAATATATCATAAACCGCATAAACGAAATAGAGGGACTCCAGCAGGAGATCGCAAAGATAGAGGATATCTTGGCAGACGAGCTCAAGATAAAGGCTCTCATCGCGTCTCAGCTCACCGATATCAAGAAAAAGTACGGTCAGCCCAGACGCTCTCAGCTTATTGAGGCTGGCGATATAGACACCTATAACGAAGAAGATCACGTTGAGAATTACAACGTCAGAATCTATCTCACCAAGGAAGGCTACTTCAAGAAGATTACCCTTCAGTCGCTCCGCGGCAACGACGAGCAAAAGCTCAAGGAGGGTGACGTTATGCTCTACACCGAGGACACCGACAACCTTGCGGATATAATCTTTGTTACCGACAAGGCTCAGCTCTACAGAGCAAAAATAGCCGACTTTGACTGTGTCAAAGCATCAGCGCTCGGCGATTATCTCCCTGCAAAGCTGAATATGGACGAGGGCGAGAAGCCCGTATTTATGAGAATACAGAAGGGCTATCCCGCAGGCGAAAACTTTGTATTCGTATTTGAAAACGGTAAGGGCGTCAGAGTCCCTGTTACGAATTACGAAACTAAGGGCAACAGAAGGAAGCTTATCAATGCTTACTCCTCTGCTTCTCCGATCGCTGCCGTATTCTACGAGGTGGAAAAAGATCCCTATGATATTATGCTCATAAGCTCGGATGATAAGGCTATAGTTATAAAGACCTCGCTCATTCCGATCAAGAACACGAGAACTTCGGGCGGTGTAACTCTTATGACGCTCAAAAAAGGAAGTGTGCTTGTTGAAGGACTTAAAGACTTTGAGGACAAATACGACACCTCAAAGGGATTTAAGAAGATAAAGATACCTGCTACAGGTCAGCTCCTCCCCGAGAGAAGTCTTTCCGAAAGACAACTTAAAATAGACACCTAAAAGGAGTTTTTATGAAAAGTAAAACTATAACGCGTATTATATGCTTAGTGCTTGCTCTTGTTATGGCAGGTTCTGTAGCTATGTACATTTTCTACGCTTTAGCGGGTATTTTATAAAAAGATATGGGGGACCGTACCGATAACATCGATACCGTCCCCCACGAGTTCATATTTTCTATAAACTCAAACGATAAAAAAGTCAGTAATTCTCTTTCTTCTGCTGAGACTTATTGGTCTTGTTGTTCTGCTGATTCTGGCTCTTATTATCCTTCTTCTGATTGTTCTGATTGTTCTGATTGTTCTGATTGTACTGACTGTTCTGGTTATTCTGGTTATTCTGGTTGTTCTGGTTATTCTGGTTGTTCTGGTTGTACTGATTGTTCTGCATCTCAATCTCCTTTTTTGCCGAATAATCTCTACAGTGCCGTCTTCGGCGAGAAACGGTCCTGTTGTGTGACTCTTTTGTGATCACACTAAAAGTATGCGTAAAAAAAGCTCCGCTATACGCGGAGCTTTGATGGAAAAATTTATCTTTTATTTTTTCTTTGCTCTATCGGGACTCTGATAATCAAAAAGCGTTGTAAATTTCTTGTTCTTGTATCCAAGATAGTAAGCAAGCCAAGAAGTCAGCATCGCGGGGAGCGTTATAACAAGGTACATCCACCAGAACGTACCAAGCGCTCTGTTACCAATATTTACCGTAGTGATAAGGCCAAGATACATCCCCTCAAGGAGCATATTGAAGAGACTGGCAATAGTTCTTACGTTTGCCGCTACCATACTCATCGGAAAAACAGACAAAACGAAGAAGAATGTAATAGCTATCAAAAAGTTAGGTACATTTGCAAGTGCTGAGATGGCAAGACCTGTATTCGGTCTATAAGGCTTTTTGCCTATATCCACCGATATTCTGTCACGCGCGCCTATCTCCCAAGTCTGTGTGTAAATAAGGAAAAGATAGAACACTATGGCAAGAACACTGCAAACGATAGCAAGTGTATCATTCTCTGCGGCTGTAGTCGCCATCGAAAGCATTGCGCCAAAGATAGATATTGCAAACTGATTTACAAACATCTTAACAGCGCTATATGAATAATCACTGAAAAAGCTTTTCATAATCCCTCCGGATAAAGTGCATTTTAAGCTTTGTGCCGTGCTTATACGACACAACCTAATTATATAAGAAAAACCGAGTTTTTGCAACCTAATACATTGAAAATTTACATTTTATCCACTAATTTATAACCACTAATTTATAACTCATCAAAGGAAAGGAGAATATTTATGCCTCACAACATCCCCCCCGAAACACTGCCCTCTCTTGTTCGCGAATTTGCATCTTATAAGTCCGCCATTCAGAACTGCTCGGAGAAGACTGTTTCGGAATATCTTCTTGACCTTAGAACATTTTTCAGATATCTCGTCGCACGTGATAACAAGATATCTCCAAGTTCGGAGGAGTTTGAAAAGATAGATATCACCTGTGTAGATCTTGATTACATAAGAAACATCACTACCGAGGATATATACGAATTCATAATGTATGCAGACAACATAAGAGGAAATATGTCTGCGGCAAAATCCAGAAAGCTCTCCGCTATCAAAGGCTTTTTCAAATATCTCACTACAAAGAGATTTATGCTTGATGACAACCCTGCGATAAACATTGAAGCGCCAAAGAAAAAGCAAGCCCTTCCCAAGCATCTCACTCTTGACGAAAGTCTTTTGCTCCTTGATGTCGTTAAATCGGATAAGGAATCAAAAACAACAGTTAGAGACTACGCCATTATTACGCTCTTTCTTAACTGCGGAATGCGAGTTTCAGAACTTGTCGGTATAGATATCTCCGACGTTGACCGAGAGATACGCTCCTTGACAGTAACTGGAAAAGGAAACAAGCAGCGTATAGTTTATCTAAACAGTGCTTGCCGTGAGGCACTTGGCGAATATATCGAAGAGCGCCTCGGTGAAAAATATAAAAGCGTTGATTCCCGCGCACTCTTTTTGAGTGGAAGAAATCAACGCATCAGTGTAAAAACTGTTCAGTGGCTCGTGTATAAATATCTTGACATGGCAGGGCTTGAATCGAAGCACTACTCTGTACACAAACTCAGACACACCGCCGCAACGCTTATGTATCAGTCAGGTAACGTTGACGTGCGCGTGCTCAAAGATATCCTTGGACACGAGCAGCTCAACACCACCCAGATATATACGCACGTCAGCAATCGCAGCATGGAAGAAGCAATGGAGCAAAATCCCCTGGCAAGAAAAAAGGATCAATAATCTATCCCGAAAAGCTCAAAGCTGTTCTTGCAGGTCGTCTCTATTATCTCTTCTATTGACACGCCCTTTATCTCCGCTATGGCTTCTGCCGTATGTCGCATAAGCCCCGAATGATTTATCTTTCCTCGGTGAGGATGCGGCGCGAGATAGGGGGCGTCTGTTTCTATGAGGATTCTTTCCGTTGGAACTGCCGCCACCGCTTCCTTTACCTTTGGCGCGTTTTTAAATGTAACAACGCCTGAAAAGGAAATATACCAGCCGCGTCGCACAAGATCCTTTGCCATCTCGGCACTACCGCTATAGCTGTGGAAAACTCCGCGCACCTCGGGACTGGATAAAACTCTGTCAAAGCAGTCTCCGTGAGCCTCTCTGTCATGAATTATGACGGGGAGGTTTTTCTTTTTTGCGATAGCCATCTGGGCATCAAAGCACTCAAACTGAAGCGCTTTGTCAAACCCCTCATAATGATAATCAAGCCCGATCTCGCCGAGCGCGACTATCTTTTTCTCCCGTCTTGTTTTTTCATCACCAAGGAGCACATCGAGTTTATCAAGTTCATCGTAAAGCTCGGCTTCTCTATCTCTTACATCCTCGGGATGTATCCCCACGGCAGCATACATACCGCCGTATTTTTTTGCCTGCTCTACAGCGAGAATATTTGTCTCGTTTCTCGTGCCAACGTTTATAACGTAAGCAACTCCTCCACCAAATACGTCTCGCTCAAGTATAGCATCGGGTCCGCCAACCTCGTTGAATCTACGGTCAAAATAGTGTGCGTGGGAGTCAAAAAGTCCTATTTTCATATCAGCTCTTGAGCTCCTCTTTTATACTTCTGCTAAAGAGTGCGCCTAGCACTTTATGAGGATCTGCCGAAAGGTAGAGTATCTTATAAAGCGCGTCGCATATAGGAAGCTCAACATTATATTCTCGGGAAAGATTTACGAGTGCTTCTACGGTGTAATATCCTTCTGCAAGCTCGTCATATCTCTCTTTGCGAATAAACTTCTCGCCAAACATTCTGTTGTGACTATAGCGAGAAAATACAGTTGCTTCATAATCTCCCAGATGGCAGAGGCCGTAAGCTGAAAGCTCACTTCCTCCCATGGCAACGATAAGCCTTGATATCTCTCGGCTACCTCTTGACATAAGCGCGCCCTTAAGGGTGGAAAGTCCCGCACCGTCAAGCATACCTGCCGCGATTCCGATAACGTTTTTCGCAGCCGCGCCTACCTCATTTCCAATTATATCATTTCCGTAATAGAAACGTATGAGTTCGCTTGAAAATTCCTCAACAAGCATTCTTTTTACGTCCTCATCCTCGCTGTCTATGACCATACAGTTAGGTATTCCCGCATAGAAATCCTGAACGTGTCCGGGACCGAGCCATACGGCAATTTTATTGGACTTATCGGTATTCGCTGCAACTATTTCGGAAAGACGGTCTCCCGTCTCCACCTCAATTCCCTTCATACAGAGAACGAATATCTTGTTCTGAAGATCGAGAGGTTTTATACTGTCCATAAAGCCGCGAAGCGACTGCGAAGCGATCGAGATTATTATTATATCCGAGTCTAAAAGAGACTCATAGGATGTAGAAAGCGCCACGCTCTCGGGAAGCTCAAGCAGGTCGTTTTTGCGCTCGGATATAAACCTCTGCATATTCGCCGAGGTTGCTCTGCCATAAAGAGTTACCGAAAAACCAAGCTTGTCAAGATACCAAGTTATCAGCGAGCCCCAACGTCCGCAACCAACAACAGTTATCTTTTTGTCTTTCATCTGTTTTCTCCAATTATCTTACTCTCTCGCCGAGAGGTGTTGCATCGTCAAGGAATACTACTCGTACCTTTTCCTCTCCGCTTGCAAGAATCATTCCCTGAGACTCTATGCCGCAAAGCTTTGCGGGCTTGAGGTTAGCGACAACGATAACCTTTTTGCCGATCATATCCTCAGGAGAATAGAAAGCGGCAATACCCGATACTACCTGTCTCTTTTCGTAGCCGAGGTCAAGCTGCATACAAAGAAGCTTCTTTGCTTTCGGTACCTTCTCGCAGGAGATAACCTTTGCGGTACGGAGCTCTAGTGCCATAAAGTCCTCGATCCCAACGGGAGCGCAGGGTTCGGGACGCTCGGGCACTTTCTCTGCCTTTGCCGCAGCTATCTGTGCCTGTCTCTCTGCCTCAAACTCGGCGAGCTTTTTAGCTTCGTCAACTCTTGCGAAGAGAACTTTTGAATCCTTTACCTCGCCACCTGTCTGCATTGCGCCAAACTGCTCTGCAGTGCCAATGCTTGCATATCCTCTTGCATCTGTTCCAAGCTGGTCAAGTATATCAGAGGATGTTTCAGGGATAAAGGGCGCGAGAAGAACAGCTCCCCAACGAATAGTCTCAAGGAGATTATAAAGCACGGTTCCGAGTCTTTCCTTTTTACTCTCATCCTTAGCAAGAGCCCAAGGAGTTGTCTCGTCTATATACTTATTTGCTCTACGGAGCATTGTAAATATGCACTCAAGCGCATCGGCGATCTTATACTCATCCATATTCGCGACAACGCCATTATATGCCTCAATGCACGCCGCACGAAGCTCATCATCAAGAGGCTCTGCCGCTGTAGGCGCGGGTATCTTCTTGTCAAAATACTTCTTATCCATATCAAGAGTTCTCTTAACAAGGTTACCGAGGTTGTTTACAAGATCTGTGTTAAATCTGTTGATAACGGTTTCGTATGTTATAGAGCCGTCAGAGTTATAGGGCATCTCTGCGAGTGCGTAATATCTTACACCGTCAACACCGAAGTGATCTGCAAGGGTGTCTGCATAAATAACGTTACCCTTAGACTTTGACATCTTATCCATACCAAAGTTGAACCAAGGATGTCCAAATACCTTCTTGGGAAGCGGAACACCCATAGCCATAAGGAAAATAGGCCAATAGATAGTGTGGAAACGGAGAATATCCTTACCGATCACGTGAACATCGCAGGGCCAATATTTCTTAAACTGTTCGCTCTGCTCATCAAGTGATTT
>JAZOLL010000041.1:0-2959 GCA_045653105.1 Eubacteriales bacterium
ATGTCTCCGTTGGGGAAGTTTACTCTGAGATAGCGGTACTATCCGGCCTCAAGGCACACGAGACGCTTGCCTGGTATCTCTGCGCACTACATCCAGGGTCGCTGCTCAAAGGGAACAAGGTCAGAGGGAATTTCGATATAAGTCTCAAGCTCCTCGGAGAACTTTCCGGATTTGTTTCCGTTCCAGAAATAGGATACGTGACCGTACTTCTGTGTCTCGGAGATCGCGAGCTGATTTACACCTGCATTTGCAAGGTATTCACTCATTGTGTTTGTTATCTCGGGAGGAGATACGAGGTATTTGTGGGGAATGTGAAGGTCTCCATCGTACTCAAGCATACCTGCGTAAACTACCTTGGGAGCTCTTACGCGGTCAAACTTGTCAAATGCGCCCTCGGGAGCTTCAAATGTTTTGGAGATTTCAATAGATCTGTCACCGCGGAAGTTGTAGAATATAACGCTGTCGCCATCGCAAACAGGGCCTACCGGCACACCGTTTCTCTCAATTACAAAGGGAGGAAGATCCTGGTCGATAACTCCAAGCTCCTCGCGGTAAGTTACGATAGCTTCCTTTGCGGATGCAAAGCATCTTCCTTCAGCGAGGACGTGAGTCTTCCAACCGCGCTCTACCATAGACCAGTCAGCCTCGTAACGGTCCATAGTTATCTTCATTCTTCCGCCACCGGATGCAATACAGATATCGAAATCGTCGGATCTGAGATCAGCGATGAAAGCCTCAAAGGGCTCAACGTAATCAAGCGCGCTTGTCTCACCAACGTCTCTTCCGTCGATAAGTGTGTGGATTCTGACCTTCTTTACCTTTTCAGCTTTTGCCTGAAGGATCATCGCCTTGAGGTGATCGATGTGAGAGTGAACGTTTCCGTCAGAGAAAAGTCCGAGGAAGTGAAGTGTGGAGTTGTTTTCGGATACGTTAGAGATGAGCTCACACCATGTGGGGGATGCGAACATCTTGCCGCTCTCGATAGACTGGGATACGAGTTTTGCGCCCTGTGCAAAAACCTGTCCTGCGCCGAGTGCGTTGTGTCCGACCTCGGAGTTACCCATATCGTCGTCAGAGGGAAGACCGACAGCGGATCCGTGTGCCTTAAGCTTGACTGTGGGGTACTTCTGCATAAGCATATCGAGTGTGGGGGTGTATGCGCGATATACGGCATTTGCCGCAGTTTGGGGAGCAATTCCGACACCGTCCATTACTATTGTAAGAACGGGCCCCTTTACTCCTTCAAATTTTGTGTTTTTCTTAAGTTCGGTGCTCATAATAATTGCCTCCGTGGTTCTAAATTTAAATCAATATATTATACAACTAATTTGCCTCTTTTTCAAGTCTTTTGCGGAAATTTAAAACAAATATCGAAAAAATTTTTTATTCTATTGAAAAAATGAGAAAATAGGTATATAATAAATTCTACTACGATTTCAGGAAGGTGAAAAATATGTCAGAATGTACTCACAACTGTTCTACCTGCTCAAGCAACTGCTCATCCAAGGAAAAAAACAGCCTTATGGATCAGCCTCACGAGCTTAGCAGTGTAAAACATATTATAGGTGTCGTAAGTGGAAAGGGTGGAGTTGGTAAATCTATAGTTACCTCTATGCTTGCCGTTACGATGCAGCGTCTCGGTTATAAGACCGCAATACTCGATGCGGATATAACAGGACCGTCTATCCCTAAGGCTTTCGGTCTTAAAAAGCCTGTTGAGGGAGACGATAACGGAATGATCCCCCCCTCAACAACATCTGGAATAGACATAATGTCTGTAAATCTTCTCCTTGAGGACGAGTCGCGTCCCGTTATCTGGAGAGGCCCCGTCATTGCAGGAACTGTAAAGCAGTTCTGGACCAACACGATATGGCACGATATAGACTATCTCTTTATCGACTGTCCTCCCGGAACAGGAGACGTTCCGCTCACTGTATTCCAGTCTATCCCGCTTGACGGAATAGTTATAGTAAGCACTCCTCAGGAGCTTGTTTCCATGATAGTCAGCAAGGCGGCCAACATGGCTAAGATGATGGATATTCCCGTATACGGACTTATCGAAAATATGAGCTATGTAAAGTGTCCCGATTGCGGAAAAGAGATCAAGGTATTTGGAGACAGCCATATAGAGGAAGTTGCCGAAAACTTCGGATACGATCTTCTCGCGAGAATACCGATAGATCCAAAGCTCACAGCACTTGTCGATAAGGGCTGGATAGAGATCATGGAGAACGATTATCTTGACGTAGCAGCTCAGATAATCGAGAACAGAAGCAAAGCTCCAAACAACTGATATCTATGAAAAGATCTAAAAAAATAATGATCATCGCCGCGGCAATTATTGCCGCGTGCGGTGTCCTTGTAGCGGCTATCAATGTGTACGTAGTCGCTTTTTCTTCCCGCTATATGTTTGATATAGAGGAGCTTCCCGAGGGAAAATACGACTGTATTCTTATCCTCGGCGCAGGCCTGCGTCCTGACGGAACGCCGTCAGATATGTTGAGGGACAGGCTTGATAAGGGCATAGAACTTTACCGTCTTGGTGCATCGGACGTTTTGCTGCTCAGCGGAGATCGCTCGGGTGATCATTATGACGAGGTGTCCGCTATGAAAAAATACTGTATATCTCAGGGCATTTCCGAGGACGTTATAGTTTGTGACGAGTTCGGCTTTCATACATTTGGAAGTATAAGAAATACATACAGTCTGGACATATTTGAGAAAATAATCATAGTGACACAAAAATATCATTTAAGCCGTGCGGTCAGTATAGCGAGAGGACTTGGACTTGACGCTTGCGGCGTTGCCACGGACGAGCAGAACTATCGCGGGCAATTATACAGAGACGTCAGAGAAGTGATGGCTCGCACAAAGGATTTTTTTCAGACACTTAACAGAAGATTGATGAGGACAAAATGAACGAGAAAGAGATTTCCGAGATAAAGCGCCGTTTTCGCGC